>WJIJ01000064.1 GCA_014730345.1 Candidatus Zixiibacteriota bacterium | reverse complement strand
CCCTGGTCGGCAACAAGCGGGAATTCATCCTTTTTAATCATCCAGATAACCAGCGGGCCGATTATATTGCCGAAGGGGACCACGAATCCGGCGAAAGTAGAGATATGGCATAGCATAGCCCACATCCGCTCATCACGTACTTTCTGCGGTACGACAGCGGATTGCCGGGTCTGGTTGTTTTCGTTTGGTGTATCCATTGCGCGCCTCCACAGCGAAACAGGGTTTAGTTGAAAATAGTTCTAATAAGAGTTACGTGATAGAAAGGGGAATGTTGCGTATAGGTGTTTTTCAGCAGTCCACAAACGGGAATCCACTTGACGGGCGCGGAGACTCGACAACACATTAAGGTTGCCGTGTGCCCGGCAGATGAGGACATCTGCCGGGCACACAGGAACGGAAGGGTGGCATGTTTAGTTTACCTCGATTTATCGAGGGAAAATAAGCATGTTTATCAAATAGTCAAGAATCCAAAACCCAACCTACGGGCTGTTCCCGGCAGGTCTCCCCCCGCCACAGTCCGCCGCGGCGGACAAGCGGACCTGCCGGAAATCCAAATGTCATTCCCGTGAAATAGCCAGAGGCTATCGAGAACGGGAATCCATTGAAAGCGTCACGCGAAGGAGCATGACGCCGCATTACAAGGTCATATAGTTAAGATAGTTGTTTTTCAAATCATGGCTTAAAACCGCATGTGGAAAGCCCTTTTTTCTCGAGATATTGCTGATGGTATTCCTCGGCGCGGTAAAATGTTTGCGCTTCGGTTATGACGGTGGCTACAGGCCTGGAGAATTTGCCCTTTTCTTCGAGCATCTGCTTCGATTTCTCGGCTAATTCCCGCTGTTTATCATTATGGTAAAATATCGCGCTCCTGTACTGCTCGCCGATATCGGGACCCTGTCGGTTGACCTGGGTGGGATCATGGCATTCCCAGAAAACATTGAGTAGTGCCCGGTAATCCACTTTTTCGGGGTCATAGGTTACTTCCACCACCTCGGCATGGCCGGTTTTATCGGTGCATACTTCCTGGTAGGATGGATTTTCAACCGTGCCGCCCATGTATCCAACCTGGGTATTTTCAATGCCTTTCAGTTGCCTGAAAGCGGCTTCAACGCCCCAGAAGCATCCGGCTCCAAAAGTAGCTTTTTCCATATTCGAATCGTTCCTTTCTATCATCATATTATTATTGTTTTCCTGCTTGTCGGCGTGTGTCGGCCAGAAGTAGCTTGAAACGGCGATGAGCATTGCCGCTGTTAATATAAACGAAATATACTTTTTGAACATAATAAAACCTCGTTTAAATTCCGGTTAAATTACTTTGTAATTGTAAAACTTGTTGAGGGTTTTAAATTGTTCCTGAACGGAAATAATTCAAGCACCCGGCTGTCTCCTCTGCGGGCGCGCCAACTCGGATTTCATAACCCACGGTATTACAAGCAGATACAGTGATTACTGCTCAGAACCTGGAATAAAAAACCCGAACCAGATTGACTCCAGTCCGGGTACAAAAGGGGGGCTATGAGAAATTTTAGGGCTGACCTGTATCGTACTTGCTTTCCAAAGCCATTTCCTTGGAAACGATCTGGGGAGTTACGAAAATCACCAGGTCGCGGCTCTTGGTTTCCTTCTTGGTATAACGGAACAGGTAACCGAGCAGGGGAATATCCTTCAGGATCGGTATACCGGTCTGTATATCGCGGTCCTCCTGCGAGGTCAAACCGCCGATAACCACAGTCTGTCCGTTATCCACGACTACGTTGGTATTGGCGTTCTGGGTATTGATAACGATACCATTGGCGTCGAACGAATAATCGGAACGCTCCGGGTGAAGTTCCATGAGGATACGGTCTTCGGCGGTTATGTGGGGTACAACCCGCAACTGTATACCGACATCATAAAACTTGGTGGTAACATTTCCTGCTTCGTCGAACTGCTTGATAGGAATCTTCTGTCCCATCTGAATTTTCGCTTCGAGGTTGTCGACGGTGATAATTTCCGGATGCCCCAGTATCCGTCCCTTGTTGGAGCTGACGATGGCGTCGACCAGCACATCGACATTGAAATCATCATCAACAATTTTGCTGAACTGGAAACTGGTGGCTTTTTCGATGACACTGCCGGATGTATTCTGAGAAACACCGTATTCCGGGGTAATAATATCTTCATCGGGATCGACTTCGTAGTCGGGTTTATCGATTTTAGTGCGGCTGACAACAGACCAGTCAAACCCGACCTCGTGGAAGTATCTCGTTTCCACTTCAAGCAGTTGCGCGGAAATCTTTATCTGCCTTGTTTCGGTGTCGAGGGATGTAATCAAAGATTCGGCGCGGGCGATATATTCCGGGATATCACGTATAATTAAGCTGTTAGTTCTCTTATCGGTATCGATATTTCCCCTTTCGGAGAGGACGGTTTTAATAGGAACTTCAAGCATTGCAGCGCTGGCGTACCTAATGCGAACGATTTTGGTGTGGACATCCTTCCTCAAGCGGCGGTCATAGAGGAATTTATCCTGTTTTGCCAGTTTTTCCTGGTATTCATCGGTGGGCATGACGGTGATATATTCGGGTCCTTCCACGGCGGTGAAGCCGTAGGTTTCCATGATAATATCGAGGGCTTTGCGCCAGGTTACATCACGGAGTTTCAGGGATATATTTCCCTGAACTGATGGAGCGGCAACGATATTAGTGCCCCCAAACTCGCCGAGATAAGTTAGAACCGCCTGAATATCCGCGTTGGATAAAGAAAGCGATTTCATCATTCTGTCGTTCCCCGGCTGTTCGGTTTTTTCCTGGCCGCTGACAGAAACAGTCATTATCAGGGCGAGGATTGCCAAAAACAGGGGAACGCCGCCGTATTTTTTAATTTTCAATTTCCCCATCTATATCACCTCATTCTTCGCTTTTGGGCTCTTGAAGTTTCAAACTCACGGTACGGGTCCATCCGAACTCCGACACCTGGAAATATGCCACATCATTAGTAACTCTTGATAGCCATCCATTTTTTATCTTGTCGCCGGATTTCAGCATGAATCCGTTGCCGCCGGCGTCTTCCAGCAGGGCGACATTATCTCCATTTTCCTCGACCAGCACTCCTACCAGTTTCAAATCCTCAACGGCCGGGACCGGCACTTCCCCGAACGCCCTTGAACCTTCGCCGGCTACGGCGAGGGGCGAAAACGGATCCCTGGTCCCCTTACTATTATAAACGACACGAGTGCGTTTATATTTAGTTTTAATTACCTCGCCCCTTTGTATGGGCTGTTGATTGGGTTTTGGCCTGGTGTTTCCGGCTTTCTGCTGTGGAAGCTTGCGGACAACTTTCTTTTCAGCTTTTTCGACAGTTTTTGCCGGTTCACCGGATTTGCGGACTACCTTCTTTACGGTATCTTCCGGTTGATCGGCGGAATCTTCCGCGGAGTCAATCGAAGGGGCGATAGCCGCCCATGCCGGAAAGTCGGGGTCATTAGGGGTCGGGAAATTAATTATAAGCTTGTCTCCGCCGTCCTTTATGGTATAGGTAATCGGTTTGCCGATATCAAAGACGACCCGGGTTATAAGCGGGTCCAGCGAAAACTGGCTGGTGCGTATTGATTTAATGGTTTTCGACGGCAACGCGTAGAAATCCTTTTGCGGGAGGGCGTGTTTAGCATTGTTAAAATCGACAATAACCTTCACCTGCCCGTCGGTGGTAATCCTGTGTTCGAAATCCACATCGCCGTCGGCATAGATACTGGCTACGGTCATGTTCTCGATACGAGCCAGATCGATATTCATTATTTCGTAACCATAAGCCGGAACTGAAGCTGTCAAACCCGCTACGAGTAAGGATAATAAGTTGAATACAAATCTATTCATCATTAATTACCCCCAGCTTTCTGCGCCTCAGTCTTTTGCGCGCCTCCGGCGGATTTTGCCGTATAGGAGGTCAAACGGAAATCGGCTATCAGGGTTTTATCCTTGAATTTTGGGGTTTTAGGCAAATCCTCGTACTGCTGTATTATCAGTTTGGAAATATTGACGATAAACGGAAAATTGGACACCGAGGCGAAAAAGGTCCCCAGGTCATGAAATGTCGAAGCCATTTTAACCGTATATTCCTGCGCCTGGTAGAATTCCTGCGGGACAATCCCGGCTGGTTGAAGTTCATAGACCACAGAACCGCTTCCCTGCGCGGAGGCATGCACCTGACTGAGCAGGGTCGAGAATTCGAGGTTTTCCGGCAGTAGGGTTTCCATGGGCCGGTATGATTGAAGAAGGTCGTTGTATTCGGCCTTCAGATTTTCCAGGTTTTTGGCTTTTTGCTCGACCTGGTTCAGCTTGGTCAATAAAGCTTCATACTGGGAGTATTTCTCGGCAATCTCGACATTTGTGGGAGTATACATCTTATCATACCATATATAGGCAATAAGTATGATAACGATGACCACTATGGCTAATTTTTGATTTTTCGGGTCTCTAAAATCCATTTTATATCTCCGTCCACGCCGTTGATTGTTAACGACCGGTATTTAATCCCGTTTTATGACGGCGATTATCCTTTATCCTTGTCCTGCTCCACTGTTTTGACGAGTTCGCAGTTTATCTTAAAGTTATACATGGCCCGGTCATCGACATCCTCGAGCTTGATACTGCTGATACTGAGTTTGTCGAAATAATCCGAGCGGTTCAGTTGTATTAAAAAGGCGGCGAGGGCGTTTAAAGAGAACGTGTAACCTTCCAGAACCGTGTTTTTGGAAGCGGCATCCTCTGCCTCCTGGCCTTTAATTACGCTTTTCTTTCCCGTATCCTTGGCTCCGGCCTGGACGAAACCTGTTAACCAGACATGGGATGGGATCCTTCCGGTAAGGTCGCTTAACAGCGATACCCAGTAGGTCCTGTTCTTGTCCAGTATCTTGATAGCTTTCATTCGGGCGAGAACCTTTTCCTTCAAGGCGTTCAAATTATCTATCTGGGCGATTTCATCCTTGTAGGCATCGGTCTTGGCCTGGGCGATTTCGATTTTCTCCTCGATATTGCCCAGCTGAACGCTCTGGTAGATGGAGACCGCCGCCATAATTAAAATCAGGGCCGCGGCGGCGCCGAGCACGTAGAGGAAGGTCTTGTCGAAGGATAACGACAGGCCCTTTTTCTGAAATTCCTTTGGAAGTAGGTTAATCTCAACCATTTATTATTTTATCCTCCGTGCCGCTAATCCAATTGCCACCATAAATATTGGCGCGGTTCTCTCTATCTGCATTCCGGTAAATAACGTCGGATCATATTCGATATTTCGAAGCGGATTGGCAATTTCCACGGAAGTTCCCAATCTTGATTGCAGTAGTTCCGGGAAATGGGGAATCAAACTTCCGCCACCCGATAAAAGCACCCAGTCGATGTCGCTGACCTTTGCCGATGATTTGAAATATGAGAACGCAATCTCCAGGCCGGAGAGCAATTCATCGGTGGATGTAACCAGTGTGGCTTTAAGCAGGTCCTGATCGATTGAAGAAGCCATCTCCCCTTTTAAAACTTTCATGGCCAGGTCCTGGTTCAGGCGGAATTCGCGCTGGACCGATTCGTAGATCATCCTCGCGCCGCCGGTAACATCGCGGGTGGAATGATATAGCCCATTGTTGATAAAGGTTACATTGGTGATATCGAAGCCCACGTTAACCAGCGCGGTTACCCGATGGGGGTCCACTTCATAGTTAATTTCGAAAGCATTCAGTATCGCCAGCGAGTCAGCATCCACGATAACCGGATTCAGCCCGGCATCGGTGATGATGCTCAAATAGGAACGAAGGTATTCATTGCGGGCGGCGACCAGCAGGACATCCATCTTGTTGGTTTCTTCGTTGACGTTGATGATGTGGAAATCCATGGTAACATCTTCGACATCGAAAGGAGATCTCTGCTCGGCCTCGAATAGGATTGCCTGTTCGGCTTCGGCCCCCGATTTTTTATCGATATTGATTTTATCGGTGATTATACCATGTCCCTCGATAGAGACAACGACATCCTTCGCCTTGGGTTCGTACTGGTCGATAAGGTTCTGGAGATCAAAAATAATAGCTTCACGGTCTTTTATCTCGGATGCCACCATAGCTTCGGGCGAAATTTCCCGATAACCGATGGAGCGTAGTTCAAAAGTATCGCCCTTTTGCCCCAGCTTCGCCAGTTTAATGGAATTGGAACCTATATCAAGACCGATTGCGTTTTTAGATTTCCCTGGAATTTTCATTCAGCCATCCATGCTAAGACAAATTAACTTATCCGCAACAACGGTTTAAGTCAAGTAAAAAGTTCGTGTGTATATCGCGGACATAATCAAGATCTCTCGCTTAAGGGGTTTAGAGTATTTTTTCCCTAAACTTATTTATCTCATTGAGGTATATCGACAGACTTCGAAAAATATTTAGTATCTCTTGAAAGGCATTTCTTTATAAACCGTTACTATTTTGAGGGTTTCGGAAATTAGGGGTTGCCAAATTTCAATTTTCGATTATAATACTTCATGTAGCTTTAATGCAGAATAAGGAGAACAGTATGATTTTTAAAAGAAATCTTGTCTATATCCTCATATGTCTTCTGTCGATACCCGTCGTTGCCGGCGCGGATTCGCCGGGCATTACTGTAGGATACACCACCAGGGACCAGCAAACGGTGGGGGCGACCAACAACCGTTGCGCGCTGGACAGCCAGGGAGGGGCGCATGTCGGCTGGACCGAGGGAGACCTATCCAACCGTTATGTATATTACAATTTTATTGATGAGTTCAATGGGGTAGCATTTGGTGAAGATGGTGTGGAAGTAAACCAGGTAGCCGGCGCGGGTTTCCCAACGGTGGTAGCCAATTCCGATGATGCCGCGGCGGTGGCATATCATAATTTCAGTAATATGGCGTTAACCCTCGGTATAGACGCATCCCGCGGGTTTGGCCTGTTTACTTTATATGACCCGCCGGACAATTTCCCCGGCGGCGGCACTACCTTCTGGCCGAGGGTAGACCTGGATATAAACGGAAGGTATCATATTGTGGCTGTGGAACACGGGATGCAGGAAATAACCGTGCAGATGATTTACACCCATTCCACCGATACTCCGGACACATGGGAGCCGACGGCGCTGGTGGATACGGTTACGGTGCAGGCTTATACGGTAGTTACGTCGAAATTTGATGATAAAGCGGCGATTGTCTACGCCAAACCTAAAAACCTGATGGAACCGACGTTCGTTAACAATGATGTTGTATATATCGAAAGCGAGGACGGCGTTACCTGGGATTTCGACAACAAGATAAACATTACAAATTACACCAATGATGATTCCATTCGTTGTTTCAACAATATTGACGCGGTCTACGACCCGGACGGTAATCTGCATATTATATGGACCACCCCGCTTTTTAATCCTATAACGCAGTATTCAACGCCGGATTCGTGCATGTTGTGGCACTGGAGCGAACCTACGGGCATCGACATGGTAGCCGAGGGAATGAACTACTCAATGCCCGGCTCCCAGAACCGCTCGATTTCCAGCGCGAACATATCGATAACTGAAAACGGCGACCTGTATGTTACCTATTGCAGGTTCAACGACCAGGATATGTCCCACGGCGGATTTTCCAATGGAGATATTTACTACACCATGTCGGTTGACGGCGGCGAATTCTGGCTTCCGGAGGAAAACCTTACCAATTCGGAAAGCCCCGGTTGCATGCCCGGAAACTGCGACAATGATTTCCAGTTGAGCACCGCGGAGTTCGTGGACAACAATCTCCACCTGTATTATGTAAATGACAAGGACGCGGGGATGTACAGCGGCGGCGAAGGCGAATTGACTACCAATCCGCTGAACTACCTGCGGGTGCCGGTTACCGTCGATGTTGACGAAGGCGGTAATAAGTATGTTCCCGGGCGGTTCTACCTGTCTCCGGCCTATCCGAACCCATTTAACGCGCAGACATCTCTCGGTTATGAAGTTTCGGTGGAGGGACACATCAAGCTCGACATCTATAATATCGCGGGCCAGGTTGTGAAAACTTTAATTGATGGGCATAAAAGCGCGGGACATTATACAGTAAGAGTGGATGCCTCCGGGCTTGCGTCAGGGATTTACTACGCAAGGCTTTCTGCAGGGGATGAAAGCCTGACCAGGAAACTGACCCTTCTGAAGTAAAACATTTTACATTTGAAATAAAAAAGGCTGTGGTAATGAACCTGCAGCCTTTTTTCAATGGCGCCCCGCAGAATCGAACTGCGGACACACGGATTTTCAGTCCGTTGCTCTACCAACTGAGCTAGGGCGCCCGGTTATTTTAAAAATCCTAACTTATCAAAATTTCGGTCGAAGTCAAGGATTATTTACTGCGTATTCCTTAATTATAAGCTACTCCACTGTAACGCTCTTAGCCAGGTTGCGGGGCTGGTCTACATGGCAGCCGCGAAGCACAGCCATGTGATAAGCCAGCAACTGTAATGGTACGCTGGTCAGCAAAGGATTGACGAAGGGATGTGATTTAGGGATATATATAACATCATTTGAAAGCTGTTTAATCTCCTCGTCGCCTTCGGTAGCCAATGCTATCACCTGCCCGTTGCGGGCGATTATCTCCTCGATGTTGGAAATAACCTTTTCATAGACCGCGTCTTTGACCGCGACCACGACCGCGGGCATTTTATCATCAATCAACGCGATGGGGCCGTGTTTCATTTCCGCCGCCGGATAACCTTCGGCGTGGATGTAGGAAATTTCCTTAAGCTTCAATGCTCCCTCGAGGGCGACCGGGAAATGCAGTCCGCGTCCGAGGTAGAGGAAATTGTCGGCTTCATGGTATTTCCTGGCGATAGCTTTGATCTCGTCATCGCGCTTTAAAACTTCTTCCACCTGCTCCGGCACCATGTTCAAGGCGTCAAGCATGCGTATACCCTCTTCATGGGACATGCCGCGCATCCGCGCCAGAAGGATGGTAATAAGCGAGAGAACGGTTATCTGGGAGGTAAACGCTTTGGTGGAAGCGACTCCGATCTCAGGTCCGGCATGTATATAAACTCCGCCGTCGGTTTCACGGGCGATAGTCGAGCCGACCACGTTGCATATACCGAGGACGGTGGCGCCTTTGCGGCGGGCTTCCCTTAACGCCGCCAGAGTATCGGCGGTTTCGCCGGATTGGCTGATAGCAAAAACAACGGTGCCGTCTTTAATTATTGGTGAACGATAGCGGAATTCGGACGCGTATTCAACCTCTACCGGTATCCGGGCGTATTCTTCTATAAGGTATTCGCCTATCAGGGCGGCATGCCAGCTTGTGCCGCAGGCGGTGATGATAATCCGGTCAATCTCCCGCAGTTCATCGTATTGTAAATTCAATCCGTTGAGACGTGAAGTCCCCTCTTCGAAATTCAGCCGTCCGCGCATGGCATTGCGGATGGTAAGGGGCTGTTCATAAATCTCCTTGAGCATGAAATGAGGATAGCCCTCTTTTTCAATCATATCCAAAGTCCAGGATATCTCCTGGAGTTCGCGGGTAACGGGGATATTGTCGATTGTCGAGATTTCGAAGCCAAAGGCGGAGATTTTAGCCAGCTCGTTATCCTCGAGATAAACGACCTGCTTGGTGTGTCCGAGGACGGCGGAAACGTCGGAAGCGACGAAGGTCTCCCCGTCACCCTGGCCGATAATCAACGGCGATCCCCGCCGGGCGGCGACAATAGTGCCCGGATTGTTCAGGTCGACCACGGCGATTCCATAGGTTCCGGTTACCTGGGACATAGCTGTACGCACCGCTTCGACAATATCGCCATTATAATATTCTTCGATAAGGTGACTGATAATTTCGGTATCGGTATCGGATGCGAATTTGTGCCCGCGTTTTTCGAGAAATCCTCTCAGCCCTCGATAGTTTTCGATAATCCCGTTATGGACCACGGCGATTTTTCCGGTTCCGTCGACGTGGGGATGAGCATTAAGGTCGTTAGGCACGCCGTGAGTAGCCCAGCGCGTGTGGGCTATGCCGGTAGTGGCCGAGAATTCTTTGCCTACCAGAATCTGTTCGAGGGCGGCAATTTTACCGGCTACCTTTTCTATATGTAAACCGCCATTCTCAAGTATAGCCATTCCCGCGGAATCATAGCCGCGGTATTCGAGTCGTCTAAGTCCTTCGATTAAAATCGGTACTGTTTTTCTTTTACCTATATAACCAACAATTCCGCACATATATAACTCCCTCTATTTAACGACTGCCTAACTTAGGGACGATTCCTATCACTGTCAACCAAATTAATTAGTTTTAAGCCCTGCGGCGTTTTTTACAGTATTTTTTGACCGCGGTATGGGAAATCGAATATTGTATATAACTTTATCGGGTTTTTCAAATGAAATCTCAAACATCCCGCCGCACTCTTCCATTATTCGTTTCGAAATCGCTAAACCGAGGTCATACAGCTTATTCCCGGTCAAACCGCTCCAATCTTCTTCAGCCAGCGACAGGCTAAGCGCCTTGTCGATATCCAGGCCGGGATCCATTTTAACGCATGAACTGAAGCTTAATTCAACGCAATCATCAATATTTGCGCCTTTTACAGCGACCTTTTTCTTCGGTTCCAAACATTCGGTAATGGCAACCAGGGTATTCAGAAGCACCTGCCTGATTTTAAGTGGATTAGCATGTATCGCCTTTAGTGAACCTGTTTTAATCTCGAATGACAATTCCTTATCCAAATATCTAAGGTTTATAATTTTTACGGCGTCCTCGATGATTTTGTTCAAATCGATATCCTGACTTGTTTCGAAATCCCCGGCGGTATACGCGAGTATGGCATCGGTAATGGAATAGGTTTCACCGGTTCTACGGTTAATCTCCCCGAGATAATCGGCTAATGCTCCCTCTGACGGGACAACTTCCCCGGCGCTGTCGGTCATTTCCGAAATTTTCCATAGTTTCTCATTGATATTCTCGGTAAGCGAGGCGGTCAGGCTTCCGATCAATGCCATCTGGTTTAGCTCGATAATTCCGTGAACAAGGGATTTAATTTCGGTAATATCGCGGATAACTTCTACCGCGCGGGTCAGTTTACCGCTCTCCCCATAGAATGGAGAGCTGACGAGCAGGTAGTGGCGGCCTCCCGCGGAGATTTCTTTTTTGACAGTCCGTCCCTCTTTAATAGCCTTTTCAGAGACGCATTGAGCGCATCTTTCGTCCGCGCCAAAGATTTTGAAGCACTGCTCCCCAATATTATCGCCGAATTTCTCCCGTACGCTTTTATTGGCGTACAGCACGTTAAAGTCCTCATTTATAACCCGCACCCAGTCATCGATACTGGAAAGCACATTTTCTGTAAACTCCTTCTGTTCATTGAGCTTGTCGCCGGTTCGTTTTAATTCCGCGGCGCGCATCTCCAGAAGTGCGCGTACCTTTTCCAGTTCCTTGATAGCGCTTTCCTGTTCGCGGGTTACCCGCATCAATTCCTTTTGCAGGCGGTAACTTTCGGTGAAGTTGCGCACCAATGCCGCGTATCCGTTTTTAGAACCATCGGCGTTGTATATGGGCGCGAAGGTCGCTTCAACCGGTATTGTATTTCCCCGCGAATCCTTAAGTTTTACTTCCCCGCGGAAGTAGCCGCGCTCGCTGACGCTCTGCTTAATCTGCCCTTCGGTGTCGGCGTAATCCTTGACATTCTGAAAGAGGAACTGCGCGGTGTTGCCTAATACTTCATCGGGTTGATAGCCGAAGGTTGTCTTGAGGGATTCGCCGGCAAAGGTTATTTTCAAATCATTGTCGAGAGCGAAAATCACATCGCTGGTATTTTTAAGCAGGGATTCCAGAAATGAGCTTTTTTCGGCGAGCCTCTGCTGGATATCATCATGCTCGGTAATGTCCTTTGAAATTCCACTTACGGCGACCACCCGTCCATCGGAGTTGCGTATGGGCGAAAGAGTAGTGGAGGTGCGCAGATTGAAACCCGCGAACTCAAACGAAGCGTAAAAATGGACAGGTTTATTGGTGCGCAGGACCTTGCGGAAGTTGGTCATCCATATTTCGGCGCTTTCAACGCCTATGAGTTCGGATGGATGCTTGCCTATCATAGCCTGGGGATCGACATCTTTGAACTTGGCGCCGAGATGCAAGAATGTCAAGCGACCATGACGGTCCTGGGAGAGGATTACATCATCGGATGACTCAACCAGCGCGCGGTACTTTTCCTCCGATCTTCGAAGGGTTTCCTCGGATTTTATCCTGCGGGTTATATCCCGGGCAACGCACTGCACCCCAACGGGTTCACCGTTTTTGTTGATCAATTCCGCTTTATATTCGAGGAGGGCCGTTTCGCCGTTCTTTTTAACTACTTCAGCGGTGAAATCCTTGTTCATGTTCATCCCGGCAACCCTGTTGCCGACCCTTTGGAGAATAATCTTATACGAAGACCGGGTCAGCAATTGGGAGATATTAACGCCCTTCTTCAAATCCTTCTGGCTGTAGCCCATGAATTCGAGGGCGGCCCTGTTAGCCGTTTGAATATCCCCCTTGAGGTTCATGGTGAAAATCACGTCGCCGGCATTCTCGAATAACTCGCGGTACTTGTTTTCAGATTCCTGCAGGGTGGAGCGGGCATGTACAAACTCCACGGCCGCTCCTGATTCTTCACCGACCATCTTCAGGGTCATACGGTCATCAATGGTAAAGTTACGCCGGGAATCAGAGCCAGTAACAATCAGCCCGAGAATCTCCTTGCGGTAAATTATGGGTACTATGGCTAATGCTACCGGTATCGGATTATCGTTACCGGAATCGAAGTCTTCCAGGCTATCCTTAAAGTAAGGTTCAGCTGTCGATTTAACCGATTCGACCTTACCGGTGATATACTCGTTGTCTATGGAATAATGCTCAGAGAGGATATCGGAAGTACGATAAATCATTCTCAGACGTTTCTTTTCATCATTAAGGTAAACCGCGGTTAGATCGAAATCTATTTCCCTGTTCACTACATTAGCTATCAACATGCATAATTCCTGCATATCCTTCGCGGAATTAGCCGCGGAGCGTATATCCCCTATTATGGAAAGTTCCTTGTTTTTCTGCTTAAGTTTGTTTTCGGCCAGCAGTTGTTTGGTTATATCGGTGAATGATTGTACAATCCCGATGATTTCGCCTGATTCATTGGCAATCGGCGAGGCGATAACATCGAAATATTTCAATCCGGCATTGGTTCTGAATATGATAGTACTGCTCTGCGTTTTGCCTTCTTCAATCGCTTTTGCGACGGGACATTCCCTGCTTTGCTCGATGATGTTCAGCTTCATGGCATCGGTGTATAACTTGCCATAGGAGAATTTCATATCGGGAAACCACCGCGTCATCTGGGGGTTAACCTCCAGCAACCGTAAGTCCCTGTCCAGCAGGGTTATGCCGACAGGCGAGTTCTTGATTATGCTTCTTGATTTCTCTTCTGATTCCCGCAGGCGTTGATTGGCGAGATTAAGTTTTTCAATAAGTCTTTTGAACTGGTACCCCAGCCGGGAGAGTTCATCTTTGCCGTCGATAAAATCGCTTGTACGGATTTTGCTCGTACGGGCCATGTAAGCGATCGATTCGGTAAGACGCGCCAGTCTCGTAAATAAAATCCTGTAAAGCACTACAATCACGGTAATAGCCGTCAGCAGGCCGATGGCGATAACCGAGGTCATATTGAAAAGTACGTTCTGCTGACCCTGTATAAACCTGTTTTTGGGTATCAGGGTTGACATGACAAATGCCGGTTTCCCGGAGATATCATTGATAAGCGTGTATCCTTCAATAAAGCTGTATTCTTTAAGATTAACGACTACCGACCTGTCCAGTGGTTTGTATCCCTTTTTATCAAACAGGATATGCGGTACCGATGAGTTGCGTATATCAAGAAACTTGACCGGGCTTCCGGAGATATTGCCCGCCTGGGCGGCAATATGGTTGTCGATACATCTGCCCATGACCAGGGTGCCCCGGTGTTCGCCGTTCTCATCGGACGGCAGGATGGGACGTGACGCGAACAACATGGGTCCTTCGCGGGTGGAGATTATGCCATCCAACGACTGTGCGGCAATGGTAGAATCATCGACCCATAAAATCCTCGGGCCGAAAAATATGCCGGCGTCGATATCAAGGGGTGATTGAGCATTGTCAAGGCTTAATCCATGTTCCCGGTGATAAATCAGCTTTCCCGACCGGTTAAATATCTCTATCAGGTCGATATTTTGATTATTGAGGGCCTTGTCGGTAAAATTCTTTTCCAGATAGTCGTAATCAAGCCGGGGCATACGGTCATAGATTTCATTGCGCGACGCCCAGTTATGTGCCAAACGGGAAAGGTTGCCGGCCTGTAAGTCGAGGGCGGCCACGCCTTTGCGAATAGATTCCCGGCAGTAGTCATTGGCAATTCTATCATAATCTTCCTGGATGATATAGTTAATGGTATAATAGTTAAGAGCCAATCCAACGGCGAGGACAGCCCCCAAAGTAAGCAGTACTTTATAGATTAATTTCATCCAATCGCCTCTTTTAGCACATTTACAGAGAGATGGGTACAATGCTCATCAATATTAACATCGGCAAAAAAGGAGGTGAAATTATTTATCCTTATAAGTTATGGGAATTTATAAAATTTTTAATTTTCAAATATTCAGTATAAATCTACAGCCGATAAATTACTTGACTCTCGGGCAAGGTTAAATATATTACAGGTTTATCGTTAAACGTAAAATCAGACAGGCAAGGACATTATAATGAAGCGGACATTCCAACCATCGAATATTAAAAAGAAAAGAGATCATGGATTTCGCAAGCGCATGTCCACCAAAGCGGGGCGTTCTATTATAAAAAGAAGACGTTCCAAGGGTCGCGCGCGGTTATCCCATTGATCCTATAGTAAAATGAAGCGGCGGAAAAAATTCGGTTTCCCCCGAAGTATATTGATCAAATCCCGCGACAGAATAGTTGAACTGAAAAAGAAGGGTCGTTTGTACTCTACAGAAAACACCAAATTATATGTTCACTCTGGTGAACCAGGCCAGTTGGAGAGCAGATTCGCCGTTCAGGTTTACGGCAGGTTCCATTCGGCGGTCCAGCGCAACCGGGTAAAACGGATTTTTAGAGAGCAGTTGCGGTGCCATAAGGATATATTTCCTTCGGGAAGCAGTGTGCTTCTGCTTGGTTCAAATAATCTCGCGCACGCCGCCAATGATCAAATACGGCACGAGCTGGATAAACTTTTCAAAGGGTATAAGGCCTGATGAGCATTAAGAAAATACCCAGGAATATATTAAAGCTATTTATCTTTATCTATCAAAATACCCTGGGTTACCTGTTTCCTCCGGATACATGCCGTTTTCATCCCAGCTGTTCGGAGTACGCCATGCAGGCTGTTGAGAAACATGGGGCGTTTAAGGGGGGAATAAAAGCGGTTAATCGTCTTCTGCGGTGCAATCCGTGGAATTCCGGGGGATATGATCCAGTAAATTAGGAGTTATTGAACGGGTTATGGATAGAAAAACAATTCTCGCCTTCGCGCTGATAGCATTAATTTTCATATTAATGCCTTTTTATAATAAGCTGTTTTTCCCCGCGCAGGATAAAAGCGAAACTACCATTGAAGACCGGCCGGCTGTAGGCGAAGCCCAGATGCGGGCTGACGAGCCTCCGGAGCAAACCGATACCGCGGCTGTAGTAGAGGATGAAAAACCGGTGAAAGAAGAAGAGCCGGATTCGGTGATTTTCGAGGACACCCGGCCCCGTAGATTTGTAAAGGTGGAAACTGACCTGTACGAAGCCGTATTTTCCACTAAAGGGGCTTCGCTGGTATCTTTCGTGTTGAAAAAGTACGAAAAGTCGGGCGGTGGCAAGATTGATATGGCATCCCTGGGTAGAAGGGGCGTTTTACTGCTTAAAAACCAGGATGCCTACCTGCCATCGGAGAGGATGAACTACGCGGTAAGCGACACCGCTTTGCGTTTAAGCGTTCGGGATAAGGAAGGCAAAATAACCTTTACCTGGCAGGATAAATCCGGGGTAAAAATCGAGAAGGCTTACACGTTTGATAACGATAAATATTCCATAGTACTCGATGTAGATGTTGAAGGCGCGGAAGCATTGGATATAGACAAGGGTTATTACCTCAGTTGGGACAGCCCGTTGCCTCTCACCGAAACGAATGCCGGGGAGGACCTTGACCCCATGGGCGGTTATGCCATGTTCGGCGGCGAAAATCTCGATTTCAAAGATGTGGATGTGGGCGAGGAGATGCATCAGGAGAAAAGCGGGACCACGGCCTGGGTTGCTCAAAAATCCAAATATTTCACCGCCGCGATTATTCCTGATTCGAGAATGGGCAGTGGATTTTATGTTAACGGGACCGCCCGGGAAGAGACCTTCAACGAGGAGAAAATCGAGCGCAAGTATTTCGATGTGGGTGTTTATATGGAAAGCAGCGGGGCGGAAAAATACGCGGATGAGTTTATAGTCTATATCGGCCCTATCGACTATTACCTTCTAAGTGAATACGAGGTTGAACTGGAAGCTCTGGTTTCCATGGGCTGGAAAATCATCCAACCTTTCTCTGTGGCGGTGCTGTGGGTATTCACCCAGCTCCATCATATCATTCCCAACTACGGGATAGTGATTGTCCTGTTCTCAATATTGATAAAAATAGTACTTTTCCCGTTATCCCGCAAGTCGATGACCTCCATGGCCAAGATGCAGGATATTCAGCCGAAAATAAAGGAAATCCAGGAAAAATATAAAAGCGACCGCAACAAGCTCAGCCAGGAGACCATGAAGCTTTACAAAGAGCATGGCGTAAATCCGTTTGGAAGCTGTCTGCCGCTCATCCTGCAGATGCCATTGTTCTACGCGTTGTTCGTGGTCTTCCGCTCAACAATTGAGCTTCGCGGCGCCAGTTTCATGCTCTGGATTACCGACCTTTCCCAGATGGATCCTTATTATGTGCTTCCTATAGTGATGGGCGCGACCATGTTCATCCAGCAGAAGCTGACAATTAAGGACCCCAAGCAGAAGATGATGGTTTACCTGATGCCGGCGTTGTTCACGTTCCTTTTCTATAGTATGCCAGCGGGATTGGTTCTGTATTGGACCATGTATAACATATTATCGCTGATTGAGCAATTATATATAAGGCGCAACCTGGCCAGCTCCGGATCAACTGCTGTAAAAGAATAACCTTGTTACATATTATGTTAACCGCTACCGAAGTTTCAGAAGGGAATTCGAGTAAAACATTCGTTTATTTACTGCTTGCGCTGGTGCTGGTTTTCGCCGCGGTGGTAAGGCTTTACGGGATAAACTTCGGCCTGCCCTATACGCATCACCCGGACGAGCCGACCATACTCCAGGCGGTGATGGCAGTCGCCGGCGGCAATCCGAACCCGGGGTTTTTCCATTACCCGAGCCTGTATATCTACTTCTCCGCCTTTACCCTGGGTTTACTTTTTATTTTTGGGCGGTTGTTTGGATTATTCGCTTCAATGGAAGCATTCAAGGTCGCCTACTGGTTTGACCCGACGCCGATATATATCACAATAAGAGCGGTGATGGCCTTTATTGGCACCCTGGCGGTTTATTTCACATACAAGCTTGGCGAGAAAGCGAAATCAAGGGAGGTTGGGCTGGCCGCGGCCGCTTTTTTGGCGGGGTCGTTTCTGCATATAAGGGTTTCCCATTACGCAATAACCGATGTACCCACCGGCCTTATGGTGCTTATTGCCCATATATTCATAGTTGATATCTACCGCGGGGGCAAAAGCAGGTCATACATTCTGGCGGGCATTTTCTGCGGTTTGGCGGCATCCACGAAATACAACGGAGCGATAGTAGCCATACCGATATTTGCCGCGCATATATTACATCTCTGGGAAAACGGCGGATTAAATTTTAGAAACATCATATCGGCGAATCTGTTGAAAGCGGCGGGGGCTTCCATCGGGGCCTTTCTCATAACTTCCCCCTTCGTTCTGCTGGATTTTAACCAGTTCTGGGCCGATTTCAGTTTTGAAACTCAACACATGCAGAAGGGCCATACGGGATTTATGACCGAGATAATCGGTTATCCGGCATGGCTTTTTCACCTGCGCTATTCGCTTTATTATGGTATGGGCGGGGCGGTGCTGGCCGGTTTTATTGTTTCATTTGTGAAAGCATTCGTAACCCGGGACCGGTTGAACATTATCCTGTTTATCTTCCCCCTTGTTTACCTGGTAATCGTCGGTTCATGGAGTATAACCTGGGACCGATACCTTATGCCGATACTGCCGTTTATATGTTACGGGGCGGCGGATGCCTTATTCCTTGTTGTATCTTTCGTTAAGAAGCAAACATGGAAGTATGTAGTTGCGTCAATACTGATAATTGCCGCGTTGATACAGCCGGTAAGCTGGGCGGTTGAGTATGACCGGTTATTGACCGCGGGCGATACCCGCACGCAGGCATCCGAATGGATAAAGGAGAACATAGAACCGAACACGATAATCGCCACCGACTGGTACTGTATTCAGCTCCCGGAGAGCAGGCAGATGGTAGAGGAAACATTAGACGATCTAAGAAGCAAGGGATGGTATGTACCCCGGCGATTACGATACCTTGAGGATAATCCGGTTATGCTGGAAGGCGGTTACCGGGTGGTAAAGACGACAATGCACCCGTTTTACGCCCCCGACTTTTACAAGAACGATTATGATTTTAACGACCTTATAGAAAAAGGCGTTCAGTACGCGGCTATCAACACATTCAACGCCGCGGTCGCCTTTTCCGAGGAGAAGATATATCCCGAAAGAGCCGGGTTCTACTGGAGGCTTCGCAACGACGCCGAACTGGTGAAGAAATTCACTCCGTATGATGACCGCAATATGGCCTGGCGGTTTATTGAGAATGGAGTCATTGTCTATTTGCCATATTACCCGCTTACCGATTTTGCCGGCGGAATTGAGAGGATGGGCACCGAGGTGGAGATTTACAGGCTGTCGCCGGAGCCGGCAGAATAATTTTCGTATTTTCAAAATGTTGGAAACAAATAGATTTTCGGATAGTTTAAGCAAAAACGAACCGCTAACGGAATGTAATCATGAAGAAATCGATTTTAGGAATAGTAATATTAACATTTGCGATTGCCGTATTTGCCACCTGCAGTACAGATAAAGAGCCGCAGGTAGATTTAACATCGCCGGGTCCCAAGGTAGCGATAATAGGGCTTGACGGCCTCGGCTGGAACATTATCGACCCGCTTATCGAGCAGGGGAAAATGCCCAATTTTCAGCGCATTATGGATACGGGCGTAAGCGGCAAGCTGAAATCATTCGAGTTTTACCAGCTCATATCCCAGTTGATATGGCCATCCATTTATACGGGTAAACGCCCTGAAAAGCATGGTATTCAGGCGTGGATGGTACGCGAGGACGTTGTCGGTGATAAATGGCGTATCGGCAATGCCACAGACCGGACAGTTAAGGCGGTATGGGAAATCGCCTCAGAGGAAGAACTGAGCACCATGTTCGTGAATTTTATGTGCACTTATCCCCCGGATTCGGTTAATGGAGTATTTGTATCCGACAGGGCTATATTCAGCAACTCGGGCACGGTCTTCCCGGCCGGTGTTTTCGACTTCGAGAATAAATACAAAAAGAAGGGGCATTCGCACATCGATATCCTCGAGCCGTATTCCAATTTTTCGCCGCTGGATAACCGGGAGGAAATTTATGAGCTTTCCGACGAGTTGACTAAAGGAGAGATGCACACGCTGGTCAAGGTTCTTGCCGAGGAAACCGAGAACGACCACCGTATTACCGACGCGACTGTCGACGCGATCCGTAAATACGGCCAGCCGAACCTGTTTGGATATTACATACACAGCCCGGATATGGCCCAGCATTTTATGTTCCGTTACCATTCGCCGGAATCGTTCACGGTTAACGAGAAAGAAAAGCAAGTTTTCGGTGATTTTCTGAATAAATATTATGAACGCACGGACTCGCTCCTGGGCGTGGTGCTTGATGAGCTCGACCCTGAAACCAATATTATAGTGCTTTCCGACCATTCGCTTGTTCCGTTAATCGAGGAGAACATACCGGAAAGATCAGGCGGATACGATGTAATGCAGGAATTATTCCCGGATTACAATACCTATAAAGTCCCCCGGCAGATAAGCTTTAATGTCATGCGTTCCATTATAAACGACGCTATCGCCGCGCTGGGAATGCAGGTTATTATCTCCGAACCGGCGTATCTCTCCATGGAAACTATCGGCACCCTGACATACTGGGACCTTCTTGATAATTCCGGGAACAGGTTAAATGACTTCGAGAGCTTTAACAAGGCTATCTCCGATATCAGGAAAATAAGTATTCCCGGCAAGGGCAACCTGTTTATCGATGCCAGCAAGACCGCCGAGAACCGCCTCCAGCTCCATATTAATCCCGATATCGAACCGGATGATAAAATTATGGTAACCGCCGAAAAGAGTTATCCAGCCGATTCACTGGTTATGCTTCATACGGCGATATCCGGATGGCATGAGCAGTACGGCATAATCCTGGCCAAAGGTCCGGCATTCAAAAGGGGGTATCGTTACGACGAGGGGACGGTACTGGATATAACTCCGACCACTCTTTACCTGATGGGATTGCCGGTGGCTGAAGATATGGACGGCAGGGTCATGCAGGGGATGTTCGCCGAGGATTTCCTTGAAAACCATAAGATAACGTACATACCTACTTACGAGGACAGCCTGTCGCGGCAAAACGCCGTCAATCTCGTTGAAGGCGAAGAGGAACTGAAGGAAAAACTCCGGGCGCTGGGGTACATAAATTAGGGATTATTTCAAACGGGTTTTCTTACCGGTTTTCAACAATCTAATCGCCTCCCCCCGTGCCGTTTTAGGGTTTTCTGGGAAGAACGCAAGATAAACAGGGATATCAATTCTTCCGGTGTTTACCTGTCGGGAGCTTTAACATAGCGCGGGGCGGCTGATATCCTGTGAGCGGCGCAAATCGAAGAAGCCCGTACAACCATCACCCTTTTTGGCAAAATAAATATTCTTAATCCAAATTTTTTTCTTGACAAACATTAGAACCGGTATTAAACTATGCGTTCAAATTGACCGAAATAATTTTCAACGGGCTGAAACCATTTTATAAGTTTGACGTATTTTACCGATAATCAGGCGTAAACTCGAAATTAGAGAGGAAATAATATGAGTAGCATTACAATACATTCGGAACTTAACACAAAAGGTTTTGCGATGAGCCTAAAAATAAGAAGGCGATCGGGCGGTTGGGTTTGAATGGAATAACGACGAGATAAGATTACTTTCCTGATTTCACCCCCAGACAATTTCCATTCTCTCCTTTATTCCATCCTTTATAACCCAATTATCGATCCAATAACAAACTGCTGAGTTATTCTCGGCGGACAATATAACCAAACATTAACGCGGGCTTTATTACGCCTGTAAAAGTTGAATAGTATCCGGGAAAGCAGGATTTACGCTGTCGGGTTCCTGCTCTCCGGAGGGCTGGGGCAGGTCCCGATTATCCCGGAATAAACAGTGAAAGGAGAGATATGCGCAAGTATTCATTAAGCCGAACGGCAAGAGAGAAGCCCATTTAATACGGTATTGATGGGCATTGAACTGTTAATGAATGAATCACAGAAAGGGAATTGTTTTGGAACAATTCGGTACAATTAAAAAGAAGTTCGAAAAGATCGGCGCGCGTCTTAAGATCCGTTTCGCATATACTGAAAAACGCTTTAAGAGAGTTGATGGATTTCAGCTTGATGTGGGCAGAGACCGTAAGGGCGAATTTTTTGATCTCTTGATCGGAGAAGGCGATACCCGGTTCGATGTAACCGATGTGCGGTCTGATGATCGTCACCTTATCCTCATGGCGGATATATTCTCCCCTGAGGTTAAGACAAGCGACAATGACTACGATCGTGTAAAGTTTCTTTGTGGTCATGATGAACGTCATCTGTTTATCGCGGGCGTCCCTGAACATGTCTCAGATGTTTACAACGCGATGCAATCTCTCAAACCGGCGGAGGTGCTTGTTTCGCAGGGTCAGAACCATGTGATTCCCAAGCTTCGCAATCGCCGCCGTAATAAGGGTTTTGTCCGTCAGGGTGAATGGTACTTCGTCCCAACTCCGGAACTTGATACTAAAGATGGACCTATTTACCGTAACGAACCGATAAATCGCGGATTGGGTAAATCTCACTGGGTTCAATACCTTTACCGCAAGGGAGGGGTGACCGTTCATGTTTGCGCGCAATATCCCGCGGGACTGAAACCGAGCGAGTATGATAAATTAATTCGAGAAGATCCTGAGGCTAAGAAATACAATTGGAGAATGATGCAACGCGAAGCTGAAGCATACGGTATGGGACACGTTTCCCATCCGGATCACAAAACCATTTACCTTAATGGATGGCACCGTATACTGATGAATAAAGAAGTCGTTAACGAGACAGGAAGCGGTGTTCAGTCGGTAATGGTTTTCCTGGACTAATATTTAAAAGAAAGGAAAAGTAAAACATTAAAAGATGTACCGCCATGCCAGCGGCGCGCGGTATTCCCTGTAAGATATGCGGGAATCTTTATTGCGCGTCCCGTGAATGGCTTCCGAAAAAGTGGTACAACCACGGTAGGGTATTGGAAATCTCCGATACCTTGGGTTCAAATCCCCGGCAACCGACCGTTATCGGTAGCAAAAGAAACGGTAAGTTTGCGGAGGATGCCGGACGCCCAGCCGGTCCGTATCAACTCCGACCGAGTGATTACCGGTAGAGATTGAAGTCGGACAGCGCAAGAAGGCGCTTTGAAGCAAGCGGATACCGTCTCAATCGAAAACCCGCAACATCTCGACCTTTTGATTTCAAGAGGGGGCAAGGGTAGAGTATCGAGCGGGTAAGTAGACCGGGACTTAAGCGATGCTCCGCGCCGGAGGCGCGGCGGGAATTCGGTTTTCCTTCGCAAGCTCAAATTAATGGCGGTTGCGTCAGACTTGGTACATAGCGGTCAGAGCGGTAAACCCACCGGCTGACCATAATCGATAACCTCAAATGATAGGAGGAAGAATGAACTTCTTATCAAGTTTAAAGATTAAGCAGTACGAACGCGGTTTGCGCTTCGTGGACGGTGAGTTCAGGGGAATCCTTCCTCCGGGCATGTATCACCGTTTCGACCCGACCTCGAAAGAGAAGGTCGAAGTGGTTTCCACCAGGGAAGTATTCCTCCTGCATCCGGAACTCGATGTAATCGTAAAATCGGGCGCTCTCGGAGAAGAAGCAACCGTTGTTGATCTCGACAGCAGACATCGGGCGATCGTGTGGGTGGATGGACGTTACCATGGTATCCTCGAACCGGGGCTTTACGCTTTGTGGAAAGTCTTCCATAGGGTAGATGTCGAGGTTGTCGATGCCAGCGGCGTTCGTGTTGAACACAAAGACCTGCACATGTTTTTCGCTTCCGACGATGCCATACGCCTGATGCATAGAGTTAATGTATCAGTTGGTAATGTGGGCCTGTTCTTCAAGGAAGGCGAATATGCCGGAACCCTTGAACCGGGAATCCACCTGTTCTGGAAAAACATAAGCGATGTCGAGGTTCAGCAAGTCGATATGAAAGAGTGGGTCATGGAAGTTTCCGGACAGGAGATAATGACCGCCGATAAGGTAACTTTGCGCATGAACGCGCTTGTCTTCTATCGTATTGTTGATCCGCTAAAGAGCGTAATGGCGGTCGATGATGCCCGCGACGTTTTGTATCGCGAAGCTCAGTTGTCTTTGCGGGAATTGATCGGAGGACGGGAACTGGAAGTCCTGCTTTCCGATAAGCAGTCCGTTTCCGAGGATCTCCGTGAATCCCTGGGCAAACGCTCCGTTGACTTTGGAATCGAAGTTGCTTCATTTGGAATTCGGGATGTAATACTCCCGGGCGACATGAAGGAGTTGATGAACAAGGTCATGGAAGCGAAAAAGGCGGCGGAGGCTAACCTGATCTCGCGGCGGGAGGAAACTGCCGCCATGCGGTCACAGGCGAACACCGCCAAGCTCCTGGAAGCTAATCCGACCCTGATGAAACTGCGGGAGTTGGAAGTACTGGAGAAAATCTCCGGCAACTCGAAACTGCAGGTTGTACTGGGTGAAAAAGGACTGGCAGACAGGATAGTGAACCTGTTATAAAATACCCCGGGGGCTGTATATTTAAGCCCTCCGGGGAAATAATAATTTCACAAACCCTATGGGATATGCTATAATATTTGCAGGGGAGTTGTATATGAGCAAGAATCCATTAAGAGAGTTATTGAACAGGCTGATCCATGATAATTCCATGGACGAAGTTAAGGCCTTTATCGAATACCGTGATTTCGAAGGGGAAAACGGCGTGTCCGAAATGCCTTTGAATGTGTGCCGGATAGGTCCGTATTCGGTGGAGGTACAGGATACATCTATCCCATTTCACAGGATAACTAAGGTGACTTACGATGGGGACAGGGTTTATCCGTTTGATAGAATAAATACATTAAGCGAATGGGACGAGAACTCTAAACGCCCGGAAGCTGAGGATGGATAAACATGGAAGCTATTAAATATTACAGTGTCGCGGATGAGTATGGATGGCTGTCAAACTTCGCGCCATATCCGATTAAGCTTGATGGAAAGGTATGGCCGACTGTTGAGCATTACTTCCAGGCGCAGAAGTTCACAAACAAAAAGCATCGGGAAGCGATCCGTAGAGCAAACAACGCAACTATAGCATGCCGGTTGGGCCGCGATCGAAGATATAAATTGCGACCCGACTGGGAATCAGTTAAAGTATCCTTGATGCGGAAAGCTGTAATGGCGAAGTTCACACAACATGTGGATTTGGGAAAGTCCCTGCTCTCTACCGGTAACACCAGGTTAGTGGAACACACCATTAAGGATGCTTTCTGGGGCGACGGCGGTGATGGTCATGGGAAAAATATGCTGGGGAATATTTTAATGGAAGTTAGATTGCGAATAGGATCGACATTATGATTGATATATTACCAGAAAGATTGCTAATGTCCTGGGATCGATATGTAAGGCTTTGGAGAGAATTAAGACGCAGAGAAGTTGAAAAAGAACTTAGGTGTGGCAGGACCGACTTAAACCATTTTTAGGCTTTTTCTTTTCGAAATGGTCTTTCATGAGCTTTACCAGGGTTTCCCGGTTGATTTTTGTAATATTGTCGCTAAGATAGTCCTCTCCCAGGGCTTTAATCACATTATCCATTCTATGTTCAGGGGATGACTTAAAGAGGTACCCTTTATAAATCGGCATGACCATTTTATGGATATATTCTTCAATAATATTTTTAATGTGACCTTCTGAATAGCGCGGTACGAATTGGTATGTCATCCCGGGCTCCAGGTTGTAAAGTATCGCGTACAGAACATCGCTGAGGAGGGTGTTATGAGTGTTCACCGTATTATATACATGATTCATCCCGTGATCCGATTCCCTTATGTCAAAAATCATATCAACCAGATCTGACCTCAACATTATATTATGCGCGGAGCCGGATTCTCCTTCGAGCACGATATGAACCGGTTTTTCCGGATTTTTCTTTCTATAATTATAATATCCTGATTCTATTACATTTGCCACGCCGTAGATTGTGTGCGAACTCAAGACGGGTGTGTCAATTTCTTTAGCGATAACTCCCGGCCGGAATATCCGGAAAGGATAGCCGGAATTCCTTATTAATATCTCAGCTCTCCACTTGGATTCTTCATACGGGTTTAACCACCGGCCTGGAAATGCTGTGTCTTCCCCGAATTCCTGCGGTTCGGACATGATTCCATGCACAAACGCGGTACTGGTATAAAACAATGCTTTCAACGGGCGTTTGAACAATGAAATAATATTGAAGATTCTCTGGGTCCCCAGGATATTGATATCCATGCACCTCCCTCTTTCAACCGCGTCGTTTTTAAGACCCAGGTATGATCCGTTATGGAATACCTCGTCTACAACCTCTACCATTTGCCGAAACTTGTCGTAATTGTTTTTATTGTTTTTGTCATCAAGTCCCATATAGGCGTTTATATCAATGCCTTTATCATCAACCCTTCGTCCCAGCTCCCCTTCTAAGATTTTGATTCTATTATGGTATTGAATATCTATTCTGTTGAGGATTCTTTCCTTCGCGGAAATATTGCCCCTGGGTCTGGATATAATCCACAGGGCGCAGTCGGTTCTTTCCAGATATCTTTTTATAATCAGGTCGCCGACGAAACCGGTGCCGCCGGTTAGCAGGACATTCTTCCCCCTCCCATCTCCGGTCGTATAATGATTTTTTAATTCAGGTTTGGTCAATTCACTATTTAAACTATTGTGTAAAGAAAATATTCTCTGGATTGTATAATTCTAACTCAGGAAATATAGCATACTTTTTTGAAATTCCATATCAATCTATATAATATTTTATTCCACAACCGTTATTCAAAAACAGGGTTGCACGGCTGTTTATAATGTATCGTCAAAATTTATCAGGCTTTTGAACCGGTTTCTATACTTTAGCGGATTACATTGAATTACCAAAACGCCCTGATTTTCATATTGTCTTAATTTTCGCCGTCATGTATAATTCATAAGTAATGAATTACATGAAGCTTTCCATGCTTAAAATTATCTTACATTTTATATTGGCAGTAAATATCGGACTGGTTTTTTGCAACAGCAACCTTTACTCACAAACCATAAATATTGGGGGGCAGCTCTCCGCATGGGGCACAATCAACACGACAGATTCCTTGAACACACAACTCGCGGCCCGTTACATTCCCTCCGTTTCTCTAAGAAGTGACCTCGGCAGCACAGTTTTCGCCGATATTTATCTATCGGTGAATAGCTTTATCGACGGAAAATTCAATTATAATGATGGCTCCCAGAAAGTTGACGATGACGCGGATTTTGAACTTCACAGGGCTTATGCCAGGTTTGCCGCGTCCAATCTCGAACTAAGGGTTGGTTTGCAAAGAATAAATTTCGGATCAGCCCTTTTAATGAGACCCCTGATGTGGTTTGACAGCCTTGACCCGCGCGACCCCCAGCAGTATTCAAAAGGTGTTTACGCCGTCCTGTTTCGGTGGTATTTTTACAACAACGCCAATACATGGATATGGGGTCTTTACGGCAATGATGAAGTAAAGGGTTGGGAAGTATTCCCCTCTGTCGAGAACGAGGCGGAGTTCGGCGGCAGGATTCAATATCCATTATTTACGGGAGAAATCGCTTTATCATTCAATCAACGCAGGTTTGATCTAAGCGGTTTGCAGTTTCCGATCCCGCCTTCTATTGAAAATGAACCGACGGAGAGGAAATATGCTTTCGACACGCGTTGGGATATCGAGATCGGTTTTTGGAGCGAAATTGTATTGGTCGAGCAGGAAAATATACCATTGTTCAATAAATGGAGAAGGTTTATAAATATTGGCAGTGATTATACGCTGGATATTGGCAATGGAATTGGTTTGGTGGGAGAATATTTCGAAATTTCCGAACCTGAAGAAGCATTCGGGAGCTCCAACCCGGTTCAATTCTGGGCGTTGTCGGTAAGCTATTCGCTCGGTATAGCCGATGAATTCAAGGGTATACTGTATTACCATTATTCCCAGAGGGAATTATACCGGTTTGTATCCTGGAGCCATACCCTCGACAACTGGCGTTTTATTTTGAACAGTTTCTGGAACCCGGTTGATAACGCTCTAATTTATAATACCGGTGGGATGCTGGTGGACAAAGGCGTTCAATTGACCATAACTTTTAATCACTAAGCTGACGAATCTGGATAAGACAGGAAAACCGACCCAAGATGGAAAACACTTATTTAATAAAAACTGAAAAGCTGGTAAAGGTTTATCCAATGGGACAACAATCATTAGTTGCCCTGGATGGGATAGACCTGGCTTTCACAGAAGGTGAATTTGCCGGTCTTGTCGGACCCAGCGGCTCCGGAAAAACGACATTGTTGAATATAATAGGTTCCCTGGATGTTCCCACAAGCGGTAGCGCGATGACGATGGGTAAAAAGATCGAAGAGCTTTCGCACCAGGAAGCCGCCGAATTGCGTAATAAGCACATAGGTTTTATCTTTCAAACTTTCAATCTCCTGCCGGTTTACAATGTTTTTGAAAATGTTGAATTTCCCCTGCTTCTGCTCGAGTACACCGCTTCCGAAAGAAAGCGCGCTGTAATGGAATCACTCGAGAGAGTCCATCTGCAGGACAGGTGGAAATCAAAACCTTCTCAACTGTCCGGCGGGCAGAGTCAGCGGGTCGCCATAGCGCGAGCTATAGTGAAAAAACCGGCTATTGTCCTTGCGGATGAACCGACAGCTAATCTTGACGCGGAGAATTCACATAATGTATTGCGAATTATGGAGAACCTGAACCGCGACCTCGGCACAACTTTTTTATTTTCAACGCACGACGAAAAGGTGATAGGATATCTCCGCAGGAAAATTTCACTTATTGACGGAAAGGCCGCTAAAGACGAGAAAATCACTGATGCTTTAAAGGGGAGTAATTGAAAATGTTGTTGATCAGACTCGCCATACGGAACCTGTTGGGCGCGGGGCTGAGAACATGGTTAAACGGCATCGTGTTGTCTTTCTCTTTCCTGGCTATAATTACTACGCAGGCTCTATTAAAGGGTATGTATGAACAGACTTCGAATGCTATGATAGCGGCGGAGATTGGCGGCGGGCAGTATTGGCATCCCGAATACGATCCCTATGACCCCCTGACCCTGCAAGACGCCCACGGCAAAATTCCCATAAAACTCGAACAAGAAATAAATACTCATCAGGCGGCGCCAATATTAATTATCCAGGGTACGATATATCCCAACGGCAGAATAAGGCCGATATTAATTAAAGGTATTGACCCCGAACAGGAAGTACTTAATATCCCGGGTGGAACACTGGCTCAAGATATTGAAAATATACCGGTACTGATCGGTGAAAGAACATCGAAAGCCACCGGGCTCGGTATCGGCGATTACTTCATCCTTCAGTGGAGGGACGCCAACGGGACCTTCGATGCCCAGGACGCGGTCATTGTTCAGGTAATGAAAACTTCTGTGCAGTCAATCGATGTCAACCAGATATGGGCGCCTCTGGACCGGCTACGCAAGTTGGCGGATATGGAGGGGGAAGCAACCATCGTGGTAACCCATAAGGATTTTAAAGAAAATCAGCCTGCGGGCGATTGGATCTTCCGGAGCCAGGAATATCTGCTTAAAGACCTCAGGGAAATGGTAAGGTCTAAGTCCTTCGGTTCTGTTTTTATATACATGCTGTTGCTGTTCCTGGCTATGCTGGCGATATTCGATACCCAGATTTTCTCGATATTCCGGCGTAAGAAGGAGATAGGAACCTTGATGGCGCTTGGCTTAACCCGGGGCAGGGTAATTAAGCTTTTTACACTGGAAGGTTCCCTGCAGGCCGCTTTTGGGGCTGTTATAGGCGCGGTTTACGGTATTCCTTTATTAGCTCTTTTTGCCCGAAAAGGGTGGACCCTTTTAGAATCAACCGACAGCTACGGATTCGCCCTCGGTGAAAAACTTTATCCGGTATTCACCATCGGGATCATCGCCGGAACTGCGGTTCTGATATTTATTACCACCACAATTGTAAGTTATCTTCCCACGCGCAAAATTGCCGAGATGAAGCCGACCGACGCCCTACGGGGGAGATTGATGTGATTAAATTTATTTTAAAAGGAATTTTCAGGGACCGGTCCCGAAGCCTTTTCCCTATTATAGTTGTCATCGGCGGGGTTATGCTATCAGTTGTGCTTTACAGCTGGATGAAAGGATTTGAGAAGGATATTGTGCGGGCAAACGCCAATTTCCGGTCCGGTCATCTTATCATTATGTCCAAAGCATACTCGGGTAATTCTGACCAGATGCCCAACGACCTGGCTTATATCGGATGCTCTGATTTAATCGGCGATTTGAATAATGAACATCCCGGCATTATCTGGCAGCCGAGGATACGTTTTGCCGGTCTAATCGATGTGCCTGATGAAAATGGCGAAACAATGTCCCAGGGTCCGATTGTCGGACTTGGCGCGGATCTGATCTCCCCATCAACTATCGAACCGGATGTACTTAATCTGAATGGAGCGATAGTTTCCGGAGGTCTTCCTTTAAAAGCTGGAGAGATGTTAATTACCGATGAATTAGCCCAAAGATTGAATATCAAACCGGGGCAGACCGCGACTATTATCACGACTACTATGTATGGCAGTTTGACTACTTTTAATATGGTTGTATGCGGTACTATAAGATTCGGTATTGCCGCGATGGACCGCGGCCTGGTAATAGCCGATATTGGTGATATTCGCCGGGGGCTTGATATGAACGATGCCGCCGGTGAGATCGTCGGCTTCTTTAGTAACGGGAGCTACCTCGCCGAGCGGGCTGAGTCCGTGGCGGAATCTTTTAATATGGATAATTCCGGCAGCGGCGATGATTTCGCCCCGGTGATGTATACTCTTTTGGAGCACAGCGGTCTGGCCGCGACTTTGAAAATGTATAAAAGTGTCTCCGGCGTGCTCATTTCCATATTTATCACCGCGATGTCAATTGTGTTATGGAACGCGGGGTTACTGGGGAGCATCAGGCGTTACGGGGAATTCGGGATACGTTTGGCGATCGGCGAAAGCCAGGGACACCTTTATAGATTTTTAATCGCTGAATCTACTTTAATAGGCTTGTTTGGAACAATCATTGGAACAGCTTTCGGATTATTGTTCTCCCTGTATCTTCAAGAGGTGGGCATTAACATATCATCAATGCTTAAAAATGCCTCCATAGTTATTTCCGATGTGTTAAGGGCTCAAATTACTCCAACAAGCTATATAATAGGTTTCGTCCCCGGTTTAGCGGCTACATTATTGGGTTCCTCAATTTCAGGTATCGGAATATACAGGAGACAAACATCGCAGCTTACCAAGGAGTTTGAAGCATGAGAAGGCTTATAATTTCATTAACGTTGATAGTTTCAGCATTTTTGCTGATAGCTCCCGGCAAACCATCCGGCGATTATATCCTTAGGAAGGTCGACGAAAATATCGGAGCCGACAGTAAAACCTCCGATTCGAAAATGATTGTTGCCGGAGGTCGTGTAACCCGCACTATAGAATTCAAATCCTGGATACAGGGAACCAGCAAATCTTTCACCGAATACCTGGCCCCGGCGAGAGAAAAAGGGACCAAGATGTTAAAGCTTGACGACCAGCTATGGATATATACTCCTCAAACAGACCGCATCATCAGAATATCCGGGCATATGCTCCGCCAGTCGGTAATGGGTTCTGATCTTTCCTATGAAGACCTTATGGACGACGCCAAATACGCCGAGATGTATTCGGCTGAGGTCATCAGGGAAGAGGTCTATTCGGACAGGGATTGCTGGGTTTTGAAGTTGACCGCGAAAGAAGAAGATATCGCTTATTACAGCCGGGAGATCTGGGTTGATAAGGAGCGATTCATTCCGCTGAAAGAAAACAGATATGCTAAAAGCGGCAAACTTCTTAAATATACGGAAGTCCAATCGGTTTCAAAGTACGGCAGCCGGTGGTATCCGGATAAGATGCTTTTCAAGGATGCCCTCAAGGGCGGCAAGGGTACCGAGTTCGTTATTTACAGGATTAACTTCAACACCGATATTCCCGATTATATTTTCAGCAAAGCTTCTCTAAGGAAATAAAGTTTCGCTTTATAGATAAATAATTACGGCTATCAAAGACTATGCCATGCCGAGTTCTAAAACTGAGCGATAAAAAGGCGCTTCAATCGGAAATCTCCGGAGGAAAAGGAGCGGGATTAGCGAGGTTAATTAAACTGGGATACCCCATACCGCGCGGCTTTGTTATAACGGTCTATGGATTTGAAGAATTCCTCGATTACAATAACATTGTTTTCAAAGATACCAGCCTTTTAACTGATAATGTAATTTCCCGACTTAGGGATGCGATCATAAATGGTGAAATACCCCGGCCCTGCAATAAGGAAGTTCTAAAAGCCTTCAAGCAACTTAAAAAACCTGTGGCGGCGCGTTCCTCCATGATCGGCGAGGATGATATCTTAGCCTCCTGCGCAGGTCAGCTCGACACTTATTTGAATATCCAATCAGCGGAAGAGTTGTTAGATTCCATAAGGTTGTGCTACTCTTCGCTGTTGAACAACAGGCTAAAATTTTATCTTGAAAATGTTCCCGGGAGCCGGGCTCAATGCAATCCGCGAATGGCGGTTGTTTTACAGGAGATGGTTGACGCTAAGTCGGCGGGAGTCGCCTTTAGCGCCGACCCTATCACCGGACAGCGGGGAACCCTTATCGAGGCTGTCAGGGGATTGGGTAAAAATCTCGTGGAGGGGAGTGTTGATCCCGACCGCTACTGGATTGACGCGCGCGGGATTATTTCCGAATTTTCGCTTCGCGACCCCGAAAAACCGGTGCTGGACAGGTTCCAGATTTCAATGATAAATGATTATATGACCAGACTTGCCCGGTCGACCCGAATGCCTGTTGATGTCGAGTGGGCATGGGATGATAGCGGCCTCTACCTGCTTCAAATCCGTCCCATCACGTCGCTTGTTGGAAAACATATCTATTCAAATCGCCTTGTATCCGATATGATTCCCGGCCTGATTAAACCGCTTCTATGGTCCTCCAATATACGCTCCATGGCTGTTAACGTTTTTGGCAGATTGTTCAACACCCTTATCGGTCCAAATAATTACGACTTCTCCCTGTTGATGAAACAGGTACATTCCAGGGTCTATACAGATATAACATTTATGGGGGAACTGCTTGAAAAGGTTGGTTTGCCGAAAAACTATTTGGAAGTGATTGCCCGCGATGAGAAATCCATACAAACCAGACTGCGATTATCAATAAAGGTAATTTCACGGCTAATGCGGTACGGACCTTTCATTTGGCGATTTACAAGGTCACTGGAGGATATGAGAAATTTTGTAAGCGCACACCAAAACAGGCTTAAGCCCCTCAGGGAGTCGGATTGGTCGAATGTGAACGAGCGGTTGTTATATGATAATATCAGCAAGCTCATGGAAATCCACGCTTTAACGCAATGGTACGTTGTCGTTGCTGGAATTAATATGATGATAAGAAGCAAACGTCTCGGCAAGTTCGTCAAGGCTAACGCGCCGGATGTTCGGCCGCAACAGCTTCTTCGGGGCCTGGTAGGGCTTAAGGCGATGGAACCAAATCAGTACATCCAGGCGATGGCTTTAAAGGCAAAAAAACTCGAGACAGAGGCAATTGAAGTTTTGGCTGGTGGTGATATTGATGAAATAAATGATTACCTGAATAAGTCTTCTCAGGGAAGGGAATTGCTCGAAGATATGCGGGAATTCATGGATATGTTTGGATTTTTAAGCGCGAACGGAACTGATTTTTCGGCAATTCCATGGCGTGAAGAACCGGCATTCATCTGGAAATCAGTTGGTCTTAAAGCGAGAGGAAAACTCCAGCCCGAAGGGGATGAAATCGAACTCAGCCGGCACCGCTCTTATACATCCGTACTCAGTAAATTGAGTCCTGTTAAAAGGATCAGGTTTAAAAGGATTTTATCAAGTACTAAGGATTACATCGATATGCGGGAAAGTATAAGCATGTTAATGTCTGAAGATGTTTACCAGATGCGGCGGCTTATTTTATCATTAGCCGAGAGATTTCTATCTCGGGGAATAATTGAAAACGCGGACGACATTTTCTTTTTGTTTATTGACGAAATTAAAATGCTTATCGAGGATGATATAAGCAATGATGAAATTAAACGACGGGTATCGAAACGCAAGAATGAATATGAAGCTGACTTGAAGGTCGAGCCATCGGATACTATCTGCGGAGATAAAATCACATATAAATCTTTATCCGGGTTTGAAAACCAGGAATATCTTGTAGGTATATGCGGCAGTCCCGGTCTTGTAAAAGGGAAAGCGCGGATAGTACTCGATCCATCTTTTGCTTCTGATAATTTGAGTAAAGACGATATACTGGTTGTGCCTTTTACCGACGCGGGATGGACTCCGATTTACACCTCAATCGGGGGAGTGATAGCGGAAACCGGAGGACAGCTTTCACATACATCGATTATAGCCAGAGAATATGGATTGCCCGCAATTGTAAGCGTAAAAAACGCTACTATTTTAATAAGGGATGGCCAAAATATTGTTTTGAACGCGGATGAAGGAAGGGTATATTTAAGATGAGCATGGAAAATTGGCAAATAAATACTGTAATTTTATCTTCCGCTATAGGTTACTTCATCGGGGCGGTGTCATCGGCAAGAATTGTAATCTCAATTTTTGGGCATGGCAAGAAAACCGCCGAGGAAACCGAGCTAAGCCTGGATGGAAGCGATGAGAAAATGGTTTTAAAAACTGTGAGCGCTTCCTCAGTGTCGATACAAATTGGCGCTAAATATGGTTTTTTGACTTACGTCCTTGACGTGTTGAAAGTTTTCGCGCCGGTCATGATTATAAAGATGATATATACAACTCAACCATACTTCCTGCTTACCGCGTTTTTCGCCCTCGTTGGGCATATCTGGCCAGTATATCATAAATTCAAAGGCGGCAGGGGTATATCAGCGATTTACGGTACGCTTTTCGCCGTAGACTGGTTAGGTGTTTTTGCTACATCAATTCCCGGGATGCTTTTGGGTTTGGTTGTATTGAGGGATATGCTAAGCGCTTATATCCTGGGCGTTCTCTTTATAATCCCCTGGTTATGGTTCCGCACTCATAACATTTACTATTTAATTTTTGCTATAGCCGCGAATATCGTTTTCATCATAGCCATGATTCCTGAAATCAAACGGTGGATGAAAATCAGGCGGGATGGAAGTTGGGGAGATCCTACCCAGACCATGCAGCTTTCCGGCATGGGCAGGGGGCTCTTAAAAATGGGGAAAAAGCTGGGGCTAATCAAAGATAAAAGCGTCCCAACCAAATAAAAATGCACCCGCTTTCCCAACAGCCAATCGTGATTATTGGAGGCTTTTTATCGATTCCATCTTTTTATAAAAATATGTCCCGTACTCTCTATGATTTATCGAGCCAACCGGTATATATTTGCGATATAAATTTAATCGACTGGTTTTGGGCATTTGGTAAATATGGTTGGCTCAGGATTTTATTCAAATTAAAACACACGGTGGAAACAGCGCTGGAAAGGTCATATTCCCGGAGGGTAACACTTATCGGTCATAGTTCGGGCGGAGTTATCGCCCGGCTCTTTCTAAGCCCGGATGATTTCATGGGACATAAATTCAATGGCTTAAAATATGTCTCACATTTGATCTCGCTCGGCAGTCCTCACTACGGGATCCGCGGTACCGCCATGAGAAACTACGTCCAGAAAACATATCCTGACGGTTATTTCCAACCCGATGTTGAATATATTTCGATTGCCGGGTCGGCGGTAGATGGAGCGAAAACAAATTCGCTGATCTCGAGGATTTCATATTACTGCTACAAATATATATGTGGAAATGGGGATGTAAAGGGCGATGGCCTTGTCCCCGCGCAATCTGCATTGCTGAAAGGCTCAATTCATATTATCCTCAGCAGTGCAAGTCATCCATTTCTGTTCGCTCGAGATTGGTATGGTACATCCAGCAATGTTTACAAATGGTGGAATGAAATAAATTCCTGTTTAGGTAATTAAAAAAATGAACGAAATAAGTAACACTACAGTTAATTCATGATTTTGGATGGAACAGGCCAAACCTTATGCTGAACCGCATGTTTGACCTTTAAACTCTTAATCCGGTTCTTTTTTTCTATGCCCTACCCATTTTGAATACAATTATGAACAACGACAGTAATCGGAAAAGTGAAAGTATCAGCCTTAAGAGGCTATTAGTAATATTGGGAAGCGTATTCGTAGCGTTGGGGGTGCTTGGTATTTTTATACCGCTTTTGCCTACAACTCCTTTCCTATTACTGGCCGCGGCCTGTTACGCAAAAAGCTCGGACAGGTTCTATAACTGGCTGATTAATAATAGATGGCTTGGAAAATATATTAAAAATTACCGGGAAGGTAAGGGAATGACGCTACGGGCAAAAGTTACTTCCTTAATACTATTATATGTTGCAATCGGATATTCCGGGTATTATGTGGCGGAAGCGTTATGGATAAGGTTAATTCTCGCAATCATCGTTATAGGGGTCACGCTCCATTTACTTACAATCCCAACCTTCAAGAACCAATGAAGTACCTGAAAACATTCCCGCTCTTTCGCGCCAGAGAAATAGATGGCATCGCGGTTTATGGGAAACATTATGGTATCATCGCAAAATTGTCTTTGAGCCGTCTTATGGCGTATTGGGATTAGCCGCTCTACCATATTACCTTATTTTTGAGGCGTTGTCCTCAATCATAAAAGTAATCACTCTGATTTACATAATCCTGATAATTGTATTGGGCCGGATCGCGTCCATTTTTCCCATACTGCTTCTATTATTCGTAGTTTTAAGCGGAGCTTTGGCATTGGGTATTTCAACAGTTATGATTGAATTATGGTCACAGAAGCAATCGCCCGCTCATCTCAGCGCCCTGAGATATCGTACGGGAATTGATTGGATCAAGCTGATATTCGCTTAAATATAAAGTTAAAGCAGGTTGGGAATTTTAGTTTTTATAGTCGAAATTTGGAGGAAAAAATGAGACAACGTTAAATTCTATTTATCTTGTTTTTTAAAGCGGGTTTGTCTATTCTCGAATATGCGAGGGACTGTATCTTTGTGGATTTATTGCCTTTGAAGTAATGGAGAAGAAGATTGGCTCAAAACAAAAATAAATCAACGGTATCCGCTGAAGCCTTACCCTTCAAAGCTGAACACTACCGAGAGTGGCGGCGAAGGCAGGTTGTTCGAATGGCTTTCACATATCTGGCTCCGCTGGTTATCCTGGTAGTTTACTTTCATTACCGCTATACAGGTCTTGAGAATGAAAGTCGTAGTGTTCACCTGGGGACAATCGCCGAGCACCAGGCAAGTACACTTGACCTCTTCATGACGGAGCGGCGGGTAAATTTAGCCGATTTGGTCGACCACCCGAGATTCTCCGATCCTCCAACTTCCGGAGCGATGAACGAGTATCTGAATGACCTCCAACGGGTTAGTGAAGCTTTTGTCGATATCGGTTTTTTTGATTCTTCAGGCGCGCAGATTGCTTATGCCGGTCCTTATCCGTCATTGGAGTCACGCAATTACCGCAATGAAGATTGGTTCGTCGCCTTGACCGAGGCAGATAATTACTTCGTAATTACCGACGTATATATGGGATTTCACAGCAACTGCATTTCACTATTGCCGTAAGACGCACCGTCGGAGATCGCTTCCTCGTACTTCGAGCGACGCTGGACCCGGGGAGAATGTACGAGTATGTTGCTTCTCAGCAGACAGCTGGAGATGTTACAACCTACATTGTCAATCGCGCCGGAGTCTATCAATTGGTCAAGCCGGAACTCGGGCAGCCTCTGGATAAGTGCCCGATCACTATTTCATCGGAAGAACTTTCGGGATTCAGGGAATATCGGTCTGAACAAGGCACTTTGCACTATGCTTTCTGGCGGTTACGAAGCGCGGATTGGGCACTGATAGTGCAGTCAACACCGGCATCCGGCGCTTTGCTTGATCGCCCGCAGTCCCGTTCCTTATTAGTTTCTGGAGCGCTCATATTGATTGCCGCGGTGGTTATAGTAAACCGGGCCGGCAAACTCGTTGCTCAACAGAAAGAAACAGATCAAACCCGCGCCTAACTGGAGCACGCCGCCAAGCTTGCATCGGTTGGGGAACTGGCTTCAGGAATAGCCCACGAAATAAACAATCCGCTGGCAGTCATAACCGAAGAGTCGGGACTCCTTATGGATTATACCGATCCTCAGTTTGGACACAAGCTTGATCAGGATGACCTCCGTAATCGGCTTGCATCCATACAGGAAGCGGCGTTTCGATGCCGAGATATAACCCGTAAACTTCTCCGCTTTGTCAGAAAGACCGATTCTAATCTTCAAGAGCACGATATTCACAGCATTATCGATGGTGTTGTTGACGGCCTGCTGGGGCCTGAAATAACGGTTTCAAAGATAAGTATTGAACGGCGCTATGATCATTCGCTGAACAAACTATGGACCGATGCCAATCAGCTACAGCAAGTGATACTTAACATTATCAACAATGCCGGTGATGCCATTGGGGACAAAGACGGTAAGATTACCATAAGGACTGCCAAGAGGGGAAAGAATATCGTTATTGCCATAAGTGATACCGGATGTGGTATGACCACAGACCAGTTGGAAAAAGTATTTTTGCCGTTCTTTACAACAAAGGAGGTTGGTAAAGGAACGGGGCTTGGGTTATCTGTCAGTTATGGGATAATCCGCAACCTTGGAGGAGAAATAGAGGTTGAGAGTACCAAGGATATCGGGACTACTTTTCGCTTGATTTTACCAATTAGACCCAAATGATAAATGATAAAGGAGTCAACAAAAATATGAACGCTTTAAAAGCAAAGGATCTGATGGTTCCCTTAGAGAAATATCCTTTAGTCAACTCTTCAGCATCTGTTTTGGAAGCGGTTACCAGACTGGATGAATCGCGTCGAAACACAGAAACCGGCAAACAGCCATATCAAGCCGTCCTGGTCGCAGATAAACATGGTCGGATTATAGGAAAACTCGGCCAGCTGGCTCTTCTAAAGGCTATGGAGCCCAAGAGTCGTGTGTCTCGAGATCATGATGCACTTGAACGGGCCGGCGTCAGTGATGCAATCATGGAGACAGCCCTGGAACACTATCGTGCTCTTCATGCGGATCTATCCGAGAGTTGCGCAATGGCTGCCGAGGCATCCGTTAGCTCCGTCATGGCTCCCTTCGAAGAACACCTGGATCTGAATACACCGATTTGTGAAGTAGTGCATAAGATGTTGCAATGGCAGACCTTATCTGTATTAGTGACGGAGAATGAGAAACCTGTCGGATTAGTCCGGTTATCTGATCTTTGCGATGAACTTATGAGACAAATGCTTAAGACAACCAACAATTTTACAGAGGAGAATTAACGGTATGTCCAAAATCCTTCTCGTGGATGATGAAACTAAATTTAGAGCTGACCTTGCGGAGCGGCTTCGTCTTCGGGAATATGAGACGATTGAGGCGGGAAACGGAGAGGACGCCATCAAGGTTGCAAGGAGTGACAGCGATATAGATGTTGTTCTCCTTGATCTCAAGATGCCCGGATTAAGTGGTGAACAAACGCTGGCTGAGCTGAAGAAGTATCGCCCTGCGATTCAGGTAATAATGCTCACTGGTCATGGATCGATAGCATCGGCTATGGAAACCGGTCGTCTGGAAGCTTACGCTTATTTAGAGAAACCATGCGAAATGGACAAACTTCTTAAGACTATCGAGGCCGCCAGAGAAGACAGACCTCATGTCATGGCACGCCATGAGATTCCGCATGTCGAGAAGGGTTCGCTCAAGAAGTGGTTGATCGGCTCTCACAATTCACGTCCTGGTATTATACTGCTCGGTATGCTCATCTTCGCGGCAATACTGCTTGCTCCTTCTCCTCAGCGCCTTATAGACATTCTGTCAGCACCTAAGACAGGTCAGATGACCGACTTGAACATGGGGTTTGCCGGTTATCGCCAGATGAATGACAACGAAACGATAGCCGACTATTACAGCCGAAAAAACAAGATATACAGCACATCCCTCGATAGTAACGGCGAGAAGCTAAAAATAGCCCAGTCTCCCCAGACGGTGTCCGCCAAGGCTCGTGTCATGCTGGCAACACTGGTTGTAGCCGCGCTGTTTTGGGCTTCCGGAGCTGTGCCTGTCGGTATTACCGCACTTCTGGTCGGCGTACTGATGTACTTCACAGGAATCCTGAGACCGGACGACATTGCCAAAGCGTATGCCAAGGATGCGGTCATATTCATCTTCGGGGTTTTGGCTATGGCGGTAGCAATCTCGAAAACGGGGCTGGATCGTAGAATCGGCCTGTTGCTCCTGGGACCTGCCAAGACCCTACCTCGCCTCCTGTTCCTGTTCCTGCCGCTTCTTGCGCTTGCGTGCTCGTTCGTGTCAGAACATGCCCTGGTAGCATTCATCATGCCGCTGTTTATGATGGTCTATGTGACTTCGATTCGAGCCGCTGGAATCAAGAAGGATCGTGCCTTAGCTATAATGTTCGCGCTGACGCTTTGCTATACAGCCAACTCCGGTGGGCCCGGATCGCCGGCGGCTGGTGGCAGAAATGCGATTATGATGGGCATATTGCAGGACTACAATATGGCTCCAACGTTTGGCGAATGGATGACTTACGGTATGCCGTTCGTACCCATAATGGCATTAGCAATTGCCGCATACTTCTTCTTGCGGTTCAGATCACAATTAAAGGTGAAATCACTCAACGTTTCAGCGATCGTACATAAGGCTTCAGAGCAGATCGGCCCCATGAACAGAAACGAGTATATCACGGCCGCGGTTCTTGTGGGCGTAATCGCGCTCTGGATCGGAGCCAGCGATACGTTCGGTATGGGAGGTCCCATCATTCTGGGGTTGGTTCTTCTCAATATACTGAGAGTATTGAAGTGGCGGGATATTACCACAATTCACTGGGAGGTGATTGCCCTGTACGCGAGTGCAAGCGCTCTGGGTAAAGGTTTGGCGGAGACGGGAGGTGCGTTGTTTCTGGCTGACAGTTTCTTGTCTATTCTTCCTGACTTCATGCGCGATGGTTCTGGTTTGGCTATGGCGGCCAGCCTGTTCACTGGTTTGACCACAAACTTCATGAGTGATGGTGCTACTGTTTCCGCGATTGGCCCTATTACTGTACCTATGGCTACCATTAGCGGTACACACCCCTGGATGATAGGATTTGCGACCGCATTTGCATCTTCATTTGCCCATATGTTAATAATCGGAACGCCTTCAAATGCTATTGCCTATGCAATGGCAAAAGACCCGGTAACCGGGGAACAACTGGTAACCCTTTCCGATTTTCTGAAACATGGGGCGGTAGTACTTATATTATCATTTGCGGTACTTTGGGGATGGACAATTTTCGGATATTGGCGATATATCGGATTTTAATATAAGAAAGGAATATACAATGGCAAATAAGATTAAGCTCCTAATTGTCGATGATGAGGAAAAGTTTCTCGAATCAATCGCAAAGCGGCTGGAGATGAGGGATTTCGAAGTTCGCACCGCGACCAGAGGTGCTGAAGCTGTGGAAATCGCGCGCGAAGAAAAGTTCGATCTTGCACTCCTGGACCTCAAAATGCCTGGTATGGATGGAAAGCAGGTTTTGGAGATTCTCAAAAAGGAACACAAACATATCGAGGTGATCATTCTCACCGGTCACGGTTCGGTAGATTCAGCAGTGGATTGCACCAAGCTCGGAGCATTTGGATACTTGCCTAAACCCTACGAGCTGGAAAAGCTTCTGGAAACCCTCCAACAAGCATTTAAGGTTCGTTTGGAGAAAAAATTCAAGCAGGATGAGAACAGGATGGATAAGCTCGCTAAGCTGGCTACTGGTACCAGCGCTCTTGGTATTCTAAGAGAAATGAAAAAGTTGGACGACAGCGAGATGTAGCGACGTCGACTATGGGCGAAATGCGTGGCCTGAATTTTGAAGAAATTAGTATTTATAGTAGTCTGGCAGAGAGACCTTTAACAGGAGAATGACGCTGATAATGTGAAATGGCAATATAAGGCTATTACCGCCGATTAAAATCGATCTCAACTTATTAAAGAAAAGATTCTCCGAATTCGAAAATATCCTCAGTCAGAACATCCTGCAAGCAAGGAACCAGATAAAGAATTTTACCTTTGAAATTGTATTGACTTCTCTAACTGGTAATGGGGCAAAATTTTACCGAGCCTCCGGGATGTGGAAACTCGGTAATATTCTTGGTCTCTATGATAAAAGCTACATTTTGCAATATAGCGGGGG
>WJIJ01000063.1 GCA_014730345.1 Candidatus Zixiibacteriota bacterium | reverse complement strand
GCCGGCGCGATTATCGCCAGGGCGCATGGTTTGAACTCGCACCTCCTGGAAAATAACGTTGACAATACAGATATCTACCGGGTGATGTACGCGACGCTGTTCGGGAAGGTTCTGCCTAAATATATTGAAACAGTTAAATAGCCCGGCTGTCGCCATTGGGCAACAGATGGTTTAAATCGATAGCTTTAACTTGTTGGTTGAGGTTCAGGCGCGGATTTCTTTTTAAGTTCATCCTTAAAGATTTTCGGAAGCACTTTGAGGGCTACTTTTACGATTTCCGGGTCGAACTGGGTGCCGGAATGAATATTAAGCTCATCTATAGCTTTATCGATTCCCATCCCTTTTCTGTATGGTCTGTCCGATGTGATGGCGTCGATTGTGTCCACTACCGCCAGGATACGACCTTCAATGGGTATGTCTTCGCCGGCTAAACCATGCGGGTAGCCCGTCCCGTCGAAACGTTCATGGTGGTAAAGAATATAGGGCATCGCCGGTTTGAGAAATGGAATCCCTTCCACGATTTTCGCCCCAAGTATCGGATGGGATTTCATGATCTCGAATTCCTCGGAGGTGAGCGGGCCGGGCTTGTTTAGTATCGCGTCGGGAACGCCGATTTTGCCTATATCATGCAATAATCCGCCCATGCGCAAACTTTTCAGCCGTTCCTCTTCCCATCCCAACTCTATTGCTATCGCCTCGGCGGCCTGGAAAACTCTCTCAGTATGACCCCGCGTGTATTCATCCCGGGTTTCTATGGCATTGGCTAATGCGGACAGAGTGGCTAAGTAAGTATTTTCCAGATTTTTAAGCAGGGTGGCATTTTCGATGGCCGTGGCCGACTTGGACGCTATCAGAGATAAAGCAACCAGGTTGTTCCTGATAAACGGTTTTTGATTTTTGGTTCTTATCAAATGTATTTGCCCGCCGCATTTGCCATGAATCATAAGCGGGTGGCATAAATGGGATCTCACGCCTTCGGTGTTATAAGAATCGACCAGTTTGTTATCCTCGCTGTAATTATTGATCAATGGCGCGCTAAGATGCTCCATATCTATTTTTAGATATTCTTTTTTGAAAAATCCCTCGGGCACGCCTCTTTGAGCCTTTACCTCAAGTAAATCGCCATGTTCGGATTTCAGCAATACAGCGCCGCCGTCACAGTCAAATTCTTTTATTGTCGATTCGACAATTACTTTGAGAATTTCGTTCAATTCAATGCCAGAACCGACATCCTCGCCTATTTTATAAATATTGATTAGCTCTTTTAATTGAACATTTTCCCTCTGGAGTCTTTGCTTGCTCAAGCCCCTCTGAAATGTCATCCGCAGGGTATCCAGGGTAAATGGCTTTATAAGGTAATCATAAGCGCCCTCGCGCAATACGGTTATGACGTTTTCGAGGGTTGGTTGCCCGGTCATCAGTATAAGTACGGCATCGGGGTGATGCTCTTTCGCCTTTCGCAGGATATCCACCCCATTTACATCATCCATAACCAGGTCGGTCAAAACAGCATTTATCGAATTATCCTCGATCATTTTCAGGGCTTCATGAGTATCGGTCGAGGATATAATATTGTAACCTTCTCCTTCCAGCATTTCGGTAACAAGTTCACATATATGTTGCTCGTCATCGACAACGAGGATGCATGGGAGAGTGCTGTCCTGGTAAATATGCTCTGCTTTTTCGTCCAATCTGGGTCCTCAGCCTGTTTAGGCTATCTGATATGAATCGGTTTATTTCAATTATCGTCAGCATTCCATTAAAACTGAATAATTCATAGAGATATTTAGCCCATTTATTACCGTATTTATAAACAGAATTCCATAAACTGCATAATTGGAATTTAAATTTTCGCTTTAAAAAATATTTAATTTATTTTAAAGTTTTTCAATCCTGTGGGTTGACTTTTGGGCTATAAATTCGTATAATATCTCAGACCGAATGATATTTTCTTCCCAAGGTTTTTAAATGGGCATAATAGAAGAATTATATCTATTATTGATTGATAATATAGGAAGTATTATCAGCAACTTCCAGGGCGCTATTTTATTTAAAGGTTATTCAATACCCGTGCCCCTGGCGATTATCGGATCGGTTTTTATTCTTACCTTCGGGATAATTTTCGTTCGTACCCTATTAAAAGTAATTACCATATTCTTAGTATATGCTATCGTTGGGTTGATCGCGGGAATATTGGTCTACATGGTTGCTGAAGTCACATCCGCGTCGGTACTGCTATCAGCCGTTTCTGGGGGAATTGTATTAGCTTTTTTGTTAAACTTAAAGCGCATACTGGCTTGACCGCTTTCCCTAAAGCTATTGTTTAACTTATTACCGGGGCTTTTTGATTGCAGAACCGAAGGAATATTGATATAAAATGTAGTTCCCTTCCCCGGAGTGGAATTTAGCCTGATTTTCCCGCCGATGGAATCGAGGGCTTCTTTAACAGTCGTTAACCCTATCCCATTCCCGTCAGAATTTTGCTCGTTAGCCCGGAAAAACAATTCGAAAACCTTCTCCCGATGCTCGGGAGCGATTCCACTGCCATTATCCTTTATGTAATACTCGTTGTTTTTAAATCCGATGGTGATGCATGGCTTATGCTTTTGTGAACTGAATTTAACGGCATTTCCTATTAGATTGGAAAAAATCTGATAAGCTTTTATTTCATTACAAAAGAAATCAGGAAGAGCGGGATCGACGATAAATGTTGCTTTGGCGCCTGCTGAAGAATTACGTTGTTCGACTATGATTTCCCCTATTAATTCCTTTATATTTATTATTGATTGCGTTTTGGCATCTTCCTCTATCCTGGTTATCTTGAAAAGGGCGTTTACCAATTCGCTTAACCGCGCTGTTGATTTTTTAATAAACTCAATGTTGTTCTCATTGTTTTCGGACCCCGTTTCATTATCATTCAGTTGCTTTTCCAACCGGTTTAGATAACCGCGAATGGAAATAATCGGCGCTTTCATATCATGGGCGATTGAAAATACTTCGTTAAGCAAGCCCTGATTATCATCAATAAATTTTGTATTTTTACATATCTGTGGTAAGTTATTTCCGTTTTTCATCTTCGTGCTTCTTTTAACTTCATGTCCTTTTTTACCGGGCTGGTAATGGTTTTCCCGCTGCGACTATTCCCACAAAGAAGTAGAGTAATCAAGTCATTAAGAATTATCGGTAAATTCTCGGTATGTATAAGCAAATTATTAAGCTTATTATAATGATGTCGATTTAAAGTGTAGAGCGAACAGGTTGAAAAATGTTGAAATTATCCGGTTATGAAACAAAAGTAAAAATTTCTATCCTGGCGGTACTTACAATACTGATAATTGGTAATTTTACCGCGTCTTACCTTATAGAGCGCACAAAAACGCTTTTCATTGACCTTCAATCACAAAACCAGAGAAGGATAGCGTTGCTGTGCAGAAATTTCATAATTAATTCTGATGATTTTGGTCAAAGTATCGAAGTACTCGACAGCCTGTATCGGGAAGATGAATCGTTCATCGTGGACGTAGTAAGTTCGGACAAATACGATAATGGAGAGATTGGCGAATACGAAACATTTTCAAAAAACCTTGAAATAGCATTTGCCGGAAACGAGTCCTATATCTACTTTCCTGAGATTGAAACCCAGGCAAGTTTCATCCCCCTCGATATTGGTATTCATGGCGATGTTAAATCGGTATTAGTGGTTAAAAACCATATCAGCTGGTTTGGTTTTTTAAACAAGGTTACCCGGTGGGATAATATAATTCGTATCTCGGCTATCGTCACCGTACTGTTTTTCGGGTATTTTATTACCCGGATGATAATAAAGCCTTACAGACGAATCCGGATGTTAGCCTCTTCCGCCCTTCATACCGACTTTTATGATGCCGAAGATCCCGATTTCGCTGAGAAAGCCTTCGGGGAGGTGCTCGAACAATTGAAAAGGCGTGAGGAAGAGCTTAAACAGATGGCAATAGACAATACCCAGCGTACCCTCGGCTTAACTGGTAGTTACGATTATATTTTTGGGGGAATATCATCCGGGGTCATAATATGCGATAAAAATGGGACAATTGTACGGATAAACAGCCCCGCCGCGGAAATTCTGGAAGTCGAACCGGAAGAGTGTGTTGGCAAACCTTATAATGAATCCTTTCAGGATATAAAAGAAATCAAATTCCTGGTCAGCAGCGCCTTAATTTCGACCAAGACCTATTCAAGGGTAGAAATTTCGCTTAATTTTGAGGGCTATAATAAGATTCTGGGGGCAACATCATCCCTTATTAAGAACGAAAAGAACGTAATAATAGGTATGGCGATTATGTTAATCGACCTTACCCAGATAAAGAAAATCGAGAGCGAAAACTCATACCGGGACAAAATGGCCGCCCTTGGCGAGATGACCGCCGGAATGGCTCATGAAATCCGCAACTCGGCGGCGGCGTTATCCGGTTTCGGCAAACTACTGCGTAAGTTCGTGGATGACAAGGAACGGGTCGGCAAAATAGCCGATGATATTATTGGCGAAAGTGACCAGCTCGCGGTAGTGATGCAGAAATTCCTTGTTTTCGCGCGTCCTATGGAAGTTATACGCGAACCAATCGAACTGCCGGTTTTAATAGAGGATTGCGCCGAGGAATTTGTGGCCGCCAACCCCGACGCAAAAATCCGCCGGGTTTTTGGCGAGGATATTCCGGTGATAAATGCCGACGCCCATCTTCTAAGGCAATGTCTGCATAATTTAATACGTAATGCTTTCGAGGAATTTGGCGCCGATGGGGAGATTATTATTAAAGCCTCGAGGTTTGATTACTTCAATCCCTTGTTAATAAACGGGGACATCAACGGTTTTGTGAAGATTATGATCGCTGATAATGGACCGGGAATTCCCAAAGAGATTCGCGAAAGAATATTCGATCCGTTCTTTACCCGCAAGGATAAAGGCACAGGGTTGGGATTAGCGATTGTTAAGAAAATCGTTTCTCTCCATGAGGGTATTATCGCGGTTCGAAGTAAAACTGACAAGGGAACCATTTTTGCTATAACCCTTCCAGTCAGCCAGGCGACTACCGAGATACCGGATCCCCAACCGAAAGTCGAAAATACTGCCTTTAAATAATCGGTAATACATCCATATACGCCCATTTAGAGCTTGATTTTTCTGTTTAAATAGTGTAAGCAGAATCGAATGACGGGAATCTGTGTATTTTGGCGATGTAGATTTGTCTAATTCAGGAGTGAGACATGAAAATTCGATACTTTTTGGGAATAGTATTGCTGGTATTTATATTTTCGGTTGGGTGCGACACAGACAGCAAAATTGCAAGGCCGCCAAACCCATCGGAGTTGAATTTCAAGAATGTTCAGGCCGCCCACGAGATACCCAGTAAGGTGCAATTTATTTTTTCGTTGAGGGATAAAGAAGACCACGCGGTTATAATCCCCCAGGCGCAATTCGATGAGGATGTTGAGGTTAAGATACTTGAGGACGGTCAGCAGATTGATTATGCCGAAAGCCACGGGTTCATACACACAGCCCAGAATTTCGATATGTCCGTGGTTCTCGTTCTTGATTTTACCGAATCGATGGCGAATGCCGAAAACGGTATCGAAACGATGATTAACGGCGCTAAGTCATTGATAAACAATATGGGAGAAACACACCGTATAGCGGTCATTGAATTTCACGATAATGATCCATCGGATAACTATTCCCTTCTCCAGGAGTTTACCACCAATAAAAGCGCGGCTGTGGCGGCTATAGAGGATTTCGTAGACCAGGGGGCATATAACGGTTTTTCAGTATGCTGGGACGCGGTATCTATGGGCATCCAGCAGTTTCCAGCCGAAAGCGACCCAAATTCAATAGGAGCCTTGATATTTCTCTCGGACGGTTTCGATAACAGCAGTAGCGCTACCCCCGCGCAGGTAATCCAAAACGCTAAAGACAGGAATATACGAATTTTTAATATTGGCGTTGGTGGCATAGAGCCGGCGAGGGAGAGTACGCTTCAGAATATTTCAAATCAAACCGGCGGCAATTACTATGGCGCTGAACAGATAGAATTTCTCGAAGAGAAATTCGAAAATATAATGGATGACCTGGGCGGCAATTACAAAATCAGCTATATTACCCCCAAGCAAGTCGAATTTACGGTGGATATTTCTTTGACATATAACGGCAATACTACATATCCCCATATCAATCAGCGGGTTGATGGCGACTCGATAGCCGGCAACCACAAACTGGGTTTAATATCATTTACTGAATCTTCTGTTACCGGCGGAAGCGCGGAATTTTTTATACGCGCCGAGCATGTTCCCCGGGATATAACCACTTTCCGGTTCAGGTTTGATACCGGGAAATCGGTTGATGTAGATTTGGTGCCGGGTTACGACGGAGGTCTGTTGGGAAGCTGGACAACGCCGGTTATGGATAATGAAAACTTTTTCATTTCGACCGGTAACGAGCTGGAGTTTGGCGATTTCGGCAATCTGTTCAAAGTAACTATTGACAACATAACTGAGTTTGGCCTGGAGATACCATTTACCATGGACAACTCCGTTTACGAATATGGAGTCTATTTCTATGGAGGGGATGAGGATGAAATAGACGGGGACGGCAACTGGAATACGGTCATACCGATAGGAGTTACCTCATACGCCGAGGATTTTGAGGACGGGGCCATGCCTGCCGGGTGGTTAACCGGTGATTCAGCATGGTTTATCGTAACCGACACCGTTTACCAGGGCGGTTATTCTGTTCGTTCCGGCGATATTAGCGATAATGAGGAGAGTTACCTGGAGAAAACCTTCAGGATTCCGGAGGATACGCTGGTTAATGTCAGTTTTGCGAGAAAGGTTTCCTCGGAATCGAATGATTACCTGCGCTTCTATATTGATGGACAGCTGATTTCCAATTGGTCGGGTGAGCGTGACTGGCGGGATGTGGAGTACGATTACCGCCCGGATGGCACCGGAGGGGAGCTTGTGCTTCGATGGGTGTTTGAAAAGGATGAAGTGCAGTCGTCGGGCGAAGATTGCGCCTGGATAGATGATATCCATGTATCATGGTAAATTGGACCTGCGCGAATTATAACGATTTAATAAGGAACTCGGCGAAGCGCGAAGCTTATAATAAATTAACAAAAAACTACTTGACGCAAAATCACATTATAGCTAAAATATTGGTTTGTCAAGCTTTGCTTGGAAAAGGAGATAAACGCCGGCAGGAGATGTGTCGTTAATTGCCGGCCTTGGTAATAAGGAGTAATCCGGGCATCAGGGTTTTAATCCGGCTCGGTTTTTTTCAAACGGTTATGCTGATGTGTGATTTTTTATTGAGGTCGAAAATACGTTCGCTCTTCGTGATGCCCCTCATTTTTTTAATGGTTCTCTCCCCTGTCGCCGGCAATATATCAATGGCTCAACAGCCTGATATAGATATGTCCCAGCTTCAATTACCCCAATCCCGAAAATTGAATATCGAAGCCGACGCGCTGGAATCGCCTGTAGACCCAACGGATTATTACGTTGGCCCCGGCGATGTTCTCTCGATTAATATATGGGGTGAGATGGCGGTGGAATACCAACTTAATATAACCCCCGAAGCTACTGTTTTGATTCCTACCGTAGGCGAAGTGGATTTACGTGGATTATCTCTGAAAGATGCCAAACAAAAGATTAAAAGCGCGGTGCTGAACAGGTACCGGGACACCGGAATTTCGATTACTCTGCTGAAATTACGTTCCTTCAGGGTTTCAATTGTGGGAGCTGTATTCATGCCCGGAGTTTATTCCATGAATGCCAATGACCGCGTTTCGTCATTGATTGAAGAAGCCGGGGGTTTAATCGGATACATTGATCCCGAAACAGGTCAGAAGCTAACTGAATATGTTAAAGAAGAAGAGGACGGCAGGAAAAAGGCCCAGGAGGACAAACAGCAAACCCAAACAGAAAAAAAGATAAAATATTCGAAAGCCTCCAAACGGAACATAGAGCTAATTCGAAGAACCGGTGAGAGGATTTTGGTTGATATCCTGAAGTATGAACGTGCTGGTTATCTTGAGTCCAATCCGAGGTTATTGGATGGGGACGTGGTTGTCGTGCCGGTTATCGAGGATGATATAAATAAATATGGTATATTCGGAGCGGTCAAGTATCCCGGTTTCTGTGAATATTACCCGGGGGACAGGGTATCTGATTTAATTCATATAGCTCATGGGTTAACCCTCAACGCGGACCTCACCTCAGGAGAGTTGGTCAGATTTGCCTCCGATAAGGTTTCCACCTACTCGATCGAGCTTGATATACCGGGCATAATGGCTAATGAAAGCGGTCCCGCCAGCCTTCTTTTAAGGCCCGATGACCGGGTATTCATAAAGTCTATTGAACCTTATCATGAGAAAAAACAGGTTAAGATCAAAGGCGAGGTGTATTATCCCGGAACATACTGGATTGAATCGGATTCGATCATGCTATCCGAACTCCTTAGGAGAAGCGGCGGCCCCACCGGGGAAGCGTACCTCCAGAATGCCCAGATGATAAGGGAATCGGCAGAGGCAACGGATGACCCCGAGTATGAACGATTGAAGAGGATGCAGGTTTCGGACATGACCGAGACGGAATACGAATATTTCAAGATGAGGGAACGGGAAACTCCCGGCGAAGTTTCTCTTAATCTGCAGGCTTTGTTGATAAATGGAGACAGGAGTTTTGATATACCGTTGCGGAGCGGCGATATTATCGAAATTCCGAAGAAGAGCCTTACCATCTCGGTTACAGGTGAAGTATTAAATCCCGGTCTTATACCATTTGTAGAAGGTGAGGATGTCGATTATTACATCGGCAAGGCCGGCGGTTTCTCTCAGGAAGCGCGTAAAGGAAAAATAAGGATAATTCAGGGGAGTACCGGCGAGTGGGTAAAACCAGGAAGGAAACATCCTTTAAAACCCGGCGATACGGTCTGGGTTCCAGAAAAACCCGACCGTGATTATTGGAAGATTTTCAGGGAAACTTTAGCGGTCGCGGGCAACCTGGCGACTATATATTTGGTTATCAAACAGGCGACGGATTAATAGTACTATGGCTGAAGAAAACAAAGAAAGCACTGCTGTTACTATCTGGGATTATTTCCTGGTGTTGTTGAAATGGCGCAAAGTGATATTTTTTAATGTAATCGCCGTGGGGGTGGTCGTCGGGATAATAAGCTTGATCATTCCCAGCTGGTACTATTCTGCAACTACGGTTATGCCCCCTACCGAGGAGTCTTTCGGATTGGGGTCGGCGGCGACATCCATGTTAGGCGGTCTCGGCGCGTTTGTCGGGGGTGGCGCCGGAGGCGGTCTCTCTCTGCCCTCTTTTGGTTCATCCTCGGATATTTACGCCGAAATTCTGGCCAGCAGGACAGTCGTGGAGCGGGTGACCAGGGAAAATAACCTTGCGGAGGCTTTCGATTATGATAGGGTGGATGAAGAATTGCTCAAAACCGTGTGGGATCAGACCAGCGTTGAGGTAAAACCAACGGGGATGATAAAAATCGGGTTCGAAGCGAAAGATCCGGTCCTCGCGGCCCAAACCGCCAACAGCTACGCCGCCGTTTTGAACAGCGTAAACCAGCAACTAAAAAATATAAGGGCGTCGAATACCCGCAGATTCATAGGTGAAAGACTCGACCAGAACCGTAAGGACCTTGCCGAAGCAGAGGAAAACCTTCGCGCTTTTAAGGAAAAGCATAACGCTCTGGATTTAACAGAACAGATTAAGGCGCAAATAGGTACTATCGCGGATTTGAACAGCAAGTTGGTAATGGCGGAGATTGAATACGGTGTTTTATTGGAAAGCATGTCCCCTAATAATGCCGCCGCTCGCAAAGTCAAATCCCGTATTGACCAGATAGACAAACAGTTAAACGAGATGATGGAAGGAAGCGATAATGAATCGAGAAATATAATCCTTCCTTTCTCTGATACCCCGCAACTCGGATTGGAGTTCGTGCGATTAACCAGGGAATTTGAAATACAGGAAACAATATTCGAGTTGTTGATAACCCAATTCGAACAGGCGAAAATAGAAGAACAAAAGGATACCCCGACTCTGCAGGTTCTGGACGAAGCTAAACCGCCGGAGAGACGAAGCAGGCCGGTCAGGTTCAAAATGGTGCTGATGGGTATGCTGGGCAGTTTGGCATTCAGCGTTATCGTGGTATTGCTTATTGAGTATTTCAGCAAGTTAAAAGAACGGCAGAGCGTGGTTTATGATAAGTTTGATTCTGTAGTCAAATTGATTCACAATGACATGAGAGCGATCAGCGGAACCATCTTCAGAAGAAAGAAAGAACAAGGCACTGGAACTTAATTATGATTAGAATAGGACAGATAGGATTAGGCGCGTGGGGCAAAAACCTGCTCCGGAATTTCTATACGCTTGGCGGATGCGAATTAATCATCGCGGCCGATGTAAACGATAAAGCGATCGAGAAATTAAAACCCGGATATCCCAATGTCGAGTTTACGACCGATATCGACTCAGTTTTGAACGCCGGTAAAATTGATGCTGTGGTGATAGCGACTCCCCCCAAAGATCATTACGAGCTGGCTGTTAAAGCAATCGAAGCCGGTCTCGATGTTTTCGTAGAGAAACCGCTGGTTTTGAATGTCCGGCATGGAGAGGAGCTTTTGAAGCTGGCCGAGGAAAAAAAGAAGATTATAATGGTCGGCCACATCATGGAATATCACCCCGCTACCGAATACCTAAAAGGCATTATCGACAAGGGCGAATTAGGCAGGGTTTATTATCTCTATTCCTCAAGGGTTAATTTGGGCAAGGTCCGTGATATAGAAAACTCGCTTTGGAGTTTCGCCCCCCATGATATTTCCATGATAAATTACCTTATCGGCGAAAAACCTACCAAGGTCAGCGCCGATGGACAGTGGTACCTGCAGGAAGGGATTGAAGACGTGGCTTTTATGACCATGCATTACCCCGGAAAAACCATGGCTCATGTGCATGTCAGCTGGCTCGATCCCCATAAGGACCGGAAATTGACCATTGTCGGCTCCGATAAGATGGCGGTTTTCAACGATACCGAACCCGCCGAAAAGATAAGGATTTTTGATAAAAGCGTTCAAATCTCCCAGGATTATAATACCTACGGAGAGTACCTTTCGCTTCGCACCGGGGATATTGTTATTCCCAAAATACCTGTCGGCGAACCCTTAAAAGCGGAATGCGAACATTTTGTAAATTGTGTTGAAAACCGCCTTCAACCGCGTTCGGACGGTAATGATGGTTTGGCCGTTTTAAAGATTTTGGACGCCGCCCAGAAATCACTTGAACTGGGCGGTCAACCGCAAACTATCGAATAGGTTAAATGGAGAATAGAAATGGTAAAGTATATAGATCCAACGGCTAAAATCGGCGAGGGAGTTACCTTCGGCAGGTTCGTGGTCGTCTCTGAAAACGCCGAAATCGGTGATGGGTGTGTTATCGGCAATGGGGTCGTTATTCATCCCGGCGCTAAAATTGGTGGCAATGTCCGCGTCGATGATAATACGGTTATCGGCAAACAGCCGATGAAAGCGGCAAATTCAGCCACTACCAGTGACCAAAAGCTCCCTCCCGCGATAATCTCCGACGATTGTATTATCGGAACTTCCGTGGTGATCTATGCCGGCGCTACCCTGGGCAAACGGGTGCTTGCCGCCGACCTTTCCACGGTGCGCGAAAATGTTTCTGTGGGAGATTTCACAATCATCGGCCGGGGCGTGGCTATAGAAAATTTCTGCAAAATAGGCTCTTATTGCAAACTGGAAACGAATGTTTACATAACCGCTTACTCGGAACTCGAAGACCGGGTGTTCGTCGCGCCATGCGCGGCAACCTCCAACGATAATTTCGTCGGACGCACCAAGGAAAGGTTTAAACACTTCAAAGGTGTAACGGTTAAGAAAGGCGGTAGAATCGGGGTGAACGCCACCATCCTTCCCGGCAAAGTTATCGCTGAGGATACTCTCGTGGCCGCCGGCGCGCTGGTTACATCAGATACCTTACCCCGTAAGATCGTCGCCGGGGTTCCCGCGGTAGTTTTCCGCGATGTACCCGAGGAGCAGCTCTTAGAAAATCAAGACTGGTAAAAAGAGGTTTTTTAATATGGCAATTCCACTTCTCGATTTAACAAGACAAAACGGTCCTATCCGGGATGAAATTAACGAAGCAATTTCCAGGGTCCTCGACCATAACAAATTCATCCTCGGTCCTGAGGTTGCTGAACTGGAGAAAAAGGTCAGCGAATACTCGGAATGCAAACACGGCATCGGCGTTGCTTCCGGCACCGATTCGCTTCTAATTTCGCTCCGTTCAGCCGGAGTTGAACCGGGCGATGAGGTGATTACCACATCGTTTACTTTCTTCGCCACCGCCGGCGTTATCACTCGCGTGGGAGCTATACCGGTTTTTGTGGACATACTGCCGGATACTTTCAATCTGGACCCGGATTTAATCGAGTCGGCTATTACCGGCAAGACCAAAGTAATTATGCCGGTACACCTTTATGGTCAATGCGCTGACATGGACCGCATAAATGAAATCGCCAAAAAACATAACCTCGCGGTTGTCGAGGACGCGGCCCAGGCCATCGGCGCGAAATACAAGGGCAAAAAGGCCGGAAGCATGGGTGATTTGGGTTGTTTCTCCTTCTTCCCTTCCAAGAACCTCGGCGCTTGCGGCGATGCCGGGATGATTGTAACAAATGACGACAGCCACGAGGAAATGTGCCGCAAACTACGTGTGCACGGCTCCAAACCGAAATATTATCACAGCGTGGTTGGTTATAACAGCCGGCTGGATACGCTCCAGGCGGCAATCCTCGGTGTTAAATTCAATTACCTCGAAGGATGGCATGAAGGCCGCCGCGAAAAAGCCCGGAAGTACAATGAACTGTTTACATCTGAGAAGGTAAAGAAACCCTTTGAATCGGAAGATTGCTACCATATCTATCATCAATATACAATCCGGGTACCCGAACGTGACGCGTTAGCCCAGCATCTTAAGGAAAAGGGCATTGGTCATGCTATCTATTATCCCCTGCCGCTTCACAGCCAGGAATGTTACCGCGAGTTGGGATATAAAGAGGGCGACCTTCCGGAAACGGAAAGCGCGGCCAGGGAAGTCATCTCCATTCCCATATTCCCGGAGATGACCGATGAAGAACAGAAGGAAGTTGTAAGTACCATAGAAGGTTTTTATAAGTAAAGGGGAATGTGAAAGTAATATGTGTTGTAGGAGCGCGCCCCCAGTTCGTAAAGCTCGCTCCCCTGTTACCCGGACTTCAGGAAAAATATGAAACCCTGATCGTTCATTCAGGACAACATTATGATGACCCCCTATCCGCGTGCTTTTTCCGCGACCTGAAACTTCCTCAACCCGATTACAACATCGGCGCAGGGTCCGGCAAACATGGACTGCAGACGGCGAAAATATTAATCCGTATCGAGGAAATATGCGAGTTCGAAAAACCGGATATGGTGATAGTCTTTGGGGATACAAATACAACATTGGCAGGAGCGTTAGCCGCGTCCAAATTAAAATTCCGCATCGCTCACGTGGAAGCGGGAATGCGCAGTTTCGTTCGCGCAATGCCCGAGGAAATTAACCGCGTTCTGACCGACCATCTTTCAGATATACTTTTCTGCTCGACTGAAACAGCTGTCGCTAATCTGAAAAATGAGGGGATAGTCAATGGTGTTCACCTTGTCGGCGACCTGATGTATGATGCCCTGCGGATTTTCGAGGGACATGCCGGGCTAAAATCGTCAGTATTGAAAAATATCGGATTGAGCGCGGGAGAATATATACTCGTTACAATTCATCGCGCCGAAAATACCGATGACCATGACCGTTTGAGGTTTTTGATAGATGGCATAAAGAACATTAATAGAGAAATAGTATTCCCGGTTCATCCCCGTACGGAAAAAGAATTGAAGAATGCTGATTTATGGATGGAGTTAAAATCAAAGGAAAATATGCACCTGGTTGAACCTGTTGGTTATCTTGATAATATAGCCCTCGTAAGGAACGCCTTTATGGTTTTAACCGATTCCGGCGGTATGCAGAAGGAGACATATTATTTCGGGACTCCAACAATTACGCTCCGGGATGAAACCGAGTGGGTAGAGACGGTCGATGCTGGTATTAATGTATTGCTGGGAAAACGCGGTCTGGACGAGGTAATAGAAGATATGTCCCGCAAGACGTTCGAAACGCCGAATATAGAGAACTCGGCGGCGGCAAGAATTATCGAGGTGTTGGATAATGGTTGATACTTTATCTTTGGGTTCGTTAAGATCGCGGTTCAACAATAAAACCCTCGCTTTAATTTTCATATTCCAGATCCTGCTGATAAGCTTATTCATCTATAAACCACTCATTCTTTCTTTGATAGTGTTTTTAATAGGCCTTTTTGGGGTTTCACTTGCCGCTCCCCGTAAATATATTTATTTCTTTTTCTATCTTATAATATTTTTTTCATACTTCCAGAACTCGCCATCCGAGGAAGTTCTCATATATCGATTGACATTTTATAAGATGAATATATTGGATCTTTTATTCGGTTTTTTCTTTTTCGTGGTCTTTTTCAGAATGGCGGTTCTTGGCGAAAATGATTTAAAACTGAAAGCAAAAATCAACAAACCCCTGTTGCTATTATTGCTTAGTATTCTGTTCGCTTCGTTTTACGGAATCGCTTTTTTTGGGGCATCCCCGTTAAATACAATAGCCGATATCCGTCCTTTCGTATACCTGTTTGCGTCGTACCTCGTCGCGGCTATGCTTATTGATGATGAGAAAGATATAAAAAGGATATTGTTGTATGTCCTTGTCCTGTTGGGTTTAAGGGCGATTCACGGTTTGATCTTGATGAATACCGATCCCCTTCGAGCGAGGCTGGACGGACCGTTTACTTTTTATAGCCAGGAAATAATATTCTTTATCTTTTTCGTTTGCATGGCTTTCGCTCTTTTTATCGAAAAAACCGGAGCTAAGAGTTTTAAAAGGGCAGTCTATTTGTTTCTGCCATTTGTAATTCTGGCTATAGTGTATTCTTATCGCCGATACGCGTATGTTGGTATAGCTTTCGCGGCGGCAACAATCCCCTTTTTGATTCCTTTCTCTCGTATTAAAGAAATCATCAGCAAGTATAGATATGCTTTTATAGTTTCATTCATAATCCTTTTCGCGTTGTTGCCTTCTATACTCAGCAGTAATTTCGGTTCCCGGCTCATGTCGATTGGGGACATTAAAATTAATCTCGCGGATGTCCAGGGCGCGGAATCATCGAACTTTTACCGTATTTGGGAATCTTACAACGGCCTCCTTGAGTTGATCAATCATCCAATCCTGGGAATCGGATGGGGTTCGGAATGGCCGGTTTTTATACCCTGGCCGCTGTCGGAAGAACCATTCATCCCTCCGCGTTCTTCGCATAATACGTGGCTTGGGTTCTGGTTAAAAGGGGGATTACCGACATTTCTGTGCGGTTTAGCATTGTTTATGCTATTGTTCTGGAGGGCAACCCCCGCGAAGTTGATTAGGATTTCAGATGAACAGGTTCTCATCACGCGGGCAATTGCCATGTTCGCCGCGGCTATGGGATTAGCGTCATTTTTCGCCATGCATATTTACCATTACAGGTTTCCGATATTCCTCGGACTTCTTATCGCCGTTTCTGATTATTACTCTACAGCCATAAACAAGTTAACATATGAATCAAAAAGATAACGGAAAGGCGGAAATAAATATCGAGGGTGGGATCAACCTGGCCGGAAAGGTTCTTGCAAAAAATACCCTGTTCAATTTAATGGGAAGGGGGGTTCCTCTCCTGGCCGCCTTTTTTACAATTCCGATTCTGATTGATTATTTAGGCAAGGACCGTTTTGGAGTACTCGCGCTGGCATGGATGGTCGTTGGTTATTTCGGAATATTCGATATGGGAATAAGCAGGGCTACAACCAAGTTTTTAGCCGAAACCCTCGCCCGCAAAGAATATGAACTTGTGCCATCAATATTTTATTCTTCCATGTTTATGCTTGCCGGATTGGGAGTCTTTGGTTTCGTTACCGCGTTTCTGGTTACGCCGTGGCTGGTACAACATGTTTTTAATATTCCTTCCGCTTTGGCCGAAGAAACAACCGGGGCTTTTTATCTGCTCGCGTTTTCGATACCATGGGTAATTTGCACGGCGGGAGCCCAGGGAGTACTGGAAGCACAGCAGAAATTCGGTTTGTTGAACGCGGTAAAGATTCCCGCAAGCATTTTTACTTTCGTGGGCCCATTATTGATAGTCCCCTACAGCGTGAATCTATTTTACGTAACAGCAGTGTTGATTGTTGGGAGGATCCTTGCCTTCATTTTATATATCGCATTCGCCCACGGAAGTATATCGAGGTATAAATATCCCCGCAAGCCCAGCATGGACCTTGCTCGTAGCTTGCTGAGTTTCGGCGGCTGGTTGACGGTAAGTAATATAGTAGGCCCTATTATGGTTTACATGGACAGGTTTATTGTTGGCGCGTTACTTACCATGAGCGCCGTTACTTTTTATGTAACCCCTTTTGAACTTGTTTCTAAAGTGCTTATAGTACCTTTCGCGCTGTTAGGGGTTCTTTTCCCGGCCTTCAGCGCGTATTCCCGGACCGATATCGATAAACTGGATGAATTGTACCAAAAGTCGATTAAGTATTTAATCATAATAGTTGCTCCAGTTGTCGTCGTGACGATAATATTCGCCGAACCGTTTATGGATTTTTGGTTGGGAACCGAATTTGCCCAAAACAGCGCTATTATTCTCCAGCTTTTATCACTCGGGGTTTTGATAAATACCCTTGCGTATAGCCCTATCAACGCTATACAGGCGCTGGGAAGACCCGATGTCAGCGCGAAAATCCATCTCTTTGAACTACCTATCTATCTCCTTATCTTGTGGTTTTTAGTGAAATGGTTGGGGATTAACGGGGTCGCAATCGCCTGGGTTGTTAGAGTTATTTTGGATAATTATCTGCTAAACTTCAATTATCATAGATTGAATCCTAAAACCACGAGTAAATTTATTACAGATAAACCATTATTTGATATACTGATCGTAATTTCAATTGCAGTAGCATTCGGAATTTCTCTGATTCCCGGTATTGTATATAAAACGGTTTTATGCCTGATATTATTGACATTGCTCATCCTGCACTTCTGGAAAAGAACACTGCAGGCGGAGGATAAACAGATCCTGTACAGCCTGATAAAAAACAGATAATATGTATGACGAAAAGAAAATCGAATATTATTCCCTGGTAAGGGAAGAGATCAAATCCCTTATTCCCCCCGGAGCAAAACGTCTGCTCGATATTGGCTGTGGAACGGGAACGACTGCCGAGTGGATTAAGAATACATTCGATATGGAATGGGCGGCGGGGGCCGAGTTATTCCATCCCGCCGGGGAAAAGGCAAAGCAACGCCTTGATGAAGTATACATCGGCAATATCGAGGAAATGGAATTGCCCGTACAGCCTTCAAGCATCGATGTTATCCTTTGCCTTGATATTCTGGAACACCTCGTTAATCCGTGGAAGATTGTTTCCAGATTGCATAAATTACTTACCGAAAATGGTGTTATTATTACAAGCATTCCTAATCTAAGAAATTTGAAAGTCATTATTCCATTGGTTCTCCGCGGACGCTTCGATTATACCGAAGAGGGATTACTCGACAAAACTCATTTGCGCTTCTTCGTCCGGGACACCGCTGTTGCTCTCATGGAATCCTCAGGCATGAAAGTCGATGCGGTACTGGGAAACATGCCGCCTTCGGGGACCAAAATGCACATTCTTAATAAAATTACATTAGGGATGTTTTCCGATTTCTTTGTAAACCAGTTTATAATTAGAGCGCGCAACCAATAAATGCACATAAGTTATGAATGTTAGGATTTATATACTGGTACTTAACTATAATGGCTGGAAAGATACTTTAGAATGCCTTCAGAGTTTACTGGAAATCGACTACCCAGAGTTACGCATTTTGATAATCGATAATGCTTCTATTGATGATTCCATTGAACGCATAACGGTATGGTTGGAGGAAAACGCGAATACTAATCATCAATTAGATTTCCATGAATGTTCTTATATCCTCGGTACCGCCTCGTTCGATAGTTATAACAATCAAAGACAATTGATTCTAATCAAATCCCCTGACAATCTGGGTTATGCCGGAGGTAATAATATCGGAATCCGATATTCATTGAAAGATGAGCAGTGTGGATATATATGGATACTGAACAATGATACAGTAGTTCATCCCTCGGCTTTGGCAGAGCTTTTAAAAAGGACCGATGGAAAGGAAAAAGCTGGAATTTGCGGTTCCACCATTCTGTATTATCATGATAAGAAAAATACAGTGCAGGCTCTCGGTGGGGCGAAATACAATAAGCGAACCGGATGGTTTACCCATATCGGCGAAGGCGGAAAATACGAACCAAATCTCCAACCTGAAAGTATCGAGAGAGACATGGATTATGTTATGGGCGCATCCATGTTCGTAAGAAGGGAATTCGTAGAAGATGTAGGCTTGCTTTGCGAGAATTATTTTATGTTCGGCGAAGAGTTTGACTGGGCTAAACGGGGAGAGGAAAAGTACTCACTGGCCTTCGCGCCCAATAGTATAGTATACCATAAAGAAAGCTCCTCTTTTAAAACGGCGGAAATGGATAATAAAAAATTATATTTTCTTTATCGGACAAACTATGTTATCACCAGGCGGTATTTCAAACCACGGCAACTATTTATTTTAAATATCCGAACCTTTCTTTCCTTGATAAAGCTTGTTGTCTATGGTAGGTTTGGAAAAATAAGGGTTATTTTGAGGGGAATATTTGATTCCTTTAAGATACTAAATAATAAAAGTGTTACTCATTGATGTATATTCGAGGATGGGAGTAATTGAATATAAGAATACGAAGCGTAAGATCGCTGGTTGAGATAGTATCGTTTTTAGTAAAAAAGTCAGGAAATTTGGTGTCCTTGTAACTGCTGCCATATTAAGTAGAATATGAATTTTCTTTTAAAGAAAAAGATAAAAAGTCTTCGGTTTTTCATAAAAGTAATATCGATGGTTCTGTATTACCTGAATATTCCACGGCGAATTAAAAATCCAGATACAATAAAGAAAATTCTGGTAATTAATAACGACTTCTTGGGAGATACGGTTATATCTACACCGCTGTATTCTAACCTAAGGCATAATTTCCCTCATTCCGAGATAACAGTTGTATGTGATAAAGTTTATCTTCCATTATTAGAATCCAATATATACGTTAACAGAATCATACCTTTCCATAATTCGCGAAAAAACCCAGATTTTCCTTTGTTTAAGCGTCTGCGTGATGCTTTTACATTACTCATAAAACTGAGAAGAAGTAACTATGATTTAATCGTGGAATTATATACGGATTTATTCACTCTGGTATTAGCTATATTTTATATTTTCGCCTCATTCAGGATGGAAAAGCAAAGGTACGCTTTGAAAGACACCATCAACATCTATAGATTAATGATCAGAAACCGTTCCCCGCGCTTTTATAAGTATACGCATGATCAACATAAAATATTAAAGGCCCTTAATTCAATTGGAGTAAAAATCGTTACTGATGAAATGTCTGTATTCGTAAAAGACGAATGGAAACACGGTTTATACCATAAATTCCAAGATCTTGGTATTGAGATGGGGAAGTACTTTATTATTGCTCCCGGGGCCAGTTGGGAAGGAAAAAGGTGGTCGTCTAAAAATTTCTCTCGTGCGGGGGACTTGATTTTCGATGAATTCGGATATCAACCATTTATTTGTGGAACTGCCAATGAAAGCGAACTTTGCCGAGAAGTTGCCTCCCACATGGATTGTGAAGCTACGGTACTAGCTGGAGGAATAAATTTGACTGAGTTTATTGCTATCGTCTCACAAGCTAGGTTATTAATCGGCAATGACAGTGGTCCTTCCCATTTAGCCGCCGGCCTAAAAACACCTGTAGTGGCGATAATGGGTACTTCAGATATTGAAGCATTTATGCCACTGGGTAAAAAAGTACGGGTTCTTTACCGGGAAGTTTTATGCGGGCCATGCTACAGCGGTAAATGTTATATGCCCCGCAATATATGCCTGCAACCCGTAACCCCTGAGGAAGTAGCAACCGCCGCGCGCGAATTGTTGATGATTCAAAGAAGTTAAACGTGTAAATGAAACGCAAAATAAAACTACTCCACATAATCAATGAACTTGAGATCGGCGGCGCGGAAGTCCTCCTTTCGAATATCGCGCAATATCTTGATAAGGACCGCTATGAAATCCACGTCGCCTATCTCGATAAGCAAGGCACTCTCGCCGGCGATATAGAGCAAAACGGAGGGTACGTCTATGATCTTTCTATGAACGGAAGAAAACATCCCTTCATATTTTTCAGAGTATTGAGCATAATCAAAAGTTTGAAACCGGATATCGTCCATGTTCATCTTCTATTGGCGTCGGTTTTAGGGCGTATCGCCGGGAGGATAGCCGGAGTTCCGGTATTGATAGCCACAAGGCATTATCACATCAATGAAAATTCGGGAGATATTAGATTCATTCTCGATCGGTTTACCGCCCGTTTCGATGACGCGCTCGTCGGCGTTTCCGATATTACCACCGATAGGATGAAAAATATCGAGAAACTGAAAGCGAAGCGATTTATCACCATATACAATGGTGTTGATACATCGTTTTTTAATGGCGAGACAATTGAGGGAAAAGGAATGGTTATAGGTTCGGTTGGTAATCTATATAGTCACAAAGGATATGAATACCAATTGAGAATATTAAAAAAAGTAGCCGTTAAATTCCCCGGAATAAAACTCGAAATCATCGGCGAGGGGCCTGAAAGAGCAAACCTGGATAGATTATCGGGAGAGTTGGGAGTTGCGGAAAAGGTGGAATTCCTTGGCAGATGCTCCCAGGAGGAAGTCCGGCAAAAACTAACGCAATGGAAAGTATTTATGATGACGTCCCATGATGAGTCCTTCGGAATAGTAGCCGCGGAAGCGATGGCCATGAAAACGCCGGTGGTCGCTTTCAGGGTAGGAGGATTGCCTGAAGTTATCAGGGAAGGCATCGATGGCTTTTTAATCGATAAAGGCAATATAAATGAATTCACTAAAAAGCTAAAATACCTGCTTGAAAATGATGCCGTCAGGAGAGAGATGGGAGAAGCCGGACGAGAAAGAGCCGTGGATAAATTTTCAATTACCGGCACGGTCGAAAGTTATGATGAATTGTATGTCAGGTTATTGAAAGAAAAACAGCTGGAGCTATTTAAGGTTTGATTATGAAAATTAAGGTGATGCGTATTATATCCCGCATGAATGTTGGCGGGCCATCCTTTCATGTTACTTATCTGACTGAACATATGAATAATTCCCGGTTTGAGAAACTGCTGGTGCGCGGTTCGGTCGAAGAGGGCGAGGGCAGTATGGATTATCTGCTTGAATCGAGGGGAATAAGTTCAGTTGTTATACCTGAAATGAGCCGGGAAGTACGCCCTTTAAAGAACCTGGTCGCCCTGTATAAATTATACAAATTGATCAGGCGCGAAAAACCCGATATCGTACATACCCACCTGGCTATGGCCGGTTTTCTGGGCAGGAGCGCGGCAATTATGGCCGGTGGCGCGAAGGTGGTTCATACATTCCACGGCCACACCTTAAAAGGATACTGGGGTAAAGCTAAGACCGGTTTTTTTGCCACCCTTGAACGGATTCTCGCGGCGAGATCTGACTGCCTGATTGCGGTCTCTGATAGAGTACGACGTGATTTGATTGCCGGGGGAATCGCCAAACCGGAGAAAATTATAACGATTCACCTTGGCCTCGATTTGAAACGTTTTACCGAAACTGAAAAATACAAGGGGCAATTCCGCCGCGAGCTGGGTATTGGCGAAGATACTATACTGGTGGGAAGTATAGCTCGTATGGTCCCGGTTAAGAACCATGCCCTGCTTGTGGATGCCGCCGCCCGAATTAAATCGAATAATATTAAATTCGTAATCGTCGGCGACGGGCAACTCCGGGACGCTGTCGAGAGAAAAATCAGGGACGAAGGCCTGGAGGATAAATTCATCTTCACCGGCTTCCGCCGCGACCTGGAAAAGATATATTCAGGTCTTGACATTTCGGTTATTTCTTCATTAAATGAAGGTTTGCCTGTGGCGGTCATAGAATCGATGACCGCCGGTGTCCCGGTAGTATCCACCGATGTGGGCGGCGTCCGGGAGCTTATAGATGACGGGGTTAATGGATACGTGGTGCCGTCGCTGAACCCCGTGGAATTGGCGCGCAAAATCGAGAAATTATCGCAGGATAACGAAAAAAGAAATGAATTCGGCGCTCTCGCTGTCAATAAAGTATATCCTTATCTGGAGTATACGCGCCTGGTAAAAGATATTGAAGATCTGTACGAAACATTGATGGCGGAAAAAGATTTTCAATTCCTCAATATGAGAGGTTTTCACCGGGAAAATGAGTAGCGCCGAGTATCGAACGATTGGATACGGAGTAGGAACAGCATGAAATATCTGGTTACGGGCGGTGCCGGTTTTATCGGGTCGAACATCGTAAGGAAGTTAATCGAACAGGGTAAATCCGTGAGGGTTATTGATAACTTCTCTTCCGGGCGCCGTTCCAATATAGAGCCGATACTCGACCAAATTGAGTTTATCGAAGGAGATGTACGGGATTTCTGGACCGTTAATCGGGCGGTGCAGGGAATTGATTATGTTATGCATCAGGCCGCACTGCCTTCGGTGCAGAGGTCGATTGACAACCCCCTGACGTCCAATGAAGTCAATATTAACGGTACATTGAACCTGCTCGAAGCCGCGAGATTTCATAAGGTAAAAAGATTTGTATATGCTTCTTCTTCTTCGATATACGGCGATACCGAAGTTATGCCCAAAAACGAAAGCATGCCTCCCTCTCCCCTTTCGCCTTACGCCATCAGCAAACTTGCCGGTGAGAATTATTGCCGGATATTCTATCAGCTTTATGGTCTGGAGACTGTTGCCCTTAGATATTTTAACGTATTCGGACCCAACCAGAATCCTTATTCACAATACTCGGCGGTGATTCCCAAAATGATTACGGCTCTGCTTAAAGGGAAGCAACCGACAATCTACGGCGATGGTGAACAATCCCGCGATTTTACCTACATAGACAACGTAGTCAATGCCAATCTTCTCGCATGCCGTAGCGAAGGCGGTGTGGGCAAAGTTATGAACATTGCCTGCGGAGATGAGTACAGCTTAAATATTCTCATGGGCAAACTGAATTCGATAATAGGCTCCGAGATAAAACCGATCTATACTGATTCCAAACCTGGAGATATTAAGCGTTCCCTCGCGGATATATCCCTTGCCAGAGAAAACCTTAAATACGAAACTACTGTTGGTTTAGATGAGGGATTACTGAAAACGGTCGAGTACTTCCGTTCTACCGTTTAGGAAATGTAAATGAGCCCAGGCAATATCAAAAAAGCTGTTTTTATCGACCGGGATGGAACTATAAACAGGGACCGGAAATACACATACCAGTATCACCGGTTCGAGTTTTTGCCCGGCGCCCTGGATGGCCTAAAGGAGATATCAAAAGACTACCTGAAGATCGTCATCACCAACCAGTCCGGTATTGCCCGCGGTTATTATACAGAAGAGGATTTCCAATCCTTGAACGACTGGTTCCGGAATGTGATGGAACAGCTTGAAATTGTCATAGATGATATAGTATATTGCCCCCATCATCCCGATGACAACTGTGACTGCCGGAAACCGAAGACCGGTATGCTGACCCGGATGAAGGATAAATTCAATATAGACCTGAAACAGTCCTACCTCGTTGGCGATATGGTTTCTGATATGCTTGCCGGCAGGAACGCGGGATGCAGGACTATTTTAGTACGCGAAAACGATTTTATACGCAACGACGGCGCCGAGAAATACGCGGATTACATAGTGGAATCCCTGCTGGAAGCCGCCGATATTATAAATAAATCACCTTAGCAGGATTTGGAGGTCCGATGGTGTCTCTTATAACCGGAGGAGCCGGATTTGTCGGCTCTCATCTTACCGAAAGCCTTCTGAAAAAGGGACATAAAGTAATTATCGTCGATAACCTGTCGACCGGTAAACTTGAAAATATAAAACACTTGCGCGATAATCCCGATTTATCAGTTCACATTGACACCATATTGAATGAACCGTTAATGACGGAATTGATACAGGAGTGCGATGTTGTCTATCATCTCGCCGCCGCGGTGGGTGTTCGCCTGATAATTGAAAATCCGGTTGAAACTATCGAAACAAATATAATCGGAACCGAGATTGTGCTCAAACTGGCGAACCGCTATAAAAAGCGAACATTGATCGCGTCAACCTCGGAAGTGTATGGCAAATCCGATAATATACCGTTTCAGGAAGACAACGACTCGGTATTCGGTCCGACAATAAAAAGCCGTTGGTCTTACGCCTGTTCCAAGGCTATTGACGAATTTTTGGGCCTTGCCTATTATCATGAAAAGAAACTGCCCATCATCATCGCCCGGCTTTTCAACACGGTTGGACCGCGCCAAACAGGAAGATACGGTATGGTCGTTCCAAATTTCGTTCAGCAGGCGTTGCTCAAGCACCCTATCACCGTTTTCGGAGATGGAAAACAATCGAGATGCTTTACAAATGTTTCCGATGTCGTCTGGGGTTTGCAGGAGCTTATGAAAAAGGAAGAAGCTATCGGTCAGGTTTTCAATATCGGCACCGGCGACGAGATAACGATTGAAGACCTGGCTAAACTTGTAAAAGAAATGACCGAAAGCGATTCGGAAATTCAATATATCCCTTATGATGAAGCGTACGTTTCCGGTTTCGAGGATATGCGCCGCCGGGTGCCGGACATCACCAAGATATCGAATTATATCGGTTATTCGCCCCAGATCGATTTGCGGACGACGATACAGCAGATAATAGAATATTATAAAAAATAAGCGGAGTAAACGGATGTATCTGCTTATAGCGATTCTTTTCCTGTCATTTATATCAGCCCTCAGCCTAACGCCTGTCGCTATTAGAACAGCGCATCGCACCAGTTTTTTAGATAAACCCAGCTCGCGCAAAATACACGTTGTCCCCACCCCGTTGCTGGGAGGCATGGCGGTATTTCTGGGATTCGCCGTAGCATTCGCCCTCGGATATGTCGTATCGTCCATCGAACTCGACGGAGTTTTCACCGGGTTTACCGCCGGAGCCATAATGATTACAATCATCGGGCTTATAGACGATGGCCTGGGTATGACCCCCGGCAGTAAACTCTTCGGGCAGATACTCACCGCGATACTTTTTTTAACTTTCAGCAGGGCGGGTGGTATCCTAATGAATACCCCCCTTGATTTCACTATCGCCGGCATGTGGATGATTACCCTGATGAACGCCTTGAATTTTCTCGATAATATGGATGGCTTGTGTTCAGGTATATCATTCTGCGCCGCCCTCGGTTTCGCGGTACTGGGTATGCTTTCCAATGAAACATTCCTGGTGATAACCGGCGTAGCCTTAATGGGCGCCCTCACCGGTTTTATGTATTTCAATTTCAATCCCGCCAAGATATTCCTCGGAGACGCCGGGAGTATGTTCCTCGGTTATTCCCTGGCTTCCATGGGTATCGTTTTCGCGATATCCCATCCCAATCCGCAGGACTTGCTTACTCCGCTTTTGATTATGAGTTACCCTCTTTTCGATATCAGCTTTGTAACTTTCACCCGCTTTCGGGAAGGCCGTTCGCTCTCCCAGGGCGGCAAAGACCACACATCCCACCGGCTGGTAAATCTCGGAATCCGGAGCAGTAAAGCCGTCTGGGGAATTTTCGCTATATGCTTTCTGCTGGCTATTCTGGGAAATATCCTCTATCTCAGTTCCGATTCCACATGGAAGCTTATCACCGTGGTAGTCGTAGCCTTTTTACTATTGGTCTTCGGTGTTCACCTTAGCAGGAATTTCGCCAATGTCAGGGAAAAACTGGTTTTACTGTTCGCTGATACCCTCGGGTTAAACCTGGCGTTCCTGGCATTCTATTTCATCAAATATTCCTCTGGAATATTTCAGGTTACCACTCCCCTGCAGCTGATGGATTTTATACCGGGGTTAGTCTGGATAACATTTTACTGGCTGTTTCTCTTTGGTATACTCGGACAGTATGATTTCACCTGGGACCGGTTTTTCAGGGTTGAGTTGATAAAACTTACGAAGTCGGTTTTATTGGGGATTGCGGTATTTATCGTCCTTTCGCTTGATTTTTCATCATCCAATATAGATTGGTTGTTGTACCTTTCCATTTACGCTATACTGATTATAACCTGCGTCGGATTTTCCAGGGGAATCATCTTGAAACTTATTGCCATGCGGTATACAGGCGGAAAACTTAAAAGGCGCACATTCATAATCGGTACATCGAAAACGGAGGAATGGTTCAAACGCGTATTGAGCGACAAACCTAATTTAGCCGTAGAGATTGTCGGCAGAATCGGCATTAATGAGGAGGATAAGGATGCCCTCGGAAATATCGCTGATTTAAGCCGCCTGATTAAAAAATACCGGGTTACGGATATAGTTATCCTTGAATCCGGCGAAGAGAGCGATTTCATTCACGAGATTGTCCGTCTTGGCAACTTGATGGAAATCCAGTTCAAGATCTTCCCCGAAATGAAAAACTATATTCGGGGACTGAAAACCGAAAAACTTTATTATACGGAAATGTTAAAAATATATCCTGACAGACTGCGGACATGGGAATGGGGCGCTAAGAGGTTGACGGATCTTGTAGTTTCCGCGTTCCTCTTGATTATAACTTCCCCCATGTTTATTATTTCATTTATCATGATTAAATTGAATGTAGGCGGCAACCCCCTCATATTCAATTCTTATTATGGGCAGGGGCGGGAAATTATAAGGATACCAAAGTTCCGCGTATCGAACATGGAATTCAGCGGAGACATTGATAAATTGATTTATCACAAGCCCGAATCTTTCTGGGGAAGATTTTTAAGGTTTACCGGGCTCGAACGCCTTCCCGCGCTTATTTCGGTTTTAACGGGAAAAATGAGCTTGGTGGGCCCGACACCCGACCCTCTGGAAAGGGGCAAAAAGCTATCCGCGGAACATCCCCTGTATAAGCGTCGTTGGGCTGTAAAACCAGGCATTATAAGTTTTGCCTCCTTGCTCGGAAGAAACGATAAGGGAATCTCTTTTTCAAGGGAAGGTCTTGATAAGGATTTAAAATATCTCGAACAAATGTCCATGCTGACCGATTTCACAATTATATTGTCGGGTATGCTTAATTTTTGGACCAAGAGGCTTTCATACGGGAATTGACAACCATTCGATTTTAGAATGTTTACAGGAGCTGATAATAAATGCTGGATTTAAAATTCATAAGGGAAAATCCGGAACGAGTTAAAGAAGCCGTTAATAATAAAAAAGAAAGCGGCGATGTTGATGCTATCCTCGACCTCGATAAAAGACGCCGGGAAATCATCAATGAAGTGGAAGTTCTCAAAGCCGAGAGGAATACCGCCAGTAAGAAGATCGGCGAATTAAAAAAGAAGGGTGAAGATGCCGGCGATATCGTGAAGAAAATGAAAGAAGTTTCCAACAGGATTTCGGATATGGATAACGAGTTGAGGGAAGTCGGGGAGAAATTATCATCGGCTCTGCTGACCATCCCCAATATCCCCCATCCGGATACCCCTGTAGGCGGCGGCGAGGAAGATAACATGAAAATCGACGAGTGGGGAGAAAAACCCGCCTTTGATTTTAAACCTCGAACTCATTGGGAACTCGGCGAAATACTCGATATTATCGATCTGCCCCGGGGAGCTAATGTCTCCGGAAGCGGTTTCCCTGTTCTAAAAGGAGCCGGGGCGAAACTTCAACGCGCGCTTATCAATTACATGCTGGACTTGCATCGTGAAAAACACGGTTACTGTGAACTGCGAGTCCCCTACCTGGTTACCCGCGAGACCATGACCGGAACAGGCCAACTTCCCAAGCTTGAAGATGACATGTACTCCACTTCCGATGACATGTTCTTGATTCCGACCGCCGAAGTTCCGGTTACCAATCTTCACAAGGGCGAAATCCTGACCGCGGATCAGCTTCCCATATATTACGAATCTTATACGCCATGTTTCCGCAGGGAAGCAGGCTCCCACGGCAAAGACACCCGCGGATTGATACGCGTACACCAATTCGATAAAGTGGAGTTGGTTAAAATCTGCCACCCGGATAACTCCTATGACGAACTGGAAAAACTTACATCAGAAGCCGAATATGTACTCAGGACGTTGAACCTTCCGTATAGAAAAGCTATCCTGTGTACAGCAGATCTATCTTTCGCCGCCGCCAAGTGTTATGACCTCGAGGTTTATTCCGCGGGAGTGGATAAATACCTGGAGGTATCCTCATGTTCGAATTTTGAGGATTTCCAGGCGCGCAGGGCGAACATCAGGTTTAAGCCGTCGCCGGATACCAAACCCATGTTTGTGCATACCTTAAACGGTTCCGCGCTGGCCTTGCCGAGGACCATGATAGCCATTATAGAAAATTACCAGACTCGCGACGGCCGGATTAAAATACCGGAGGTCCTTCGCGGTTACATGAATGGAATCGAATACATCGAAGCGTAAATAAAAATGGAAATATTCCCTAAAGGTTCACCGGCATATACCAAATACACTCTGCTCTTCAAGCTGTTCTTGATTGTAGGGATGGCCGGTTTCGTGATGGTCTTCGTTTTATACACCCAGAACATCATCAATGGCCTTAAAGAAGACGTGGTCAGGATTTCGGGGGTTTACGCCCGGCTCTGGCAATTAGCCGCCTCCGACCCATCGTCCGGCCCGGAGATAAATGTTATCTTCGAGGAAGTTATCCAGAAAAGCAATTTCCCCATTATAATCACCGACCCCCAAAATGATCCCCAGTTCTGGAAGGGTGTTGGAATTGCCGCCGATGATACCACGATGAAATCAAAGGATAAGCTTAAAACAATCCTTGCTGAAATGGACAAAATGTACAACCCGATTCCCATATACTATGGCGAGGATAGAAAAAGCATCATTCATTACCTGCATTACGGCGACTCGCCTATAGTACAGCAGTTGCGCTGGATGCCGTTTGTAGAAGGAGCCGTCGTTGCCGCTTTTGTTTGGATAGCTATTTTCGTTTTCCGGAATATTAAACGCAGTGAACAGAGGTCTATCTGGGTGGGTATGGCTAAAGAGACCGCTCATCAATTGGGTACCCCCCTTTCCTCGCTTCTGGGTTGGCTTGAACTCATCAGGATGAAAATTAAAGAAGGTGATTCGCCCGCGGCGGGATTGGAGGAAATGAATATTTCCGACATTACCGATAAAATGCTCAGCGATGTACACCGGCTGGAGAAGATCGCTAACAGGTTCGGACAAATCGGCTCGATCCCTGAACTTAAAAACGCGGATATCAACAAGATAGTTAACGAGGTTATTGATTACTTTACCACCAGGATTCCCAACCAGGGAAAAGGCGTCGACCTTATTGGCAGATATGGCGAAGTCAAAGAGGTCAGGGTTAATGACGAGTTAATCTCATGGGTTATTGAAAACCTGGTGAAGAATTCTCTTGAAGCCATCAAACCGGACTTCGGCAGGATTATGGTGGAAACCAAACCATGCGAGGATAAAAACTGCGTTAAGTTAATAGTATCCGATAATGGCAGGGGCATACCCCCTCGTATGCAGAAACGGATATTCTATCCCGGCGTTACCAGTAAAAAACGCGGGTGGGGACTGGGATTAACGCTTGCCAAGAGAATTATAGAAGAGTATCATGGCGGTAAAATACGGCTGGTTGAAAGCGTGCCGGCACGGAGAACCGCCTTTGAAATAACGCTTCCGGCAACTTAAACTGAAACAGGTTCGTAATGAAAAAGAAAATATTGTGGGTCGATGATGAAATCGACCAGCTTCAAGCCCATATACTGTTTCTCAAGGAAAAAGGCTATGATGTAACTCCCGCCGCCAATGGGGATGACGCTATAAACATGGTCAAAGAGCAGGCTTTCGACCTTGTTCTATTAGATGAGATGATGCCCGGAAAGGATGGCTTGACCACCCTCGAGGAAATCAAGGATATTCAACCTGCCCTGCCGGTGGTTATGGTAACTAAATCCGAGGAAGAGCACCTTATGGAAGAAGCTATCGGCAAAAAAATAGATGATTACCTTACCAAACCGGTTAACCCATCCCAGATTTTATCCCTGACTAAAAAATTCCTCGAAGCCAAAAAGATTATGGGCAACCATCTGACCCAGCAATATATCAAGGATTTCAACAGGATATCCATGATGCTATCCGGTCCCATGAACTGGAAAGACTGGCTTGACCTTGGGCTGACATTGGCCCGGCGTGATATTGAAATTGATAACTTCCCCGACCTCGGTTTGAAGCAGACCGTTGAAGGACAGGACCGGGAAGCCAATCTCGAGTTCGGCAGGTACATCGATCGCAATTATCCCACTTGGATGCAATCGGAGGACAGGCCGACGCTATCTGTTGATATAATCCGTAAATACGTAGCCCCCCACCTTATGGATACTACGTATCCGGTGGTGTTTATTGTAATAGATTGTATGCGTCTCGACCAATGGCTTATTATCGAAGAGCTCCTTAATGAATATTATAATATCAACCGCGACCTTTACTATTCAATATTGCCCACCGCAACGCCGTTCTCGAGAAATGCCATCTTTTCCGGTTTATTCCCGGACTCGTTCAGCAAACTTATCCCTGACAGTTTCAAACCCGGGGATTCGGAAAGTTCTCTCAACCGCCATGAAAGCCAGTTTCTTGAACAACAACTGGTAAGACTGAAACTGAAATTTAAAACCGACCATAAATATGTTAAAATTCTCGAACAGGCTGAAGGCGAAAACCTGCTGAAAAAACTGGATAATTACCTGAATACTCCAATGTTGTCTATCGTTTATAACTTTATTGATATGCTCGCTCATGGCCGGTCCGAATCCGAAATCCTGCAGGAAATCGCTCCCGACGAATCGGCTTTCCGGTCTCTTATGAAATCCTGGTTCTTACACTCTCCGCTATACACCATACTGCGTGAGCTTTCTTCCAAAAAGTGCACTATCGTTATAACCACCGACCATGGCTCTATACTGGGAACTAAAGGCACAGTTGCCTACGGCAGGAAGGACACTTCCACCAATCTGCGATATAAATATGGTGACAATCTAAACTGCGATGAGAAACATGCCATCCTTTTGAAAAAACCGGAAAAGTACCACCTTCCCTACTTCACCGGGCATACAACATATTTATTTGCGCTGGAAGATTATTATTTCGTTTATCCGACTAATTTCCATGAGTACCAGCGTTACTACCAGAACAGTTTCCAACACGGCGGAATCTCTATACAGGAGATGGTTTTGCCGGTGGCAACCCTTAAACCTAAGAATGCCTGATGTATGGTTGGCGCCCTAAAAAGCAGGACTTTTGACGAAAACGAAACATTTGCCTTAGGCGTTAAACTCGCCGAAGAGTTAAAACCGGGCGATATTATTTCTTTTACAGGCGAGCTTGGAGCCGGTAAAACGGTGCTTATTCGCGGAATTTGCTCCCGGCTAAGCCCGGCTGCGGAAGTCAGCAGTCCTTCTTATACCCTGGTAAATACATACCCGGGCCGCGGCTTAATAGTTAATCATGTCGACCTGTATCGGATTGAGGGAGAAACCGAACTCGCGGGACTTGGACTGGATGAGTTATTCGAAAGCGGCGATATAACATTGATCGAGTGGGGTGAAAAACTTGAGGGCAGTATTCCGGGAAATGCAATTAAGATAAAAATAATAATCATCGATGAATCCACTCGTGAAATCGAGATAGAAAGATGAAAGTTTTTGTAATCGATACATCCATGGAGAGAGGGGCAACCGGGATTGCCATCGATGGTTCGGTAGCAGCGGAGAGAATATTCGATATCCGCAGGGGCTCAACATCTACCGTGCATTCCTATATAAGAGAAGTTTTCGATGAAGCCCGCATTAAGCCCGGAGATGTCAACCTCATTGGATTTATCGAAGGACCGGGAAGTTTCACCGGACTGCGGGTAGCCCTTTCGGCGGCGAAAGGATTGGCGCATCCATTCAATACTCCAATAACCGGCATACACTCAACGCTTGCTATCGCCAACATGATAAAAAATCCCGGGACAATAGTTCCAATAATCGACGCCCGCCGGGGGCAATTTTATAGGGCCGTATATCGCAGGGATAACAATAAACTGGATACAATTGAAATTCCTTCGACTTTAGACAGGGCAAAAGTGGTTTCGGGCATCCCCGATGACGCGATAATTACAGGCCCGGGCATCAGTAAACTGGATAAAAACCTCCGAAAAAAGTTTACATTAGCGGGGAAACAACTCCTTTTCCCGGATACTGGATGTATTTCCGAGTTAACTTTGCAAAACTACAATTCGGGGATTTTACTCGATATAGAAAACTCAACGCCCTGCTATCTCCGGGAACCCGACGCCAAAAAACCAAAATGAACCGCGAAGTTGATTATAACATCAGGGGTATGACTATTGACGACCTGCCCCGGATAATCGAGCTTGAGCATGAGCTCTTCTCTAATCCGTGGCCCGATTACTCCTTTGCCGTCGAACTCAATTCTTCATATTCGTTCAACTGGGTAATTGAATCCGCCGAACAGGTTATCGGTTACGCGGTTATATACATAATCGAAGATGAATGCCAGATAGCGAATTTCGCTATTGATTCAAAATATCAAAAAAAAGGCTTGGGAACTGAATTATTAAAATTTATATTTACGGACGCGAAACAGCGCGGTTGTGCTTACTGCTGGCTCGAAGTCCGGCAAAGCAATCAACCCGCCATTAATTTGTATAAAAGATTCGGCTTTACGGTGGAGAATATCCGCCGAAATTATTATAGTAGACCGAACGAAGACGCGTTAATAATGACCAGGGCGTTTTAATATGGAATGGTTCAGGAAAAGTTCAGCTCCCCAGAAAGGCGAGCCCAAAAAAGAAATTCCCGACGGTTTATGGACCAAGTGCAAAAACTGCGGGGAAATTATCTACGTCAAAGAGCTCGAGAAAAGTTTTTGGGTCTGCAATAAATGCGATTTCCATTTCAGGATAGCCAGCCAGGATTATATCCGCTTGATTCTCGATGACGGACAGCTCGAGCAATTCGATGATAATCTCGTTTCCGATGACCCCCTCGAATTCAAGGATTCAAAAAAATACACCGAGCGCATCAAGGCGGCGCGCAAAAAAAGCGGCCTTAATGACGCGGTTATTACCGGTACCGGCAATATCGATAAAAAGCCGGTTAGTATATCTGTTATGGACTTTACCTTCGTGGGCGGCTCCATGGGATCGGTTGTCGGTGAGAAAATCGCCCGCTCCATAGAACGCGCTCTTGAAAAAAGGATTCCGCTTATTATTATCTCATCTTCCGGCGGCGCCCGTATGCAGGAGGGTATCCTGTCCCTTATGCAGATGGCTAAAACCTCCGCCCTTCTGGCGCTTCTTTACGACGAAAAGATACCCTTTATCTCTGTGCTGACCAACCCGACAACCGCGGGAGTTATGGCATCCTACGCCTCCCTCGGCGATATAATAATCGCCGAACCGCAGGCGCTTCTCGGCTTCGCCGGGCAGAGGGTAATCAAACAGACAATTGGCCAGGACCTTCCTCCCGGCTTTCAATCATCTGAATTCTTCCTCGAACATGGTTTTATTGATTTTATAAGCCACCGCAAAGATTTGAAACGTAACATCTCCCTTGCCCTCGATTACATGGCAGTACAACCACCGGGACAAAAATGACCTATCGCGAAACTCTCGATTTTCTTTATTCCATTGAGAGATTCGGAATTAAACTGGGGCTGGAACGAATTCGCGCGTATCTCGATGCCATCGATAATCCCCAGGATAAATACCCGACCGTTCATATCGCCGGAACCAATGGCAAAGGTTCGACCGCGGCTTTTATCCAATCCATCCTTACCGCCGCCGGATTCAAAGTGGGCCTTTTAACCTCGCCTCATCTCGTTGATTTCACCGAGAGGATGCGTATCGGATACCGTAATTGCGAGGAAAATTTCGTGGTGCGTTTCGTCGAGAAAAACCGCAAGTTAATGGATGATATCCCCGTGTCTTTTTTCGAGATTACCACCGCTATGGCATTTGAGTATTTCGCCGAGAAAGAGGTAGATTTCGCGGTTATTGAAGTGGGAATGGGCGGAAGGCTTGACGCCACCAATGTAATCACGCCCCTTGTATCCATCATCACCAATATATCCCTCGAGCATACCAAATCCCTCGGTGACACCGTTGAACTTATCGCCCGTGAAAAAGCCGGCATAATTAAACCGGGGGTGCCCTGTATAACCGCTTCACGCGATCGGCGGGTGCGTAAAACGCTTAGGGAAATATGTAAGCAACGGAACTCTAATTTAATCTCCGTACATGATGAAAATCAGTGGCTGGTTAAAAATCTAAACTTCAAAGGCACCAATATCGAGGCATTCACCAGAACCCGCAAATACAACAATATCTTTGTCGGCCTCCCGGGCAGGCATCAGCTTGAAAACGCCTTGACCGCCCTGACCGCTATCGAAATTCTAAGGAACAGGGACGTTAAAATTACTGACCGCGCTGTTCTCGCGGGTTTCCGTGATGTCAAGTGGAAAGGGCGTTTGCAGGTATTATCGGAAAAACCGCTGGTGCTCGCTGATGTGGCCCATAACACCGCCTGTATCGAAGTAATCCGCGATACCATAAAAGAACTTGCCCCCGGCAAAAAGATTATAACTATCTTTGGCGTTCTGTCGGACAAAGACTATAATCACATCCTGTGGGATATACAGAAATTCAGCCAATCCATTATATTAACCAAGCCCTCTTCGGAGAGAGCGGCGGATCCCGCCGACCTGGAGGAAGCGGCCAAAACCTTAAAAGCGAATTTTGTCGTAATTCCTAATGTCCGTGAAGCTTTCCAAACGGCATTGAAAAAAGCGGACGCGGATGATATAATACTATTGACCGGTTCACATTACACGGTCGGGGAAGTATTAAGCGAGTTGCATAAGACCTGATAATGATCAAATCACAAGGAATTGAAACCATAAGTTCAATAATTCTGTTATAATATCGGTATGGCCAAGTACGATTTAGTTAGCGAATATGAACCCCGCGGCGACCAGCCTGATGCTGTCAGGGAGCTTTCTGAAGGGCTTAAACGCGGAGATAAATACCAGACTCTGCTGGGAGTTACCGGTTCCGGAAAAACATTCACAATGGCTAATGTCATCGCGAATTACGGTTTGCCGACACTGGTTATTTCCCATAACAAAACTCTCGCGGCGCAGTTGTACGGAGAACTTAAAGCGTATTTCCCCAATAACGCGGTGGAGTTTTTTATCAGTTATTATGATTATTATCAACCTGAGGCATACGTACCCTCCACTGATACCTACATCGAGAAGGATACTTCAATAAACGATGACATAGACCGTCTTCGCCTTAGAGCTACCTCCTCATTGATGTCCCGCGAAGATGTTATTATCGTTGCGTCCGTGTCGTGTATCTACGGTCTCGGTTCGCCGTCGGATTGGAAAGAGATGATGGTTTTCATCGAGACCGGCCAACATATCGAGCGTAACCGGTTCCTGCGCGATTTGATCGACATCCATTATTCCCGAAATGACATAGACTTCGGGCGCGGGACCTTCCGTGTACGCGGAGATGTTGTCGAGATTCATCCCGCCTATGAAGATTTCGGCGTACGTGTGGAGTTCTTCGGTGATGAAATCGACCGCGTCTCCAGGGTTGACCTGCTTACCGGCGAAGTGAAAAGCAAAATACAGAAAATGGGTATCTTCCCCGCCAAACATTTCGTTACCACCCGCGCGAAGCTTGAAAAAGCGATAGGAGACATCGAAGCCGAACTCGAAGAAAGGGTTCAGTACTTCCGGGATAATGATATGTTGCTGGAAGCCCAGAGAATTGCGTCGCGGACCAAATACGATATAGAGATGATGCTGGAAATCGGCTATTGTTCCGGAATCGAGAACTACAGCAGGCACTTGTCGGGCCGGAATCCGGGCGACAGGCCTTACACTCTTCTCGACTTTTTCCCCGATAAATTTCTGACAATCATTGATGAATCCCATCAAACACTGCCACAGGTCCGGGGTATGTACAACGGGGACCGGTCCCGCAAGAAAACCTTGGTGGATTTCGGCTTCCGCCTGCCGTCGGCGCTGGATAACCGCCCGTTGTTTTTCGAGGAATTCGAATCGCTCTTGCATCAAGCGATTTATGTTTCGGCTACTCCCGGTGACTATGAAATCCAGAAATGCGATGGCGTGGTGGTTGAGCAGATTATCCGCCCCACCGGACTTCTCGATCCCGTTGTTACCGTCAAACCTGCCAAAAACCAGGTGGATGACCTCGTTGAGCAGATCAAGAAACGGATTGCCGCCAATGAACGGGTCCTGGTTACAACTCTTACCAAAAGAATGGCTGAGGATTTATCCGATTACCTCCAGAAACTTGACATCAAGGTCAGATACCTGCATTCTGAAATCGATGCCATCGACCGGGTGGAGATACTGCGCGACCTGCGCCTTGCTGAATTCGATGTACTGGTGGGCATAAACCTTTTGCGGGAAGGCCTGGACCTTCCGGAGGTTTCTCTTGTGGCCATTCTCGATGCCGACAAAGAAGGTTTCCTGCGTTCGGAGCGCTCTCTCATCCAGACTGCCGGAAGGGCCGCGCGCAACCTCGCCGGTGAGGTTATCCTTTATGCTGACAACATTACCAATTCGATAAAAAAGACTGTCGATGAAACCGACAGGCGCAGGAAAATTCAGGAAAAGTATAACGAGGAAAACCGGATAACCCCTCAAACCATATACAAATCCCGCGAGGATATCATGCGCTCCACCCTCTTCGCGGATTCGAAAACCCAGCAGGCTGAAGAAGTTAAATTTGATTTCGAAAAATACAATGACTTCTCCATAAGCGAGAAAATGGTTATGCTCGAGGAGGAAATGCTCCGTGCCGCCAAGAATCTCGAGTTCGAGAAGGCGGCTCTCATCCGCGATGAACTGCTGAAAATGAAAAAGGAAATTAAGGCGGTGAAATAATGAAGTACATTATCCCTCTCCTGATTATTCTATCGGTCATTTCCGCATCATGCGAAAACCCCACATTTGAACCCTATACCGATGAATACGCGTTAACCGATATCGCCACCAAGGATTTCACCACATTGTTTGAAACTAAACTGGTCAGCCTGGAGATACCGGAAACAACCATGTTCGCTTATTCGGACGATGTTGAAGTTATTCACTTCTGGAGGAATTTAGTCCGGAGCGGTAAAGAATACATTATTGAAACCGAATACAGCGACACCAACGCCATAGACGTCTTCGACAAGGCATGGATTACGGTTAACGATACCATTATAACCACCTTTAATTCCATCGCCGAAGATACATCCGCCGAACCCGATACTATCATCAGGCTTCAAAAGCAGGTGACCGAGTTCGTCTCCGTTACCGGGTTTCTGGAACGTCTCGGTACTCCTTATGAACCCCGCAACGGTTGGATAATGAATAAAATTGGCGGCGCTTCCGGGAAAAAACCCGCCGCTTCTACTTATAATGCTTTTGATTCCCTATACCTTATTTCATTAAGCCGGGGCGAGTTCGCCTATGATATTGACGACATAATAGGTCTCGATTCACTGTACAACATTCCTCGGTTCCATCCGGAAGAAGGAATCACAGTTGAGTTCCTCGCCCGCGATACGACTGGTGAATTTACCGTACATGTCGGCCGCGGCGAGTATACCCTGTACAAACCGGATTACCTTGGAGATAAACGGTACCGTACATTCATAACCACCCCTGCCCAATCCGGCTATTTTCATATTACTCTTGATGCGGTAAATAGCCAGGCTTTTACCGATACTTCCGCTTATAACTTCCGTAGGTTATCGATGGTCTTCCTGGTGGAAACAGATGGGAGCTGATGAACGCCGGGTGGTCCCCTGAAAGCTTGTTTAGAAATTCCTGTGGAGTGCTTCTCCATAAAGGGTAGCACGTCTTTCAACAAGCCCCTTACAGCGAATGAAACAAAAAATAAGCCTCCCGTTAGTTGTGTAAACCAACTGGAGGCTTTTCAAAATTATAAGCCATGGCTATTCTATTATCCCTTGAGCGCTTCCGCTCCGCCGACAAGGTCGAGGAGTTCGTTGGTTATGGACGCCTGGCGGACTTTATTGCGCAACAACGTCAGGCTGTCTATCATATCCTCGGCATTCTTGGTGGCGTTGCCCATGGCCATCATCCTTGCCCCATGCTCGCTTGCCAGTGATTCGGCAAAGGCGATATAAACCATGTTCTCAATATATTTAGGAAGTATCTCCGCGTATATCGATTCCGAATCGGGTTCATAGATATAATCCAATGACGCGGCGCCTTCCTCCACTTCCGGTTTGGCAATTGGAAGGAAATCGGCAACGGTTACCCTGAATGTTACCGCGGACACGAACCTGGTATAGATAAGCTTAACCTCATCGACTTCGCCCGAAAGGAACATCTCGGTGGCATCTTTCGCGATTTGCTGGGTGCGCTCAAAATCGAGCCTGCCGCCGAAATCAATATGCTCAGCCGTGATTTTCCAATCCCGTTTCCTGAAATAATCCCGGCCCCTTTTACCAATCGTAACCAGCTCCACTTCATCCTGAGAATGCTCTTTAAGCAGGATTTCCGTAGCCCGTATAACATTCTGGTTATACGAACCGCAAAGACCCCTGTCGCCGGTCAACATCACAATGGCCGTATTCTTCACTTCCCTCTGCTCGAAAAGCGGATGGGATATATCCGATGCGCCCGCCAGGGAGTTAAGTATCTGGCGCAGTTTCTCGGAATATGGCCTCGCCGCTTCCACTCTCGCCTGCGCACGGCGTAAATAAGCGGCGGCGACCATTTCCATAGCCTTCGTAATCTGTTTTGTCGATTCAACGGACCGAATCCGTCTTCTTATTTCTCTTATTCCACGCATATTATCAGCTTATTCCGGTTATAGTCTAAAGTTAAGACATGAACTGGCCCTTGAATTCCGAAACCGCCTTCTCCAGCTTGGCCTTGGTCTCGTCGGAAATTATTTTATCCTTGGCAATAGTATGAAGTATATCCGGGTATTTATCATCCACGAACTTGTTCAGCCCGATCTCGAATTCACTTATCCTGTCGACACTGACTGAATCAAGGTATCCATTAACACCCGCCCAGATGATCAATACCTGCCTTTCCAGCGGTACCGGAACATACTGCCCCTGTTTCAATAACTCGACCATCCTTTCGCCTCGAGTCAACTGCGCCTTAGTGGCGTCGTCGAGATCCGAACCGAACTGGGCGAATGCCGCCAACTCACGGTACTGGGCAAGGTCAAGCCTTAACCTTCCCGCGACCTGCTTCATAGCCTTCGACTGGGCGTTGCCGCCTACGCGCGAAACGGAAATACCCACGTTAATCGCCGGACGAACACCCGAGAAGAACAGGTCTGACTCAAGAAATATCTGACCGTCCGTAATCGAAATAACGTTTGTGGGAATATATGCGGATACGTCACCCGCCTGGGTTTCAATAATAGGCAATGCCGTCAATGAACCGCCGCCCATCGCGTCAGAATATTTCACCGCCCTCTCCAGCAAACGTGAATGCAGGTAGAAAACGTCACCAGGGTACGCTTCACGTCCCGGCGGACGTCTCAACAGAAGCGATAACTGACGGTACGACTGAGCGTGCTTGGAAAGGTCGTCATAAATTACCAGCACGTGCTGTCCTTTATCGCGGAAATACTCGCCCATGGCGCATCCGCTGTAAGGCGCGATAAACAGGAGAGGAGCTTTCTCGATAGCTGTTGCCGCGACCACAGTCGTGTAATCCATTGCTCCGTGGTCTTCGAGAACTTTCACCACCTGGGCCACCGTCGACTGTTTCTGACCGATAGCTACGTAGATGCAGAATACATCGGTATCCTTCTGGTTGATTATGGTATCGATAGCCAGCGCGGTTTTACCGGTCTGGCGGTCGCCGATGATAAGCTCACGCTGACCTCTGCCGATCGGAATCATGGAGTCGATAGCCTTCAAACCGGTTTGCAAAGGTTCCTTTACCGGCTGGCGCTGAACCACGTTGGGCACCACTTGCTCGATATTGTAAGTCTCGTCCAGCGGAATCGGACCCTTACCGTCGATAGGCAGACCAACAGCATTTACAACCCTGCCGATAACCGCGTCTCCCACCGGCACCGAAGCGATACGTCCGGTCCTGCGTACTTCATCGCCCTCTTTGATGTCGGTATCATCACCGAAAATCGCCACACCAACGTTGTCTTCTTCGAGGTTGAGAATCATGCCGATAACGTCGTTCGGGAACATAACCAGCTCGGACATCATCGCATCTTCTAATCCCCAAACACGGGCAATACCATCACCAATCTGCAGGATTGTCCCCACAGATTCCATTTCCAACTTAGTTTCGTATTTGGAAATCTCTTTTAGTATTACCGAAGATACTTCCTCCGGCTTTAAAGCCATAACTCGCTCCTTTTATTTCTACTAACTACTTTTTTTCTATTTTAATGCACCTTCAACGCAATCAGCTGGTTTCTTATATTGGTCAGCCTGTGCCTGACCGAACCATCTATAACGTGGTTTTTCATATTGATTATCATCCCGCCGATTATCTTCTCGTTTACCCTCGGAAACAGGATGATTTCCTTGCCGGTGATCTCCTTAAGCTTGGATTTGATTTTATCACGCAGGTCGCCTTCAAGAGGAACGGCTGTGGTTACATTGACCCTCAAAACGCCCTTCTCCTCTTCAAATAAATTGGCGAACTGGTCAATGATGGCAATCATATGCGTTGACCTGCGCTTGTCAACCGTCACTCGAACAAAGCTGTATACCAGTTCGGAAAAATTCTCCTTAAAGATAGCGTCTACAAGGCTGAGTTTATCCTCATCTTTTATCTGGGGCGCGTCAAGAAAGTTGATCAGCGCCCGGTCAGTGGTTATGATACTCCGTAAAAGATTCAACTCCTCGGAAACCTTATCCACCATATCCTTGCTCTTTGCGGCAGTGAACAACGCCGCGGCATATCTTTTGGCTACCTGCTGTTCAATCATTTAACGCCTTCCAGATCTTCAATGAAATCAGAGATTAGTTTGCGCTGTTTTTCATCATCCATCTTTTCTTCTATAGCCTTCGACGCCGCCTGGATTGCCATATTTACCATGTCATTGCGAAGCTGTGTCCGGGCGGCAGCTATCTCAGCGTCAATCTGCTGTTTAGCTTTCGCTACTATTTCCTTCTGTTCGTTTTTCGCCTGGTCCTTTATCTCCGCGGCGATTTTCTGGCCCTCGCTAACCGCTTCCTGTAAACGCTTTCTCGCTTCCGCGTCTATATCATCGAGTTTCTTTTGATACTCTTCAGTTAGCCTGGTCATCTCTTCTTTTTGACGCTCGATATCGTCAAATTCGCCCTGGATCTTTTGCTTGCGTTCATCAAGAAGATTAAGCAACGGTCCCCATGCGAATTTCTTCAGAATCCAGACCGCCAGGAGGAAACCCAGCGCGTGAGTTACCAGTTGTCCGAGTTCAAGACCAAGAGAAGATGCTATCTCTCCCATATTCTCTCTCCAGTTAGGTTAAACAAAAACTTCCCCCCGGACCCGCCGCGCGGACCCGGATGGTAATTCTCGCTACATCTTACCCTGAAGAATGAATACGGTTACCAGGGCGTAAATTGTCAGCGCTTCAATAAATGCCGCGCCGATAATCATACCGGTCTGAATTTTGCCCGCGGCTTCCGGCTGACGGCCCATAGCCTCCATCGCCGAACCTACCGCCTTACCCAAACCTAAACCGGATCCTATAGCCGCCATGGCTACACCGATGGGAAGTGCGAAACCTAATGCTGTTCCTGCGTCCATCCTTATTCTCCTTACCTTTCTTCTTTATACAGTTCCAAGTTTAATCTTCTATCTTAATTCTAATGCTCCTCGTCATGCGGGAACATCAGGGCGAAATAAATCGTCGATAACAAAGTAAACACCAGCGCCTGCACAAAACTCAGCAACAATGCCAGGAATATAAACGGCAAATGCAACGGCAGTCCAACCGGCACCGGCAGGAAGTTCAACAGCGAAATACCCAATACTACAAACACCGCCAAAAGCACATCCTCGCCCGATATATTACCGAAAAGACGAAGGCTTAAACTTACCGGCTTTGCCAATTCGCCGATAATATGCAACGGCAAGAATAACGGAACCAGGAACCATTCCACCGCTGATTTAGGCGATCCCGCCATGTGGTGTAAATATCCCAGGATGCCATTTTTCCTCATACCCGTGTATTGAACATAAAAGAACACGACAATTGCCATACCCAGAGTCGTATTCAAATTAGAAGTGGGAGAAAAACCTCCGGGAATTAAAGCGAAGACATTCATCGCGTAAATATAAATGAAAAGCGTGCCTAAAAATGGTATGAATTTTTTCCCCTGCGGCCCGAGAATACCCATTAAAAAGTCCCTGAGTCCCTCGACAATCCATTCGGCCGCGTTCTGCAGTCCCGATGGTATCATCGCGCGTTTACTGGCTGAACGGTAGGCGACAATCGACAGGATGATTATAACAATAAACGAAAACACCACCGGATGGTAATGCTCCAGCCATTCCGCCCACCCCGCATGCGGGAAAATCGATTTAAGCAGTAAAAACAGGTGCGGCAGTTCCGGGCGGCCTCCGTGTTCGCCATGGCCCGCGCCATGTTCGGCGGCTTTATGTCCGGCTTCGCTCGCTATAAGTATATAAGGCAACAACTTCGATGTTAACATTCGGTTTATTCCTTATTGAAATTTTTAGGCATCTCGCTCGATATTATCTTGTTATCCAATAAATAGCGGCCCAGAGCTTTCAAAAAAGCTACCAGGAATATTATAGTAAAGCCCGCAAGCAGGCTTACGGGCGTGAATATTTCCGATATCAGCAAAAGGTACCCCAATCCATACAATAAAGGGAATTTGACAGCGCCGAGTATTAACGCTCTCTTTTTCGATTTTGGGTTCGGGGTAATAACGCCGGTTACTATGTATTTAATAAGCATCAAATTCGCCGCGCCCCAGAACGCTCCCAGCAAAACACCCAATGCGATCTGCCACCCTAAATAAACAGTTACAAAAGGTAATTGAATAAGCGCAAGTATTACGGAAGCTTTAGCGACACGGTTTATAAAATCAAGTCCCATTACCAGTTATTCGTCCGAATTCTCCTGAGTTGTTCTCTTTATCAAATTCCGCGTTTCCATAAACGAGGCTCCGAATCCGAGTATTATCGTTAGAATCATCAGGTACGGTTCCGTCCCAAAATAGCCATCAAGGAACGAACCTAAAAAATATCCGATTGCCGGACCCGCCGCCATTAACATCGGAATCGTTACCGCCATTCCTACCTGACGGTAAGCGCTGTAATTCTCTTCTTTTTTGCTCTTTTTCGTGATAACTCCACCGAAAAAGAATTCTTATAATAAAATTGTGTTAGTAAAGTGTCAAGTACTTTTTTTCACAATCTTACAGTTCGCGCAATTCCGGACCGTCATACTCCCAATTTGTGTTCCCTAATTTACGCATAGGGCGTTCACGGGTAATTTCTTCGTATACATGCGCTACCAGTCCGGGTACCCTTGATATTATAAAAAATCCTTTTCCTAATCTCCAATCAAAACCCATATCCGAGATAACCGCGGCAATACCGCCGTCAACGTTGATAGGCAAACTTTTCCCCTTAATCTCCGTGAACTTCTCCTGGACCGCTTTGGCCAGTTCTATATGCCTGCCGGAAAAATTCAGCTCTTTTGCTAAGTCGAATAATCGCACCGTCCTGGGGTCTACATCATGGAGCCGGTGCCCATATCCGGGAAGCCTTTTTTTTCCCGCAACGAACTCATGCACAAGCTCTTTGGCCAATTCGTCAACCTCACCCGATTTCTTCGCCCAGTCCTGCAAAAATTTCGCGCATTGTTCAATGGCACCCCCATGGCTGTCTCCTATTGTTAAAACGCCTCCGGCGATAGCCGCGTTTAATGGATTTCCTCCGGATGCCACTGTCCGCGCCCCAAGTACCGATGGAGGTGTAACTCCGTGGTCAACCGAGCTTGTCAGTATCGCTTCGAACATCTTCGCTTCGGCTTCATTGGGTAATTCCCCCTTCAATACCAGATAAATAGTCTCGGCGAAGCTCCTGTTGCCCATTAGCTTAGTAACATCGTAACCCCTGATGGCGATTTCGCCTTTTTTTATACTGGTAATAGCCGAATGCCATTTATCATCAGCCATTTAATCCTCCCGTTATCTTCATAAAGCTTAACGATATTAGTAAAACGGCGGATGATTGTCAATATTATTCGTCCTCTACAGGGAAATCCGTATTATTTGAGAAGGTGATGTTGCAATCCGGACCTATTTATAGAGGCGGTTTATCAGGTAATCCTTGCGGGCGTGATCAAATCTCCATTCATAGCCGCCCCGCCGCTTGCGGTCGGAATAAAAAGCATCACTTATAGAATAACTGTGGATTCTTGTCCGCCCATAGGGTATCAACCCACGGAATCCTCGAGTGGCGCTATGCCCCCAAAAAAAATCCCGCCCTCGCGGACGGGATTTAAAGGTAAAGATCCGAGGTTTTATTTGATCAGGGTCATCTTCCCTATCGAAACAATATCTCCCGCGGTGAAGCGATAGAAGTAAATGCCTGCCGAAACAGCGTTGCCATTTTCGTCGACGCTGTCCCAGGTAACATCGTGTGTACCGGCTTCGAATTGACCTTCGACCAGTTTGTTCACCATCTGACCGCGGATATTGTAGATAGTTATCTCTACATTCGCGGGAGTTGACAGCTCAAACTCAATAGAAGTTTGCGGGTTGAACGGATTAGGATAGTTGCCCACAAGGGCTGTCCTCGTCGGGATCACATTTTCATTCCCTTCGTCCACATCCGTAGTTCCGAGGGTAATATCGGCGCCGTAATAGTCGTTGAATACAACTTCGACTCCGCCCGGGTAGCTTCCTTCGACACCGAAATCGGTGGCGGTGATGCTGTAATCTCCCGGCGGAAGGTCTTCAAAGGCGAAGTAACCTTCGATATCGGCCAAAGTTACGTAAAGGTTGCTCTCCTCGTCATTAGCATAGAGGACCGCGCCCGGAACCGGACCTTCCCTGTCGGTTATCATACCGGTTATGCTTAAGAATCCGGTATTATGATGATCGAGAGCGAAATCGATACCGTCGGCATCGCAAACGACCGGGGTTGCGTCTTCCCAGGTGTAAACGTCGTCATAGAATTCGCAGACATATCCCGGCGCTCCCGCGGCTATACGATACTCGAAATTGCGCGGAAGATTATCAAATGCATACATACCGCGTTCGTTTGTATAGGTCATCGCTCTGAAAACCGGCCTGCCGTTTTCGCCCAGCGGACCGAAAGCTACCACCATACCGCGGGGAAGCGGATTCCCTGTCTCAGAGTCGGTAACCATACCGCCAATGTGCCCGTCGCCGCCCTGCATAGGAACCAGGAAGAAGTTAATATCTTCGAGGGTACCGCCGTTTTCGAGAAATACCGAATCGGGATAATGGGCGGGATGATAACCGCGGGCCGCCGCTGTTAAGCGGTAATAACCGGGCATAAGCTCATCAATCAAATAAGAGCCGTCATCTCCGGTTTCGGCGCGTCCATTTCCATGACCGCCAAGGCGGTGGGCATGTACTCTCGCTTCGGCAATAGGAGCGCCGGAAGAGTCTTCGAGCACAAATCCTGCTATGGAACCAAGTTCGACTTCGCTAAGATGAAAATCTATTCCTTCGGCGGGATTATCTTCGAATACCCCCACGCTGTCAGGATAGACCTGCGGAAGGAAACCATGCGCTTCGGCCTTAACCATGTAGAAACCTTCCGGTAATACATCGAAGATGTAATAACCGTCGCGATGGCTGTGAGTTACGCGGTGAACCTGGGGATGCTCGGTATTTACTGCCATTATACGCGCATTCCAGATTGGATCGTTGCTATTGTCGGAATAAACATGACCGGACATATAGCCGGTAACGATTTCCTCGAGCATGAAATCGATAGGACCGACCGGTTCTTCACCAACTTCAATGGTGTCAGGGTAATGAACCGGATAGAATCCCGGATGCTCGGCAAAAAGCAGATACCTTCCTTCAGGAAGATGGTTTAACTCATAAGAACCGTTACGCTGACTGAATGTGCGGCGATGCCCATGACCCGGGTCTATCATCCGGGCGGTTACACGCACATGATGCAACGGCTCATTGTTCTCGGCATTGTAGGTAGTACCGAATATTGCGCCCTCGGGAGCCTGGTGCGGAGCAAGCGTAAAGTCAATATGCTCAGTAACCTGGTTTTCCTCGACCACGAATATATCGGCTCTTTCCCTTACCGGTTTCTCCTCGTACCATTCCATTTCGAAATGTTGTTTTTTGGCAACGGCGATATACCTGCCCGGACGAGTCTGAATATGATATTCGCCACGGTCATTGGTAATTCCAAACGCGAACGGACGGGGTTCATTAGGATGGAAAACTTCTACCCTCGCTCCCGGTATCGGCCGTGGATCATGATTATCCTGTGTTACGACCATACCTGCAAATCCGGTATGTTGACCGCCTCCGCCCAGCAGGTCGAAGTTAATATCATCGACATGAGAATTGGGCTCCAGAACCACCACGGTAGCTTGACGCCTTTCCGGTACGTGGTCGAACCACTGGGGCTCGAAACCTTCCGCGGCCGCTATAACATGATATTCTCCTGTGGGTAGGCGCTGGAACATGTACATTCCCTGTTCTCCGGCTCGGGTTTCCGCGATAGGATCGTCAGAACCGACCGGAAATACCAGCACATGCGCTCCCGGAAGCGGGCGTTGAGTTTCCTCGGCGCGAACCATACCGGAAATCCTTCCGGCTTCGCCGCCGCCTTCCAGGACGAAGTTAATATCTTCTATGACACTGCCCTGTTCAAGCGGTATGGGATCGGCTTCTCTGCGGTTAGGTTTCATATCGAACCACTGGGGATGGAATCCCTCGTGGCGCGCTTCCACGAAGTAAACACCCGGAGGTAAATCATCAAATACATAATAACCGTCATCACCAGCTTCAGTCCTGCGAATCGGTTCGTGTCCCTCGCGGACGAAGAGTGAAACAACAGCGCCCGGAAGCGGCGGGTTATCATCACCCCGGCTGTAAACAAAACCGGATATCATACCGTCCTCTGGTATTTCGCCTTCCTCAAGAAGAAAATCAATACCATCGGTAATCCCGCCTTCGATTACTTCAACCGGTTGCGCCCCTTCAGGATTTGGGGACATGGGATACCACTGCGGGTAAAAACCTTCGGCTCGGGCCATTACGATATAGCGTCCAACCGGTAGCTCTTCAAACAAGTAATCGCCGTTGTTTCCGGATTCTGTAACCCGGAACGGACGGTTATGTTCTGGTATGAATACGGCTATAGTCGCCCCGGCAATAGGAAATGCCGATGTATCCGGAGGAGTGAATCCCTGAACATTTCCGGAGATTCCGCCGAATTGCGGCGGCATATTTCCTTCGAGAGCAAAGTTGATATCATCTACTACGCCATTTCCGGGAACATGGACCATATCCGCTCTTTCGAAAGATGGTTTATGGTCATACCATTGTTCACGGTACTGCTCGCCGACAGCCATGAACTTATACATCCCTTCATCCAGGTCGAAATTATATTCACCGGCATCGTTGGTGAATGTGGAATCGACCAGGTGGGGATGCCTGGGATCGAAAGCGCCCACAAAAGCTCCGCCGATGGCATTGCCGTCCTGATCCTGGACGATACCGGCCACGGTTCCGGCGATAGCCTGTGATGTGAGCAGTAAAAGGACGCTCAAAAGAGCAATAGACACGCGATTCAGTTGCATAAGACCTCCAGCACTAAAGTTGGGGTTGGTGTTTTGTTTGCCAATTCGATTGTTAGACCCGAAAATGCTACCCAAAGTTTAAGAAGAATATTTATTAATATAAAATAATTTAAGCTTTTGGTCAATTTATTTGATGTGGATTTTAATAATGAAACGGTTCGCCGATAATACATAATAAGTATTATTAATACAATCGGAATAATTTAGTTGACAGAATATTAGGTTTTAATTAATTTCCGTTTTTGAAAATCGGGGCGTAGCGCAGTCCGGTAGCGCACACGGTTCGGGTCCGTGGAGTCGGAGGTTCAAATCCTCTCGCCCCGATTAAAAACCCGAGAAACGCCTAATTTAATTCGCATGCAGGGCATAGATTTACTTCTCCCGGTAAATACAGGGAAGGATTTTATCATCAAAGAACAGGCTGTATTGAAACTTCAGGATTATCCACTTAACGCGGTGATTTATATCTCGCTGATACTAATCACCGGGGCTTTAGTAATTATTCAATTGATGCTGGGTTATCCCATAGAATCCATTAACTTGCGAGATTCTTCAAGGTTGTTGGTGTTGGCTGTGATACCGGCCTACGCGGCCCTGGCGTATCTATTATTTAAAGCTCTCTTTCCAGGAACATCGTATAGATACTGTTGCTCTAATTGCGGCGCCAAACTGGAAAAAATAAGCGCTTTTTGCCCCGCTTGTAAAAAAAGTTTTGATTTTTCCGCGATTATCCCCATTTTAAAGAAAGGCCTGAAAAGCCGTAGTCTGGACACAGTGTGGAAAGCCACAGAAGACCTTGAGATAATTGGGCCGCAGGCAATAACGGCTATTCCCGAGTTGATCGACAATCTCCATCCGAATTATGACAGGAAAACCCGGGAATTGTCTCATAAAGCCCTATTAGGAATTACCGGCCAGAGCGATAACGGCGATGATTACGCCCTGTGGCGCGAATGGTGGGAAAATAACAACTGACAGAGAAGTTTGGTTCATGGAAGATAAATTATATCTCGGAGTTATCGGCGCAAGTTCTTGCGATGATATAACTTATCAGCACGCTGAAAAGGTCGGGGCGCTAATCGCCGAATCAGGCGCGGTTTTGGTATGCGGCGGCCGCGGGGGCGTTATGGAGGCGGCTTGCAAAGGGGCTAAAAAGAAGAACGGAACCACTGTTGGAATTTTGCCGGACGCCGATGCTATTAATATGAACCCGTTCCTCGACTACCGGATACTGACGGGATTCGGCGAAGCGAGGAATATGATCATTGTCAGAACCATTGACGCGGCGGTCGCAATCTCCGGAAGTTACGGGACCCTCTCGGAAATCGCCTTTTGCCTGAAAACCGATGTTCCGGTAATATCGCTGAACAGCTGGGACATTCCCGGAATTGTGCTGAAAACCGATAATCCCGAAAAAGCAGTTGAAACAGCAATCAGAAGAGCAAAAAGAAGTTATGAGTAACAAAGTACATATAGAAGCCCTCATCAAAGGCGTTGTCCAGGGAGTTGGTTATCGGTGGTTCGCCACCCGGACTGCATCGAAGTACAATGTTAGCGGATATGTCGCCAACCTTCCCACCGGTGATGTTAAAGCGGTCATCGAGGGAGAGCAGGGAATGGTTAATGATTTTATCGATGAGCTGAAGGTTGGTCCACCGAGCGCGTCGGTGAACGATATAATCATTGATAAAGGAGAATATACCGGGAAATATAGAGGTTTCGGCGTTGAATACGCTTAATTTTGTGAAAAAAGTACTTTACATGGGTCATCAAATATATTACGGTATCAGCTTAAATAAATTTGGAGTTAGCCGTAAATGGATTTAACAGGCGTTATAAGAAGTATCCCGGATTTCCCAAAAACCGGTGTCGTATTTAGAGATATAACCACCCTCCTTCAAAACCCGGAGGCATTCCGGTACGCAATCGACGCGATTTACGATAGACTAAAAACATCGGGAGTCACGGCGATAGTGGGAATTGAATCGAGAGGTTTTATATTCGGGGCCCCGCTGGCATATATGCTGGATATTCCGTTTATACCAGTTCGAAAACCGGGAAAACTGCCCTTTGAAACCGTTTCGGCTACTTATGAACTGGAGTATGGTACGGACTCGGTGGAAATACATAAAGACGCCTTGTCCAGGGATGATAAAATCGCCATAGTGGATGACCTTCTGGCGACGGGCGGTACGGCAACGGCCACTGCCAGGTTAGTTGAGTCATTAGGAGCGAGAGTAGAGATAATAGCGTTTATTATAGAATTGTCGTTTCTGCGAGGACGTTCTAAATTAGAGGGGTATAACATATTCTCCCTCGTGGATTACGGCTCGGAATAAAATTTCCGTGGTTGGGCTGAATGAGCAGTACAACCCTCCAAACCACGTTGATTTCTTCTAAGCGCAGGACTTCAAGTCCGCAGTGAATTGTAAAATAAAATATCGCCCCCGTAGCTCAGTTGGATAGAGCGGCGGTTTCCTAAACCG
>WJIJ01000062.1 GCA_014730345.1 Candidatus Zixiibacteriota bacterium | reverse complement strand
TCACCTTGTTTATTTCAGAACATTTGCTATATTAAAACGGTTAAGTAGTAGTAGAAACCCCGGAAAAGGAGTATATATAATGTCGAAAAATTTCAGAAGCGGCTTTAAAAACGCTTCCATAATCTCCAGTATCGCGGCGCTTGTCCTGACCGCGTTTGTTCTCACAATCGACTTTGGCGCAGGCCAAAACGATTATTTGACTCGAGAAGAATTTACAAAATATAAAATGGAAAAACGCGACGGCGATACCAGCAGGAAACCATCCGACTGGTTCATGCTCAGCCGCTCATATCCCTACGACAGAATACCATTTCAATCATACAAGCGCGCCCTCGACAGGGCTGTTGAACTGAAAAACGCCAACGCTATCGATGTTGAATTCACCGCTGAACCTGCAGGCCCCACCAATGTCGGCGGCAGGATAACCGCCATAGCGGTGCACCCCGACGACCAGGATATAATCTACGCCGGAGCGGCCCTCGGCGGAATATTGAAATCTACCGATGGCGGCGATAGCTGGACTCCCGTCTCCGATGCCGTCCCCAGCCTTTCGGTAGGCGATATCGCCATGGACCCCGCCAATCCCGAAGTTCTATACTTCGGTACCGGGGAAGCCAATTCCAGCGGGGATTCTTATGCCGGCACCGGCGTGTATAAAACCACCGATGGCGGCGACAGCTGGGAATTTATCGGATTGCCCGATTCCCGCCATATCGGCAGAATAGCTATCGATCCATTATTCAACAACCGGGTATATGTCGCCGCGATGGGTTCGCTTTTCAACACCAATCCCGAGCGCGGTCTTTATCGAAGCACCGATTATGGCGAATCATGGGAGCAGGTGCTTTATATCAGCGACTCCACCGGGGTTATCGACGTGGTAATCGATCCCGATGATACCGACATCCTCTACGCCGCCGCCTGGCAGAGAATTCGCAACCCGGTTTACCGGCACGTGGGCGGCGTGGAAACCGGAATATATAAATCTACCGACGGCGGGGACAGCTGGGAGCTTCTCAGCAACGGCCTTCCCGAACCTCATGAAGACAACGGCCGCATAGGCCTGGCAATCGCCGGCTCCGACCCGGATATCGTCTATGCCAGCTATGTCAACCATCCCGGCAATATGATGGGCATCTGGCGCACAACAAACAGCGGCGACAGTTGGGAATCACGCCTTGTATATCCGGACACTTCCGATTTCTCCGGTTTCGGATGGTATTTCGGGCAGATATGGGTGCATCCAAATGATCCCGATTTAGTATATCTCGGCGATGTGGATATGTGGCGCAGTTCCAACGGCGGACGCAATTGGTCTTCTATAATAGGTTCGATGCACGTCGATATGCATGCCCTTTACCAGGATCCCAATGACCCGAGTTATATGGTATGCGGTAATGACGGCGGTATTTATATTTCCACCAATACCGGCGGTTCCTGGAGAAAAAGCTATGACCTGCCCATAACCCAATTCTACGCCATTACCATCGACCAGCAACTGCCCCACAGGCTCTACGGCGGTACCCAGGATAACAGCACGCCCGGTACTATCGTCGGCGAACCTGATGAATGGGAAGTATTCTTCTATGGCGATGGTTTCTACACTAATGTCGACTATACCAATTCCAACGTAATATATGCCGAAGCCCAGTACGGATACCTCGGCAAATCAACCAACCTCGGCTCCAATTGGGATGTTATTTTCGGAAGCTGGGAGCATAATGAACGCTCTAACTGGAGTACCCCGGTGGTAATGAGCCCGTTTGATAACCGAACTCTCTACTACGGCGCGGAACGTATCTGGAGAACCACCAACGGCGGCAACAGCTTCTCGGCAATCAGCCCCGATTTAACCGGCGGCCCCGGCGGCGGCAATCTCGTCTTCGGTACCATCACCACCATTAGCCCATCGACACTTATGGAGGATATCATCTGGGCAGGCACCGATGACAGCAGGGTATGGATTACTACAGACGGCGGGAATAACTGGGATATGGTCTCCGAAGACCTTCCCGAAAGATGGTGTACAAGAGTTACCGCCGATGTTTTCGACCCGGCATGCGCTTACGTTTCATTCTCAGGTTACAAAGAGGATGATTTAATGCCCCATATCTTCAAGACCACTGACTACGGCGCAACCTGGAATGATATCAGCGGAAACCTCGGGAATATTCCGGTTAATGACATCCTCCCCGACCCGCGGAACCAGAACAGGCTTTACATAGGAACAGATTTCGGAGTTTACTACACCGATGACGGCGGAACAACCTGGAGCTGGATGGGCGACGGTCATCCGATATGCCCTGTTTTCGATCTCGAATTGCATGATGATGAACGAATTCTTGTCTCCGGTACCCACGGCCGCTCGATGTATGTCTTTGACATCTCCGCGACCGATATCCCCGAAGATGAAAATAACAAGCCAATCGCAACTTTTCAATTGCACAGCAACTACCCTAATCCCTTTAACTCATCCACAACGGTTACATTCGATGCCGGGACATCAGCGGACATCGAACTAAATGTTTACGACATCAACGGCCGGTTGGTGCGCGAGTTGATGGACAGACGGGTAACACCGGGTACTTATTCTGTACGTTTCGATGCCGAAGATCTCGCGTCCGGGACATATTTTATTACGCTTAGATCCGGGGAATCCAGCCAGACCATTAAAGCAAGTTATATCAAATAGGATCATACCCATCAATTTAATCAAGCCGAAGGTTTCCCCCCGGGGATTTCCGCCTTCGGCTTTTTGATTTAAACCAGTAACGTCAATCGCCTATCCATCCGGACATCTATCATCTCCCCGTTTTGATATAATATTTGAGTGCTATAATAGGAATTAACAGCTTAGAGAAACCGGAAAAGGTTACTTTTTTCCCATTAAAGACCTCATGTTTTAAGATATATTGGACTGTTACTAAAATACTATTATTGGGGTAATAAAATATACTTTAGTTGTTCGCATATTCACTAAAACAACCGATGTATACCTATAGTAGGAAAGCATATAAGTTGGAAATAAGATAATGCTGGAAGGGAGGCGGTTGACTATTTTTTCGCGAAATTGCTATCGCGTAGCGGGGGCATATAATGATAGGTAATATAAAACTCCTGTTATTTTCGAAAAATCCTGATTGCTCCGGTAAAATTGCCGGCTTTCTGGAGGACAGCGAATATCCAATTGAAGCAACGTGCGTATCTGATTTAGATTCCTTCAGTGATAAACTCGAAAATGGCTACGATGCTTTACTTCTGTGCCTTGGCGCAGATGGAGTTGATAACGCTGAAAATATCGGGCAATTCTCCAAACATTTCAAGCTTGCCCCGGCCATTATTATTCTCGGGGGCCAAAACGAAAAATTAGGCATAAAAGCTATGGAGCAAGGCGCTTGCGACTATTTGATGTTCGACAACCTCGACCGGTTAATCCCCGTTATAATGCGTGAAATCAAGCGCGCGGAACAAGACAGCGCTTTGAATAAAGTAGAACAGTTCCCCGACCTCGAGCAGTCCCAGCTCAAGATGATTTTCGACAGCATCGATGAAATCGTTTACATCTGCGATCCTGATACCTATGAACTGCTTTATGTCAACGAAGCTGTTAAAAAATCGTTCGGGGACATTAAAGGACAAAAATGCCATAAAGCTCTCCAGAAACTTGACAAGCCCTGTCCCTTCTGTAGCAACGAATATATCTTCGGCGAAAACCTCGGCAAATCCTACATCTGGGAATTTAGAAACAAGAAAAACAACCACTGGTACCGTTGCATAGACAAAGCTATCCGCTGGCACGATGGAAGAATGGTACGTTACGAGATGGCCATCGATATTACCGAACAGAAACTCGCCCAGGAATCGCTGATGGAAAACGAAAGCAAATTCAGGAGTATTGTCGAATTATCCGCCGATGGGATTATCCTCACTGACGAAAATGGCAACATAATAGAATGGAATAAGAGCCAGGAAAAAATAACCGGCCTTCGCAAAGAAGAAGTAATCGGGCGTCCCGGTTGGGAAATTCAATACCGGGTTACCCCCAGACATAAACAAAGCTCCGAAATGGTTAAGGCTCTACGGAATCTCACCGAGGAAATTCTCGAGACGGGTATTATGCCGGGCAACCAGACATTGCGTGAGACCGAAATCGAACTGGAAGATGGCAAAGTTAGATATATTCAGGAGATAGCGTTTCCGATCAAGACCGATAAGGGATTTAAAATTTGCAGTGTTACCCGTGATGTTTCTGAGCAAAAACATATCGAAAACGAACTTAGAAAATCGGAAGACCTGCTTATTAAAGTTATCGAAGGCATACCCATCGGCGTATGGGTCGCCGATTGCGATTTCAACATCCAGCTATGGAATCGCGGTCAGGAGGATATGACCGGCGTTTCCCGTTATGATGTAATTGGTGAAAACATATTCGAGCATTTCCCCAGCTTAGAAAAATCAGGACTAAGGGACAAATATGAAAACGTTGTTCGCTCGGGGAAACCCCTGCGCTTAAGGGACTGTCCTTTTTACGACCCCGATTCCGATCGCATCGAGTTTTACCTTAACATCTGGGCGAATCCCCTACGCAACTCCTCCGGCGCCATCAACGGAATTGTTACCGCGGTGGAAGATATTACCGAAAGGAAAAAGGCCGAAAAATCATTGCGGGAGAACAAGGAGAAACGGAAAATCATCTCCGAGTTGACTTCCGATTATGTATATTCCGCGGTCATTGGTGAAGATGGAGTTTCCAAACCCGAATGGATGAGCGGCGCCGTCCAGAAAATTACCGGATATCGTTTCGATGAACTCATCACCGAGGATGATTTCTGGAACATGAATGTGGTTCATCCCGATGACCGCCATCTTAAAGACCAGGCTTTATCAACGTTGCGCCCGGATCGAACCGCTATGCTCGAGTACCGCATAATCACCAAAGACGGTCAAATCCGCTGGATTAAAGATTATTTTAAACTCATAAAAGAACAGGACACCAAAAATAAGATTCGACTGCTCGGGGCGGTGCAGGATATCACCGCCCAGAAAAACGCCGAGGACGCTTTGCGTGCCAGCGAAGAAAAGTTTAAAGAACTTTCCGAAATGCTTCCCCAGACGGTTTTTGAACTCGACATTAACGGCAATTTCACCTACGTCAACAAACATGGTTTGGAATTCTCCGGATACACCCAGGAAGATATAGATGCCGGCTTAAATGTCCTGGAGCTATTTGAGGGAGACGAAAAAAATACCATTGCTTCCAAACTAAAAGAATCCATTTCTGGAAAAGGCGTCGGCGGTATCGAATATCACATGGTCAAAAAGGACGGCAGTATCGCCAATGTCATTATCTATGGCAATCCCATACTCAGGAAGGGCAAACCTCTCGGTCTTCGTGGAATTGTTGTCGATATTACGGAGAAGAAAAACCTTCAGGATTTCATCGAGCGAGCCAAACGCCTTGAAACAGCCGGAAGGGTCGCCAGCCAGATCGCTCATGACTTCAACAACCTTCTCGGGCCCATTATCGCCTATCCGGAACTTATCAAGGAATCAGTAGCCGAGGACGATCCGGCGCGCGAATATCTCGACAGCATTGAAAAATCCGCTGAACAGATATCGGATATCAACCAGCAACTCCTTACCCTCGGAAGAAGGGGTAATCTGCAAACAGAACCCCTGTGCGTTAATAAAATCGTCGATTTCATAGTCAGCCAACTAAAACCGGTCCCGGAATCACTGGATATCGAACTTGATCTATGCGATAATCCCTTTAAATTTATGGGCGGTTCATCACAGATTGTGCGGGTTGTATCCAACCTGGTCACCAATGCCTGTGATGCCATGGAAAATAATGGCACTCTTTCGATAAAAACTGAGAATTATTATGTCGACATCGAATCCGGTGAATACGGAAGGATACCGCAGGGCGAATATGTTAAACTTACCATCTCCGATACCGGCTGCGGTATTCCCGAAGACATAAAATCGAGAATCTTCGAACCCTTCTTTACCACCAAGACCGCCGATAAAAAGCGAGGCTCCGGCCTGGGTTTGAGCGTTGTCCACTCGGTCCTCAAAGACCACAACGCTTTTATCGACCTTCAAAGCTCCCGCGAGGAAGGAACTTCTTTCTATCTCTATTTTCCCATCGTCCGCCAGGATGAGTGCAAAAAACAGGAGGATAAGTTCCCATGTGGAAATGAAACAATTCTTGTTGCTGATGATGACGATATCCAGCGGGAATTGTCATCCACCATCCTCAAGAAATTGGGTTACAGGGTACGTACCGCTGAAAACGGTGAAAAAGCGCTTGCCAATATTGAGAAAAATGAATACGACCTGCTAATCCTCGATATCATAATGCCCGGAGAACTCGATGGATTACAGGTGCTCCGCAAAACCCTTGAACGAAATCCAGCACAAAACGCTATTGTCATCTCAGGTGACCAGCGCCAGGACAAAATTGGTGAAGCCTTGGACATCGGCGCTAAAGGATATATAAGGAAACCTTTCACCTTGAAATCCCTTGCCTCGGAAGTGAGAAATGTCCTCGACGCCCACCGGGTTACCGACAACATCTCAATCTCCAGCTAAAAATTTAAAACTTGAATTTCAAACCGTTTTTTATCTCGAGGTCATAATGCTTTAAATCCGCCGGCGGTTTTGAATCATAGCGGTAATGCAGTGAATTAGTTATTGCCAGACTCTTAAATATCCAAATCTCTAACTCAGCGTCATCAAGTACGCGGTAATCCTCCAAATCCTCGAACGCAGGTTGAATATAAACCGTATTTCCCAAAGCGAAATTATCCCCCCTGACAACTTCCAAATATATATAACTACTCCCCCGCACCAGGCGGGTTAGTTCGCCCGATTCCAACTTTTCTTCCTCGTTCATCACGCTTATACCCAACGCCGCTTTTACGTTTTCTCTATTAAACGGTATCAATCGAACCCCTCCGCCAAAAAGGTATCGATGCTCAAGGTTTAGCGATTTATTATATTCCGCCTGGGTGAATAATTCACCGATTACAGAAGAGTCGAAATGAAAATTATAACGCAGATGAGAAAACGCCTTGCTTATTATATTTCCCCCTTCCGAATAAACCCGGGACAGGTCATTGAGCATGAAAAACTGGTGTCTTCCGAATCGACTCACCAGGTTTGGCTTTAAATCAATCTCCGTAAGCTCTGAATTGCCCATATCCACCGAATATTCGAATTTTACATTGCCCGAAATTCCGGACTTTTCACGCTCCAGCCTCATCTTCTCAGTATTTACCTGACAATAAAGACCTTCCGATGCCGTTAACAGAAAAAATAAACTCAGCAAAAACGTTCTCAATCTACTCATTACAGTTTTTTCCCGGTTATTATCAAATACCTATTTTCCTGCCCGTTTAATATACCAAATTCATCCTCTAATTCAATGTAATTTAAGCTTTTCCGTCTGAAATCCTTAGAAAAATACTGCCTGGATTGCTTTTCGGTTGATTTATTACAGAATTCTATAGAAATCCCAACATAATCTTTACATTCATGACTTAAATTCCCCGCGATTCAAAAAAGACACGCACTGAGTAAATAATATCATCAAGAATTTCTTCTTAGCTGGTACTTTTACAACTCTGAAATACTGTTCTTTATAAATAGATAATCAAACGGATGGTTACACCGCTGTAGCACGTGAGGTGAAAACTCCAAAATTTTCAAAACGCCATTAATCAATAATTGTACAACAATCAAAACAAAAGGAGCTTCGAATGAAGGCTTTCAGCAAAATCTTGATCGCTTTTATGCTCGTATTCGCCGCGTTTTCACTGGCGAATGCCGATGACAACGATGTTGTCATCAACGAAATCATGTTTGACCCGTCCTATGATTCCCTCGGTTCAGACACCTACTTCGAGTGGGTAGAGCTGTATAACATGGGCGGAACCACAGTCGACCTTTCCGACTGGTACTTCCGTGAAGGCATGACCTTCACCTTCCCC
>WJIJ01000061.1 GCA_014730345.1 Candidatus Zixiibacteriota bacterium | reverse complement strand
CTTTATCCAAATGACGCGAAGCTGATTTTCACTTTGAGAGAATGGCATCCTGAAAAAATGAGGACTGAAGTACCCCCTCATCAAACAGGCCGATTCCAGGGGCCTCCCGCTGATCCAAAAGATTGGGCTGACTTCTGCAGGAGAATTGCCCGGGTTTTAGGCGATAGAATAACCGCGTATCAGCTTGGAAATGAACCCAATAATATACGGGAAGTTAGCGAGGACGGGAAGGATACTTTGAGGCAATGGCTGGGAACCCCGGAAGAATGGGCAGAAAATATTATTATCGGAGCGAATGCAATTCGAGAAGTAGATCCGGACGCGTTTATAATTGCGGGCGGAACGGGTATTGGAAAAAGTTTTCAGGACCCATGGTACATGAGGGGCGTTGATTCTGTGGTAAACTACGTTGATTGCCTGGATTTACATTATTATGGCAACCCATGGAGTAATGATTCAGCATGGCACAATGTTATACTAAAAAATATAACCGAATACTGTAACAATCATGGAGTCAGGTTTTCCGTTACAGAACTCGGGACACCAAACGCTTCGATACCGGATGGATTTTGGAATGAATTTGATTCACTCAGGTTAGTAGAAAATTTGAGTTACCATGATATAGCTGAGGTGCTGTATAACAAAATCCGCGCAGTGGATCGCGAAAGTCTTATCCTGCCGAATAATATGGAGTTGGCGCACAACCTTGGATATGAGTACACTAAATCTATAGTTACCGATTTTCTAAACTATGGAGCTTATTTCGTAGGGTGGTATTGCTTCGCGCAGGATATTCCTGATTGGTGGTACGGTGATAAACGCGCTTCTCTTTATTACATTGGTCAAAACCGTCAAATCTTCCGCACCCGGCTAACATCCAAACAGCGCTATTGGTACAACATAACGGCCGATGGGGATACGCTGGGCAATCCGGTAAGATTCGCATTTAAAGAACTCGCCGATGAGTTAAAAAGCGGCAAAATCGGTTATAAACCCCGGGAGAGTGGTAAACTGCAGGGCAAAGCCGGTAACTGAGAGAATTATAAATCTTATACAATAAACAAAGCCGAAGCGCATTGCTCCGGCTTTGGCTGGAATAATTTATGCCCGCCCTGGCAGGCGGGCAACATCATAAAGAGAAGCACGGGGGATCACTTCTCTTTAAATGGGGCTAAGTTATATTAACTGCAAAAGCCTATTTTGTCAAGCCCTAATCTACGCGTTTAGTAAAAAATTAACATAAATATTGCAGTATTATTATAATTACTTTTACTTCACAACAATATTTAATAACTTGTTGCTAATAAATATCTTTTTGATGATGCTTTTGCCTTCTAAATGCCGTTGCACGGAAGGATTATCCATTGCCAGCACTTCGAATGCCTGCTGGTCTATGTCAATTTCCACATCGAGTGAAGCCCTTAACTTGCCATTAACTTGAACCACCATAGTTATAACATCGCCTATTGTCGCATCTTTATCATAATCCGGAAACCTGGTTTCGAATATAGAACCGGTAAATCCCGCGAGATGATAAAGTTCCTCGGCGAAATGGGGAGCTATCGGCGCCAACAGCCATATCAGCTTTTTTACTGCGAAGTAAAACACATCAGTCGCAGTGCCGGCCTCGTATGATTTATACATGGAATTAACCAATTCCATCACCGCGGAAATGGCAGTGTTATACTTTTGGGCTTCGAAATCTTCTTCAAATTTCTTAACAGTTTTGTTTAGCTGGATATATAAATCCTTATCGAGGCCTTCAAGTGTTTCTTTATTGAAGTCCGGAAACTCTTTATGGGATAGTGTGTTAACGTGGGGCTCAAGAATTCTCCAGACACGTCCCAGAAAACGGTGGATGCCATTGATTCCGGAATCATCCCAATCCCCGCCTTCCGAGTAATCGCCCATGAACATCATATACATGCGAAATGTATCGGACCCATAAATCTTAATATAATCATCAGGAATTACTACATTTCCCCGGGATTTTGACATCTTGGCGCCCTGGTGGGTGATAATTCCCTGATGCCTTAAGGAGGGGTATGGTTCCTCGAATTTCACCATTCCGATATCATAGAAAAACATGTTAATGAAGCGTGCAAACATCAGATGAGTTACGGCGTGTTCCGAACCGCCAACATATCTGTCGACAGGCATCCATCGGTCAACTAAATCTGGGTTAAATGGTCCGGAATCGTATTTTGGATCAAGATAACGTAAATGATACCATGTCGAATCAACGAAAGTATCCATGGTATCGGTTTCCCGTTTGGCATCACCGCCACATTTGGGACAACTCGTGTTTACAAAATCACTAATCTTTGCCAACGGAGAACTTCCGTCGCCCGCGGGCCGGAAATCATCGGTTTCCGGCAAAAGCACCGGCAAATTCCCTTCATTGACAGGTACTTCACCGCAATTTAGACAGTGAACAATGGGGATGGGGACTCCCCAGTAGCGTTGCCGGGAGATTAACCAGTCCCGCAATCTATAATTAACTTTGGCTTCTCCCCTGTTAATACTTTCGAGATATCTGGCGATACCTTTCTGTCCTTCTTCTGAGGTCAGCCCGTTATAATCGCCGGAATTTATCATCTCACCATATTCCGTAAAGGCTTCTGATAAATCCCCTGCGGGTTCCCCATTTTTAGGTTTGATCACTTCCCGGACAGGTAAATCGAACTTCCGTGCAAATTCAAAATCGCGCTGATCATGTCCAGGAACAGCCATAACCGCGCCGGTGCCATAACCCAGCAATACATAGTCGGCAATCCATATCGGTATCTTTTCGCCATTCAGCGGATTCTCGGCATAAGCGCCCGTGAATTCCCCGGTTTTTTCCTTAACCGTGGAAGTCCGCTCGATTTCGGATTGTTTACGGGCGAAGGTAATATATTCATCAACGTCCTTTTTGCGTTCGGGAGTCGTGATTTCCCGCACCAGCGGATGTTCGGGGGCAAGAACCATGTAGGTTACCCCGAAAACGGTATCGGCGCGGGTGGTAAACACCGGAATATCGGTATTGGTGGAAATCTCCCTGAATATTATTTCACAACCTTCGGACCTGCCTATCCAGTTCTGTTGCATGGCGATAGTTTTGGCCGGCCAATCGAGTTTTTCATGCCCGGCAAGCAGTCTATCGGCATAATCGGTAATCTTGAAAAACCATTGGGTTAGGTCCCGGTGGATGATTTCATTGTCGCAACGCTCGCAATGCCCATCGATCACCTGCTCATTGGCAAGCACCGTTTTGCATGACTCGCACCAGTTCACCGGCGCGGTTTTCCGGTAAGCCAATCCCTTTTCAAACAGCTTGATGAATATCCATTGAGTCCAGCGGTAATATTCGGGATCGGTTGTGGACAACTCTTTGGACCAATCGAACATAGCGCCAATTGTGGAAAGCTGTTGACGGATATAATCGATGTTTTGCTTTGTGGAAACCGCCGGATGAACCCCGGTTTTCAGGGCGAAATTTTCAGCGGGAAGGCCGAAGGCGTCATATCCCATGGGCTCGAAGACATTGTAACCTTTCAACTTTTTGAACCGCGCCCAGCTGTCGGTAACGCCGTAATTGTACCAGTGACCGATATGCATCTTATCCCCGGAGGGATATATAAACATGGTCAGGCAGTACAGTTTATCATCATCCCTGGAGAGGTTGGTTTTATAGATATCATTCTCGGCCCAGTACCTGCGCCATTTAGGTTCGATTTCATCGAAGGGATATTGTTTATGTATTTTACTCTGTATTTCTTTTTCCATTTTAAACCTCGAACTTAAGGTAAGTATTCCGTTTAATACAAGAACATTGGTTGCCTATGGATACAGACGGTAAAGCATCCTGGGGAATGGAATTGATTCCCGTATATGATGCAGTCCGCATATCCAGGTTATAGTGCGTTCGAGGCCAAGACCGAAGCCCGAATGAGGCACGGAACCGTACTTGCGCAAGTCAAGATACCATCCGTAGGCGTCTTCGGGCAATTTCTCCTCCCTGATTCTCCGCAGGAGCAAATCGTAGTCATCCTCACGCTGGGAAGAACCGATGATTTCACCGTATCCTTCGGGAGCAAGCAGATCCGAGCAGAGAACGGTTTCGGGATTATCGGGATTGCGTTTCATGTAGAAAGCCTTGGTTTTCACGGGATAATTATAAACAAATACTGGTTTATCATACTGTTCTGTAAAGATAGTCTCATCAGTTGCCCCGAGGTCATCTCCCCATTGAATCTCGCTTCCGAGTTCCTGTAGTTTTTTGATTGTATCGTCATAGCTGACCCGGTAGAAAGGTTTGGTTACTTTCTCCAAAGCGGAAATGTCCCTTTCCAGTTTTTCGAGATGGTGGCGGCATTTATCGAGAATCCTTTCAATCAGGTAAGCGACATAATCCTCCTGCATATTCATATTGTCTTCATTTTCGTAGAAGGCGACCTCGCCCTCGATATGCCAGTATTCGGAGAGATGCCGGCGGGTTTTGGATTTCTCCGCGCGGAAAGACGGGCCGAAGCAGTAAACCTTACCAAAAGCCATACATGCCGCCTCGAGATAAAGCTGTCCGGTCTGGGCCAGATAAGCTTTGCCGAAATCGTAGTATTTAGTTTCGAATAAGGTTGAGGCTGTTTCTCCAATGGAACCGGTTATCAGCGGCGTGTCAATCAAGATGAAATCGTTTTCGTAGAAATAATCTCGGGTGGCCTTGATAACTTCGTTGCGAATTTGCATGATGGAATACTGGCGGGATGACCTAAGCCACAGGTGACGGTTATCGAGCAGGAAATCAACGCCATGTTCTTTGGGCGTGATGGGATAATCGACCGCGATTTGGATGACATTGATGCTGTCAACATCAAGCTCATAACCGCCGGGAGCCCTGCTTTCCTCACGAACCCTTCCGGTGATTTCGAGAGATGATTCCTGGGTCAAATCCGAGAATTTTTCCCACTCCTCGGGAGCCATTTCAGCTTTGGATAGGATTGATTGCACAAGCCCGGTGCCGTCCCTGACAAGGAGGAACCTGATCTTGCCGCTCTTGCGTTTGTTGTAAACCCAACCCCGTACGGTAACTTGCTGTCCAACATGTTCTTTGAAATCTTTGATATAAACCCAGTTCATTAGTCTTCCCGTTTTACAATGACAACTCTATCTTTATCTTTAAAAAATACATTTAAAACCGATACTATCAAACTTATAAGCAGGGACGCCAAAAAAGCCATCCAGAAAGATGAAACCTCGAATCCGGGTATAATACCCGAAATAAAATACAAAATGAACCCATTGATAATGAAATACAAAAGCCCAAAAGTGAGTATAAACAAGGGCAACGTAAAAAATATCAATATCACTCTTAATACAGGTCCCAGAACTCCCAAAACTAAGCTGGTTAATAATAACGAGCCGAGGGATTCGGCGTATAAACCGGGCAAAATTTTAACTACGATTGCCACGGCGACTGTGTTAATCAGCCATTTTATTAAAAAATCCTTCATATTATTAATCGACCTTTCAGCGATTTCCGGTTAGCATATCAGTAAAAATATTATAACTTTTAATTATTCGGCCCTTTAAGTTTTCAAAAGACCTTAAGGAACCTAATTTTAATAAAACCGACAGGGGCGTGTCAAACAAATAAACAGGTATTCTTTCGCGGATAAGGTTTTGGATCAGTCCATCGGGCATTTCATCATCATGGTTTTTGAAGAAGGTATACCCATATTTATAACCGCATTCCAGGGCAGTTTCCGCGACTCTTTTATCATAGCGGCCGAAGGGGTAACTTATTGTTTCAACAGGAAAACCGCAGATATCCTCGAGTATTTTTCGGGAGTCCTCCAGTTCGGAGCGGAGATTACCGTTGTCAAGGCGGCACAGGTTCCTGTGGGTAACAGTATGCGAACCTATTTTGAATCCGGCTTCGGCGAGGGAGCGGATCTGGGTTTTATCGAGGTGGTAGAAGCGGCATGCTCCGGGGTAGATATCCCAGCAGGAATCCTTGCCTATGAAATCGGTGATGATAAAAACAATCGCCCTCAGGGAAGTTTTTTCGAGGATAGGAAAGGCGTTTTCATATATGGACGTATAGCCGTCATCGAAGGAGATTTCGAACAGTTCATTATCACAGCAAAACCGGCGTTTTTCCAGGGAATTCACAATCCTCCGGAATCCGGGGACAGTATTGCGGGTGAAGCCCCATTCGAAACGGTTATCAATTTTGTGGAATGCCAGCGGTAAAGGCATCTATTCTAACGATATTAGTTCTTTTTCATCCACCGAGCCGAGAGCGGCTATGGTGAGTTTATCGTTAACAAGGATATCATTAGCGATAGAAACGACATCATCAACGCTGACCGCGTCAATAGAAGCGATAGTATCGTCTATGCTCAGGAAATCCCCGTATAATATTTCATGGCGTGCGATGCGGTTCATGCGGTTCGACGTATTTTCCAAACCGAGTACCAGGTTTCCTTTGAGTTGAGACTTTGCGTAATAAAGTTCCTCTTCGGTCAGGCTGTTGTTTTTTATCCCCTTAAATACGCTGTAAATCAACTCCAGCGCCTGGTCAACCTGCCCCCTGGTAGTGGCGAAATAGGTGCCCATCAATCCCTGGCCAAGGAAGAAATCCATGAATGAATAAATGGAATAGACAAGTCCGGCTTCCTCCCTCACGGCTTGGAATAAACGCGAACTCATGCCCCCGCCGAGTATATTGTTCAGAATTAAAAGGGCGCTCCTGCGCGGGTCGGAAAATTCGATAGTCGGGAAGCCGAGGGTAACATGAACCTGGGCAATATCTTTTTGCTGGCAACGCCTGGTCCCAACCGTTTCCGGATAAAGTCGGTTAGAACCGTTTTCTGAGGCCGGCGGATCAAGAAGGAAATGGCTGTTGACCATAGCAAGTAAATCTGAATGATCGAGATGCCCGCTGGCGGCTACAATGATCCGATTCGGGGAGTAGTTCTTTTCAAGATAGGAAGTAATTGTATCCCTGGTGAAGCTATTTACCGTGTCGACGGTTCCGAGTATCGGGTAACCCATGGAGTTGTTTTCCCAGATGGTGGAGGCGAAAATATCATGGATCAGGTCCGATGGAGTATCCTCGACATCGTTTATCTCCTCAATGACGACCTTCTTTTCCTTGGCGATTTCCTTTTCCTCGAAAAGCGAATTAAGTAGAATATCGGAGATGACTTCGACGGCGTTTAAAAGGTGTTCATCGAGGATTTTGGCGAAATAACAGGTTTGTTCCCTGCTGGTGAAGGCATTCAGGCTTCCGCCGAGAGATTCGAGAGAAGCGGCGATTTGTTGAGCGCTTCGCTTGGGAGTTCCCTTGAACACCATGTGTTCTATAAAGTGGGATATTCCATTAATTTCCTTTGATTCATCACGGCTTCCGACATCGACCCAAACGCCTATAGAAATAGAGCGGACCGATGGAATACGTTCAGAAATCACTCTTATTCCATTATCAAGTATTGTTTTATTGAACTGGGTTACCACATCACTCTCCGATATAAAAATAACCGGTAGTCCCCATTAAGGGGGAATACCGGTTGATAACAAGCATTTGATTAATCGCCGGCTTCAGCATCCACCTGTTTTTTGGACAGTTTAATTTTGCCGGCAGGGTCAATTGCAATTACTTTGACCGGGAACTTATCGCCTACCCTGCAAACATCCTCTACTTTCCCAACGCGATGATTGGCAAGCTCGGAAATATGCACAAGGCCGTCTATTCCGGGAAGTATTTCGACAAAAGCGCCGAAGCTGGTAGTACCTCGGACTTCGCCGTCATATATCTTGCCGACCTCGGGTTCTTCGGTGATTTTTTCAATTCTGGCTTTGGCGGCTTCTCCCGCGGCCTGGTCAACCGAAGCGATAAGCACCGTGCCATCATCCTCGATATCAATTTTGGCCCCGGTTTCCTCGATTATGGAGCGAATCATTTTGCCTCCCGGGCCGATTACTTCGCCTATCTTATCCTGCTTAATCTTCAAGAAGATAATGCGGGGGGCGTACTGGGATAGTTCGCTTCGAGGTTCTGAAATCGCTTTTTCCATTTCGCCAAGGACATGCAACCGCGCCTGTTTTGCTTTCTCCAGGGCAACCTTCATTATATCGAAGGTGATCCCGGCGATTTTCACATCCATCTGGAAAGCGGTAATTCCCTCGCGTGTACCGGTAACCTTGAAATCCATGTCGCCAAGGTGATCCTCGACGCCGAGAATATCAGTTAAAACCTTGTACTGGTCTTCCTCTTTGATCAATCCCATGGCAATTCCGGCGACGGGAGATTTGATAGGGACGCCGGCGTCCATCAAAGACAATGTTCCACCGCATACGGTAGCCATGGAGGATGAACCGTTCGACTCAAGTACATCGGAAACGAGCCTGATGGTGTAAGGAAAATTATCCTCTGAAGGTATAATCGGTTCAAGGGCTCTTTCGGCGAGAGCGCCATGACCTATCTCGCGCCTTCCGGGTCCCCTGATGGGGCGTACTTCGCCCACGCAATAAGATGGGAAATTGTAGTGAAGCATGAAGCTTTTAAATGATTCACCTTCAAGGTCGTCTATCCTCTGTTCGTCCATCTTGGTGCCCAGAGTGGCGGCAACAAGCGCCTGGGTCTGCCCGCGGGTGAAGAGAGAGGAACCGTGGGCGCGCGGAAGCAGATTAATATCGCAGGTGATAGGGCGAACATCATCCATCGAGCGGCCGTCCATACGTTTGCCTTCCTCGAGAATCATCCTGCGCATGTCGGTCTTTTCAATTTCTTTGACAATAGCCGATATTTTCGCTTCACATTCAGGATATTCTTCCTCAAGAGCTTCTATAATTTCGTTTTTTATGGCTTCAATCGCTTCATTATGTTCGTTCTTATCCTGAATTCTATTCGCTTCATGGATCCTGTCAGTTGCCCGTTTCCCGACTTCTTCTTCAAGTCCATCGGGCATTTCCGGGGGAACGAAATCTTTTTTCTGAACATTCAGCCGCTTTTTTAATTCATCTATAGCATCGATAACGCGGATGATTTCCTGATGGGCGAATTTTAATCCCTCGAGTATATCGTCCTCGTTGATTTCCCTGGTACCGCCTTCGACCATGTTAATAAAATCCCTGGTTCCGGCGACAATCATATTCAGGTCGGATTCTTCGAGCTGGGTATAGTTGGGATTGGCGATAAACTTGCCATCGACCCTGCCCACTCTTACAGCCCCCACGGGGCTTTCGAATGGGATATCGGAAACAGAAAGCGCGGTGGACGCGGCTACGATACCGATGACATCCGGGTCATTCTGCTGGTCGGCGGAGAGAACCGTGAGGTGAACCTGAACTTCGTTGTTGTATTTGTCCGGGAATAATGGGCGCAGGGGCCTGTCTGTTAACCGCGCTGATAATATCTCCTTTTCCGATGGCCTGCCTTCCCGTTTTATATAGCCGCCCGGGATTTTGCCGGCGGCGTATGCTTTTTCGCGATAATCGATTTGCAATGGGAGAAAATCCTGATCCTCATCCCGGGGATCGGCGCCAACAACCGCGCCCAATACCACGGTATCGCCGAAACGAACCCATGCTGAACCATTTGCCTGCTTTGCTACTCTTCCGGTCTCAATAGAGAGAACGGTGTCGTTTATAACGACTTCAACCCTTTCAACCATTTTTTCCTCTTATATTGTTCGTTTTAGCGACGGAGTTCCAGTTTAGCGATTAAAGCTCTGTAAGCTTCAATATCAGTACCTTTTAAATAATCGAGTAATCTTCTCCTCTGGCCGACGAGTTTTAAAAGCCCCCTGCGGGAATGATGATCTTTTTTATGCTCCTTCAGGTGGCCAGTAAGATAGGTTATTCGATTGGTCAATAACGCTACCTGGACTTCAGTGGAACCAGTATCTTTATCGTGTAGCTGGTATTCCTTGACTATTTCATCAATTCTTTCTTTAGTTAACGGCAATTCCATTCTCCTTATTAATTCCGTATTTTCTATAATCCAGTAATATATGCTATCCTATCTAAATTGTCAATTTAATTTTACTCTCCTTGAGATAAGCACTTATGGTCTGTTCATCGCGCTTAATTTGGCTGATAAGCAAATCCCTGGACTCAAATTTAATATCGGCACGAAAATATTTCAGCGCATAGGCCTCCAGATATTCGCCCGGTTCGATATCAAGGGAACAGAAGCATGATATCTCCACAACGTCCTTGTACCCCCCGAAAGTAGGCCTGGTTCCGACATAGAGCATACCGCCGACAGTTTCGCGGGTAAAATCTATTTTACAGGCATATACGCCGTGGGGAGGAAGAAGTTTCCTTTCGCTAACCTCAAGGTTAATAGTAGGATAACCCATTGTTTTGCCCACACCGGAACCAGAGATTATTTTGCCGAAAATCGGGTATGGGTGCCCGAGCATCTCGATAGCGCTTTCGAAATCATTTCCGGCAACCGCATCGCGGACCTCCGAACTGGAAACCATCTGGCCTGATTCATGTATTGACTCCACTACTTCGAGCTCGATATTTTTATGAGGCAATACTTCCCTCAAATATGATACATTCCCCTTGCGGTCCTTGCCAAACGCATGGTTGCTTCCAATAATAATATGCCGGGCATCGAGGCTCTTAATCAGTATATCATTCAAGAACCAGTCAGCGCTTTGTCCGGAGATTTCATCGTTGAAGTGGATAAGCACCACTACAGGAACTTTAAAGGTTTCCAAAATTCTTAGTTTCTCATCGGTCGTCGACAGCAAGGAAGGGGTTTTTGAAGGATTAACTACAGTCAATGGATGCGGGTCGAAGGTAATCAGAACCGGAGCGGTATTTTCCTTTCGGGATTTTTCCAGAATCCTGTGTATTAAGCTAATGTGCCCTTTATGAACCCCGTCGAAATTTCCTATGGTCAGGGTTGTCGGCCGGGGGTATTTAAAGCCGGGTTCGGTGATATTATGAATTACTTCCATTCGTGTAAGACCCTCAGGTATTTCAGCTTATCAGATTTACCGGGATTGGTCTCCATCAACGCTATTGGTCTTTCCCGATAGAAAAGCAGGATGGTTCCCTCGTAGCCGGAATCAATTTCCGGTATAACCGCATGTGAAATTTCATTTCCTTTTAGTATTGTTTCAGCGGTAGACTCGTCGATTTCAAAAACCGGCAAAAAATTGAAAATTTCCTTCAATGGCAAAAAGGGCAAAGATTCCATAGCCCTCAAATCTTCAATTTTATGGCAAATATCGGAATTGATATGCCCGATTTCGGTCCTCCGCAATTGAGAGAGGGTGCCGCCCACTCCCATAATTTCGCCCCAATCGCGAGCGATACTGCGAATGTAGGTTCCAGAACCGCATTTAACCCTGACGCTGATTTCCGGCATATCTATTTCATCTATATCCAGGTCGTAAATTTCCACATCTCTTTCCCGCAGGATGAAATCGTCATGACGCCGGGCCTTTTTATAGGCGCGCTTGCCTTTTATCTTAATGGCCGATATGCGCGGCGGAACTTGTTTTATTTTGCCTCTAAAAACATTCGAGGTTTCATGAATATGCGTGTCTGTTATGAAATTAATATCTTTTTCTTCAATAATGTTTCCGGTTATATCATCCGTATCGGTTTTTATTCCAAATCTTATTCGAGCCTGGTATGTTTTAGGGAGTTCAGAAAACAGTATCGAAAGTTTAGTAGCGGCGCCGAAGCATAGGATGAGAACTCCTTCAGCCATGGGATCCAGGGTTCCGGTATGCCCTACTTTTTTAATTTTCCATCTTTTCCTGCAAAACCCAACGACATCATGGGATGTCCAACCCGCCGGCTTTTCGACAGCAATAATACCGCTTTTAATCTCCAAGCATCTCCTGTAAAGCGTCAATCATCAATTTGCGGGCGTTTTCGAGCGGCCCGGGTACCGAGCAACCGGCGGCATGATGGTGTCCTCCTCCGCCGAATTTGGAAGCGAGAGGAAGTATATCATATTCCTCGCGGCACCTGAAGCTGACCCTGATGGAATCTCCGCCGAAATCCTTGAAAAGAAGACCAACATCCACGCCATCCACGTACAGGGAATAGTCGATAACTCCTTCGAGGTCCGCGGAGGAGGCATTGGTGGAATCAAGATGTTCCTGCGTTATGGTTAGGAAGCAAACACGGTCGTCGAGAAACAGCTCAATATTGCTAAGGATTATGCCGAGCAAGCGCAAGGCTGAAACCGAATAGCTACAGTAGGCGTTGTCAGCTACTGTGCGCGGTTCCGCCCCATATTCGATAAGTTCCGCGCTGGTACGCAAAGCTTCGGGAGTGGTTGAGTCGTGGCGGAATCTGCCGGTATCGGTATAAATAGCCAGGTAAAGGGCATTGGCCGCCACTTTCCCGGGAGTATAACCATTAAGTTTAAGTACATCGAAAACCAACTCCCCCACCGCGGCCTGGGATGTATCCACAAGATTAATATCCCCGAAACCGATATTGTTTTCATGGTGGTCGATATTAATGACGGGAACGCCTTCGACCAGGTATTTGCGTACCCACCCTATCCTGTCGAGGTTAGGACATTCAACCACGAGGACCAGGTCCGGTTTTATATTTAAACCTTGGGGATTTTCTTTAATATATCCTTCAGGGTCGGCAAATTTATACTTCGCCGGTATCTCTCCCTGGTTGAGAATCCAGAATTGCTTTTTCTTGGATTTAAGATATTCTCCGAAGGCAATTTGGGAACCGAGGGAATCGCCATCAGGGTTCTCATGCCCGGTGATAAGAATCCGTTCGGATTTATCGATCAGGGAATGAATTTCCTTTATTGTCTCTCTGTCAATCGTCTCTTTGATTTTTTTCATCCTCTATCTTTTTAAGAATCTCATTTACTTTCAGGCTGTGCTCGATCCCTTTATCCATCTCGAACGTTATCTCTGGAGTATTCCTCAAACCAAGGCGTCCTCCCAACTTGGATTGAATTAAACCCCTGTTGCTACCAAGGGCCGTTTTAGTTTTGTTTACGTCTTCCTCGGAACCCAGTACCGTATAATATATCGTGGCATATTTAAGGTCGCTGGAAATCTTGACCCTTGAAAGAGTGATAAAGCCGATACGGTTATCTTTTATTTCCCTGTGTATGATTTCCGAAGCGTCCCGTAGAATCTGGTCGGCGACGCGGTCCTGTCTGTAGTTTTTCATATCCTATAATAATTCAATAGTGTAATCGATTATATTGAATGAATCCCTGTACCGCAATTTATCAACGATTTTATTAAGCACGTTGTTCGCGAATTTCCGGTCGTTACTAACTGTGGCAATACCCAATAAAGCTCTTTGCCATTTGTCATTGGAGCCTATTTCCGCGACGGAGACATTGAAATCGTGCCGTAGTTTGTCCTTAATGCTCCTGAGAATCATTCGTTTGGCTTTTAAAGAATTGCTTTCCGGAAGATGTATTTCAACGCAGAGTAATCCAACAGTCATATATCGTTAAGTGG
>WJIJ01000060.1 GCA_014730345.1 Candidatus Zixiibacteriota bacterium | reverse complement strand
GTTCGTCAACAAGCACGAACACGACAGCCTTTTAGCGGCGTACGGGTACAGGTAGTTATTCTCGTCTGATTTATATCCTCATTATCCCCCACTCCAAATTTTAAATCTAAATTTTAGAATTTAGAACCGGACTTTTAGCATTACGGTTCGTAACTCATTGAAATACAACCATTATACTTTTGGTACAGCATTTGATTATAAAAATAACAGAGCGCTCTAAATAATAGTACCAACCCTTGAAACTTTAATTTGTAGGAGACGTAATGCAAAAAATAAAAAATAACACAAAGTATTTTAGCTGTTTATTTGCGATAGTATCCTTACTCTTAGCAACATCAAATCTTTTTGCAGAAACGGTCACTATCAACTTCGATGATCTGACTCCGGGTTATTGGAATGGCGAAGGGCATGAATTCATAACATTCTTTCCTTTTGATTCCGGTGAATACACAGGAGATTCACATTCTCCTAATTCCTCTGCTCCATATTCATTAACATCAAGCATGTACGGTGATTCTTTACTAATCGTAGCATGGGACGATTATGATTACTCTGGTGGCATAGGCATGCAATTTGATCCCGGAATAGCGGTTGATTTCGTAAGTTTTTATATTCTTCAGTACGCTTACACCGAACCAAGTTCAGTTGCTTTATATGCTGAAGATGGAAGTCTTATCGATATGATAGATATCCCCTCAACAACAAGTTATTTACTCGAATACTCCTCATCTACACCCATACATGAGGTGAAGTTTTTACCAGGCTTCGCCGCTTATACAATTGATGATGTAAGCTTCGAATACCAAGTTGTAAACAGCGTTATGATTAATTTCGATGATCTTACCCCTGGTGTATGGGATGGAGAAGGATATGATTATGTTCAGTTTTACCCTTTTGATTCCGGTCAATACACAGGTGATTCACATTCTCCCCATTCCTCTGCTCCATATTCTTTAACATCAAGCAGGTACGGAGATTCTTTACTAATCGTAGCATGGGATGATTATGATTACTCTGGTGGTATCCGTGCTTCGTTTGACACAGATGTCAATTTTGTAAGTTTTCATATTTTACAATATGCGTATTTAGAACCGAGTGCCGTTGTCCTATACGATTATTATGGCAATCGGATTGATTCAGTTGGAATACCCGCAAGTGAAGATTATCTCTTTGAATACTCATCATCAATTCCAATACGTGAAGTTGAATTCTATCCCGGTTTCGCCGCCTATACAATCGATGATTTCTATTTCGAAATTATACGTACAAGCTTCAACTGCGAGGTCACCAGCTACACCCCCATCATACCCAACATCGACGGTCAGTTGATATGGGATATGACTGTAACTAACACTGGTATGACATCCGCCCCCGTACACGGCGAAATCTACCCCACCATCGGCGATTGCGCTACCGGCACCCGCATCGAATCATTCGATATCCACCGGGAGATTACTCCCAATCTCGAACCGGGCGAATCATATACCGCCTATTATTACTATAATACTCCGGATGTGAACGGAATCACTCTGGCGTCGCTGGTATGCGCCGTCGGACCCGGTTATAATAACTATATCGCCGAGGATTGCTTCGAATTCCAGTTCGCGTATCCCTTTGGACGCGATGGCGGTAATGCTCAATGGAACAACCCGGGCGAATGGCTCGACCGCGAAGATAATGATGTATTACCCTCGGCAACATCGTTGGCATCCAACTACCCCAATCCCTTCAACGCCAACACAACTATTAGCTTCGAGTTGGCTGAAGGGGAGAATATCAGCATTGACGTCTACAACCTCGCCGGGCAGTTGGTGGAGACTATTGCCGATGGTTATCATACCGCCGGTTCTCATAAGGCTAATTGGGACGCATCGAACTATTCATCAGGTGTTTATTTCTACAAGCTTTCGACAAGTGAGGAGGTCATCACCAAGCGCATGACCCTGCTTAAATAAAAGGGAGGGCATCACCCAAAGCGGATGGGAGGCGGCAACGCCTCCCATTTGCGATTAAGGTGGACTTTCAGATGCAATTAAAAATTACTAATAGCGAAGGGGCTGAGACAATTATGAACGGTATCGTCCGGCGCCCATACCGGATATTTGATTAAGGGTTGACAACAATGGTAGAATTTGGTTTATTTGAAAACAGGGACGGAACCTCCAGGGAATTGGAAAAACCGGATTACTACATGTCAAAAATAACTATCGCGAGGCAGTCCGAAGAACCGATCAAAGTCCTTATCATCGATGATGAGGACAATATCTACCAGTACTGCATAAACCATATCGAAGAAGGTTTCGCCTTCGAGCATCATAACACCGGACACCAAGCGCTGGAAATCATCAATAATTTCGATTTGGTGCTTCTCGATAAAAACTTTGCCCAAAATTCGTCCGAAGCGCTGTTAGGCGGTTATGAAAACCGCAACACCGAGGGACTGACCATCCTCAAGGCTATCCGCAAGAAGAACAAGCTTTTGCCGGTTATAATGGTAACCGCCTGCGCCGATTACGAATCGGCATCACGGGCGATGAGCCTGGGGGCGTTTGACTACGTGGAATGGGACGCCCTGTTGATAGACCCGCCGCAGATACTCTTAACCAAGATGCTCCGCGCCGCCCAGTTCGAAAAACAAACAAAGCGGAACTGGATGGAGCAATTTTCGAAGATGGGGCTTGTGGGCAGGTCCGAAGCGATGATGAAAATCTACGAACAGGTGGAGCTTGCCTCCCGCTGCGACCTGCCGGTACTCCTTACGGGGCCGTCGGGCACCGGAAAAACCATCATCGCCAATATCATCCATTCATTAAGCGACAGGAAAACAAAACCATTTGTCGAAGTTTCCCTGCCGTCCCTGACCGATGAAATGGCGACATCCGAACTTTTCGGCGCGGCAAAGGGAGCCGCTACCGGCGTTGAAAACAAGCGGGGACGCTTTAAGGAAGCGCACCGGGGCACATTATTCCTCGAGGAAATCGGCGATATCGATACCGGAATCCAGGTTCGACTGCTGAAAGCCGTGGAGGAAGGAAAAATCGAGCCGCTGGGCAAACCCGCCGAGGAGGTCGACGCGCGTATAATCGCCGCCACCAACCAGGACCTCGAGGAAAAAATCTCTAAAGGCGAGTTCCGTCCGGAGCTTTACCACCGGCTAAAAGTCATGGAGATAACCCTTCCGCCGCTCTCCGAACGCCCGGATGATATAATTCCTCTCGCGGAACATTTCATCGCCAGCAACACCGACCGCGATAAAAAGGAAATCGTCGGATTGACCTCCGACGCTAAGGATTACCTGAAAAGTATCGGTTACGAGGAAAATAATGTCCGGGAGCTTAAAAACCTTATCGACAAAGCATGTAACCTGTCGGATATGGTTATCGGTATCAACTCGCTGGTAAAGGCAAGGCGAAGCGTTCAAAGCAAAGATAGCTCATCCGAGATATTCGAATTCGAGAAAATCGACATAAGCCGGTCATCGCTGGACAACATAAACAAAGTAGCCATAATCGCCACCCTTCGCAGGACCGGGGGAAACAAAAAAGAGGCCGCGAAAAGCCTTGGTATAAGCGAGGCGAGTATTTACAATAAGATCAAGGGCTATTCAATCCTATCCAAAGATTATAATTAAAAAAGTTTGACAATAATACTAAATCATTGTATATTGGATGTATTCCAATCGCAGAAATGGATGACTGCGGGGCAGTGAGTTTTTTCTACTAACGGAATTTTAGCGAACAACAATCTTATTAAGGCAGAAAAACTACTTTTGCTGAGAGAGGTAAATATGACACCGAAGAGAAACAAGTTGTCAATCCACGTTGCAATTGCGGCTATTTTAATCGCCGCTTTTTTAATTAGCGCGGCAAGCGCCCAGGTCAGCCAACAATGGGTGGCAAGGTATGGCAGTCCCGGAACCGGCCAGGATTATGCTAAATTCGTAAGAACCGCTCCCAATGGTGATGTATATGTAGCCGGTTATGTCGGCACCGATTACCTCAGGGATATTGTTATGGTCAAGTACAACTCCAACGGCGTCTTCCAATGGGATTGCTTTTATGACCACGACCCCTGGGGCGGAGAATTCGATGAACCGAACGCCATGGCTGTCGATGAGAACGGTTACTCTTATATAGCGGGACGCGCCGGAGGCGGCGGTTCTTATGATAATGAAATTGTTACCATCAAGTTCACGCCCGATGGCGACACATCATGGGTGCGCATTTATGAAGGTCCCGATTACGGCGATGACCAGGCTTTTGACATGGTACTCGATGGAGAAGGCAACGTCTACGTTACCGGCTGGAGCGACGGCGGAAGCGGATTTGGACTCGATATGGTAACCATTAAGTACGATTCCATCGGCGTTCAAAGATGGGTGGTCAGGTACAACGGCGCGACCAACTATTTCGACAGCGGTGAAGGAATCGATATTGGCAATGACGGCTATATTTACGTAACCGGCACCTCCGGCGTAGCCGACACCCTTTTG
>WJIJ01000059.1 GCA_014730345.1 Candidatus Zixiibacteriota bacterium | reverse complement strand
TCGACCGGAGATAGTAAAAATCTGTCAACGGCCCGCCCTGCGCTATTACATGAATTGTATCTTCTACTATAACGGCACGGGTACCTATAGGCCCTAAACCATGTGTTATCCTCACCGGTTCGGTCCACTCGGCGTGAGCGGGAATCGCCGTCATCATAATAAGTATAAGCGATAAGATTAATTTACGCATAGTTCCTCCGTCAAAACCTTATGCTCAAGATAACACATTATCAATTAGAGTCAAGCTGTCATTGCTCCAAAGAAATTGTATTTAAAAAAGCCCTCCTGCGCGGGAGGGCTTAATGGAAGGATTCGGTCATTTAAGCGTCCAGCGGCCAACCGAACTGTTTGTGCCAACTGCCGAATCCTCATCCGTTTCTCGGAGGATCTTTAGTACTCACCTGAAGTTTTTCACTCGACTAAGAAGTAGAATTAACACTTTCTGCGTTCGCGGCGGAAAAATTATAATAAAAATGAACCAAAAATATTAATTTTTCGTAAAATCTTTTGGGAGAAGCAATAATTTTATATTTCTGTAATGCGCTGTACAGCATGAGATTATCAGCCGCGGCACGCATCACGGAAGAACTTTTTTGATAGATTTTTAAAGTTTTTCCTTTAAAAGAGGGAAAAAAGTGTTAATTTATATTCTGTAGTAGGGAGAGTTTACGCCTGCGAGTCGCGCTTTACCCCCTCACCTTAACAAAGGAGTTCAAATGGCTTCTCCCAAACAACCCGACGAAAGAGAAAGACTGCTTCGGGTTGAACTTGCCAAGCGAACCGTCAACGTCCATGTTACCAAACAGGACAATCCCGAAGACGACAAGAATATCGACGACATCCACCGGGCCGGAAAGGAAATCAGCCGGCTTATACAGGAAGAACGCCTGGAGCAGGCAAGGGAGAGTTTAGCCGGGGAATTGAAAAAGTATCCCGACGAACTCAGTTTTTTAAACCTCCAGATGGCGCTGGATATACTTGACAGGCCCGACGGCGGCTACAGCGAAGCCAAGAAGGCTGGCAACGACCTTATTGAACACGCTATCGAGCAGAAAAGCTCGTATTACATAATGGCCGCGATCACCAACCTGGGTCTTATCGCCCATAACGAGGGGCATGACCTTTTCAGCAAAGCCATGTACCTTACCGCGCATCACCTCGACAACAACGCCGTTACCCCCATGCGCAACCTCGCCGGATGGTATTCCCGCCGGGGCAATCTTGAATCGGCCCAGAAGTGGATTGACAAAATCATCGAGGCGCGTCCGGACTGGATCGAGGATGACGGCATAGTTACTTTTCTAAAGATGGATGAATCATTACACAATCTTCGCGATTACGAACCGTTCAAACAGGCGGTTACGGCGAAGATTATGGAACATGGAAAATAGATGACTGTTTATTTTGTAGAAGGCAAAATATGTTTACAATGGTAGGAGGTTTATCATGAGCCCGTTCAAAATGTTTTCGATTTGCATGTTGATAGGATTGATATTGACATGTCCGCTTTACCTGCAGATTCAACATGATTTTGATGACTCCGGAGATTTAAAGCTGTACAAGCAGAACAGCGAAGGCGAAGTGATGTCGGAGGGTATCGAGGTCGGCATCAAGGGTGGATGGGAGATTCCGAAAGATACTAACTCATTAATTAGACCGTGATCAAGTCTGTAACCTGAGGACCAGGAGGTTGTAACATGGATAAATCCATGCAATTAGAAGAAAGGATCCTGCCTGTAATACAGACTTGGTTGAGTGAACACGGTTCTGGGTTTGTAGTGCGCATAAAAGATTTCTGCCTGGGTAACCGCGCGTCGCTGGCTGATGTCAGAACCGGATTGAAAGAACTTGGTATAGTTGTATTCGCAGGAGAAAGCGGGAAACTCGACGAAGATTTGCTCGAGGGTCTCGAATATGGAATTTTTGATTTAATAGGTAAGTTCTCATCTTTTCCCGGGGAACCGGCGTTGAAAAAGGCTATTAAAGAGAAACTGGCTGTTTACCTTACCGATATTTTCGCTGATGTAAAGAGAAAATGGAACTTTGCCACATATAAAGAAACCGAGTCTTACGAAGCAATCGACCCGGAAAACTGTTTGATTCCGGCATCCGAACCTGAAGATGGTGAAGAGTTCAGACCGGACTCCGAGGAGATACGCAAAGAGGCGGTGCAGGTCCTCTCGGAGCTGACCGATTTCGCCCGCAAAAAATTCCGCGGGGATAAGATTCGCAGGATAGCCGTAAGCTGGCTGGAAAACCCTGAAAAGGAGAAAGATTTCGGATGGCTGGCGGCGCTGGTGGACACCACCCCTAACAGCGTGAAGGTCAATCTGACCCGTATCCGCCAGGCTTTGAATAAAAATTATCGATTACGCAAGAACGGAGACAGGCTCGTGCTGATGAGAACGGGCAGTACCGGCTTGTAACCGTTTATTAATCGATTACCTCCTAAACCAAGTAAAACAGTTAAAATCAATGCCCATCTGAAGGGCATTGATTTTTTTTGCCCATAATCCCGCTATTTAAAATATTTACCGAACCGGAGTTCGCCATTATATTCCCAGGGACGGTACTCATTGACGAAATCCACTCTCTCGGCAATGGGCGGATGGTCCGAGCGCCAGAGTTTATAAAGCCATCCAGGCCGAGGATTGGCCAGGTTCTCGGTCTGCAGTTTGATGAACGCGGTCGCCGCCGCGCGGTTGTTCCGGGTAACCTCCAGGCCGAATTGGTCTGCCTGGCGTTCATGCCACCGCGAATATGAATTGAATACCGGCGTAGTCAGAAACATGAATATACTTACCAGCGCTATGAAAAGCGGATATGACGCTATATCCGAAAACTTCTCGAAACCGAACCTGTGTTTGTATTTCCTTATGATGAAACCTGAAAACCTGTGGGCGAGATACAGCGCTACCATGAGCACAGCGGACATGAAGATTACCGACCAGATAACATGTTTAAGCACGAAATGCCCCATCTCGTGCGCCATCACGAACAGGATTTCATCATCATCGAGTTTTTCTATCAACGTATCCCATAATACAATCCGTTTTGACCCCCCGAAACCGGTTACATAGGCATTGACCGCCTTGGTATCCACGCTTTTGTTCACCTCGAACACGCGGCTGCCCTCGATACCCGCTCTCTCGGCGGTAGCAAGTATCTTCGCTTCCAGCTCCTTATCTTTCATGGGTCCGAAATCATTGAACAAAGGCGAAATGTAGATAGGGGTTATAATCAGCAAGAAGATGATAATCGGTACCGCCCCGATGCCCGACCAAAGCCACCATCTGCGGGGAGCATACTTCAGCAAAAGGTAGGGTCCGACCATTATGAAAATGGTCATAGGCACGGCTACCATTAATCCCTTGAGGGCATCGCTGAACCATTTGCCGAAGGTCTGGTTGGAAAGCCCGTAAGCATGCTGGCGGATGAATCCCCTGTAGAAATCAAGAGGCAAATCGAGGAGAAATATGATTACGGTAACTATCGCCATGTAAATTGCGAATGTGAAGAACCATTTCCTGCCTATTCTCGATGCGAAGGTCCTTATCTTTGCGGAAAATCCGGTGAACAACAGCAGGGCGGGCACAATCAATGCCCAAAGAAAAGTTATTACCCAGAGGATATTCCCGCTGTGATAATAACTCATCGCCTTATCGGTTGGTTCGGGAACCATCACCGGGCCGGCTTGCTCATGAACCAGTAAACTTTCGGCTTCGGCAAGCGTTTCAAAACCAGGTTTATTCTCGGCAGTCCAATCATCGGCATACGCAAATGAAGAGAACAGGAAAACAGCCATCATTATTATAGTTAGATGACGCATAAAATCCTCCACGGCAATTGGGTATTCGGTAAATTAATACAATTATCCCCCGGGATGAGCAACAATTTTAAAAATATTTATACCGCCGTGCGCCCTGTAAACGTATAGTAGGATTATTTAAACCGATTAAACAGCTAAAGTATTCAAGGAGTTTATGATGTTTCGCACTATCGATGATTTTAAACTGGTTTGGGGTATAGAATCGGAAAAAAGTAAAAAGATGATCGACGCTCTCGATGATAACTGCCTGAGCCAGAAAGTATCTGAAGGTCATCGCAATATCGCCCGCTTAGCCTGGCACATCGCCTGCACCATACCCGAGATGGCCGCCCGCACCGGCTTGAAACTGGACGGACCCGAATACGAGTCGCCGGTACCCGAATCATTGCGGGAGATCAAGGATGCTTACTACACTGCATCCGATTCGCTTTTGAAACAGGTTGGCGAAAATTGGGATGATGAAGCGCTACTCACCGAGGATGATATGTACGGCGAGATGTGGCCCCGCTACAAGAGCCTCTATATTATCCTCGTCCATGAAATCCATCACCGCGGGCAAATGACTGTGCTTATGCGTCAGGCCGGGTTGAAAGTTCCGGGGATTTACGGGCCATCGAAGGAGGAATGGGCGGCAAGCGGGATACCGGAACCTGGAGTGTAATTTTGACGGAAGCGCCCGGCAGTTAAAAAAGTGGCGTAATGTCCCGAACGTGACGCCTCTTTCGGTGCCCCGCCGCTCGCGGAACGTTGAAAAACTTGCGGATTGTGGCATGTTTAGTTTACCTCGATTTATCGAGGGAAAATAAGCATGTTAAGTTCAAGAAACATGTTCTTGAATCCGCCGAGGCGGGCTCATTTGCTACGCTTCGCTCCGCAACTGAACATGACACCCTTGACGAACGTGACGCCTCTTTCGGTGCCCG
>WJIJ01000058.1 GCA_014730345.1 Candidatus Zixiibacteriota bacterium | reverse complement strand
CAACTATGGATACGCGCGAATAAAAACTGTTGTGGACAGTGTCAAAAATATCCCCGGAGAGCATGCTCTGTTTATCCATTGCGGGGATATGTTTCCGGGGACGCTGTATTACAACATGTTTAAAGGACGCGCCGATATTACATCTTTTAACATGATGGATCTCGATATTTTAGTGCTGGGCAATCATGAATTCGACGGCGGCGCCGACTCACTGGCGGCAGTTTTAGAGATGTGCGACGCCGAGGTCATTTCGGCGAATATTGAAAACCTCCCCCGGCGATTGAAGGAACACGTAAAACCTTACGTCATTAAAAAGTACGATGGTATCAAGGTTGGAATTATCGGGCTGGTTACAAAGCATACCAGGGAAATCGCCATAACCGGACAGATAGAATTCACCGATTATGTTCCCGCCATACGTAAATATGTACAAGAACTGCGGGGGCAAAATTGTGATTATATAATCCTGGCCGCCCATATCGGCTACCCGGACGCCCCCGACCTCATCCGGCGGATTTCGGGAGTGGATATTATTATCGATGGGCATTCCCATATATTATGCGATTCATTAATCGCCGATAAAACCGGCAAATTAATCCCTTACCGCCAGGCAAGGCATCATGCTCAATATATCGGGATTTATACGGCAGTATTCGATAATAACGGAGATCCGGTAGAAGGCAAATCGGAGGGGAAAATGCTGGAATTGACATCGGCTATACCTCAAGACCGCCAACTCGCTGATTCAATAAGGGCATGGTCAGTACCACTGCAGGAGTTTAAAAACACCACCGTCGGATATTTATCGCAGGATTTTCCTTACCAATACCCGGAGATACGTATGCAATCGATTCCGCTGGCAAACCTCGTTGCCGATGCAATGCTCTGGGCGGCAAAACCTTATGGTGCGCAGGCGGCAATAGCGAACGCCGGAGGGATACGCGAGCCGTTCGAAGCTCCCGAGGTTACTTATGAAGATGTTTTCAGGGTACTGCCTTTCAATAATACTCTCGATATAATCACCCTAACCGGTGATGAGCTGATAGAAACCATACGTAACGCGCTGGAGACCATGAGGGAAAAAGGCGCGGGGCGCTTCCCACAGATTGCCAACCTGAGAGTAGAATATACTTACCCCGCATTTGAGTTGGTCAAAATCGAAATCAAATCCGGAGATAAATACGTATCTGTCCAGAACGGAGAAAAATACTCTGTTGCGGTTAACTCTTACATGGCATGTGGCGGAGACGGTTATTATACGCTGGCTAACGCGGAGCCTGAAAACCGTATGGAAGGCATAAAAAATATGCAGGCAGTAATGAGCGATTATTTCTTCAATCACTCATCGCCTGAAAACCCGCTGGATATAAAAGATTATCAAGAGAAACGTATCAACGGGATTAAGCGGTAAATCCATATTCTTTTAGGAATTACCGGTGAACTTATTTGAAAACCCGGGAACAGTTTTGTGGAAGAAGCCGTTTAAATATTTGTAAAAGGTAGTATAGAGTTAACGGACTGAATAAATAATTATGAGTACTAAATTACTGATATCACTGATTATAATTATATTACCTGTAATGGGTTGCCAGGGGTTAGACAGCTCGGCGGAAGATTTTAACGCGAAGAAGGCAAATGAGAAGATGAACGAAAAAGGATCGGGATATATGGCTTTTAAAATAGAAAAGAGCGATAAGGAATGGCGCGAACAGTTGACTCCGCTCCAATATGAGGTTACCCGCAAGAAAGGCACTGAAAGAGCTTTCACGGGAAAGTACTATGATTTCAAAGAAGATGGAGTTTACAGGTGTGTTGCCTGCGGCAATGAACTTTTTTCCTCGGAAACCAAGTATAACTCAGGTTCGGGCTGGCCGAGTTACTGGGAGCCTGTCTCGAAGGAAAACATCAGGGAAATCGAAGATAATTCAATGGGAATGAGGCGCACGGAAGTAATCTGCAACAGGTGCGGGGCTCATCTGGGCCATGTTTTCGATGATGGTCCCCAACCTACGGGTTTGCGCTATTGTATAAATTCGGCCGCGCTGGATTTCAAATCGGAAAACGGATCCAGTAACGCTGAAAGAGACGAAAAAACCGAATAAATATAAAATTCCACAATAGGCGGACGGTACATACGGTTCGGCAACAACACCCACGAACATCCCTTATTTGCCGGGCCGGTCCGCCTCTTTTAATTTTCGGATATTAAGCAACCGCTTTGGAGGAGGAGTTATCATCGTCTCCGGTGGATTTTTTCTTAGCCGCCTTCTTTTTCCTGGCGGTTTTTTTCTTGGCAGACTTCTTCCTGGCCGCCTTTTTCTTTTTGGAAGTTTTAGCTTTTTCGGAAGTGTCTTCGGCGGGATTTTCGGCCTTTTTCGCGGCGGCTTTTTTTGCTTTAGCGCCTCGCGCCGCCGATTTTCCTGCTATATGACCGGACGCAAAAGCCGAATGGATATTATATCCCCCCACGCCCCCATCGACATCCATAATCTCGCCGCAGAAATAAAGCCCTTTGATAAGTTTGGATTCCATCGATTTTGGATTTAATTCAACGACATCCACACCCCCGGAAGTATACATCGCTTCGAAAAACGGCTTTACCCTCTTGACGGTAATCCGCATATCCTTCAGGAACAGGATCAATCCCTTGCGCTCGAGGTTTGTTATATGGTTCATCGGCTTACTGGAATGAATCCTGCAATAACGGGGAAGTACGGGAAGCATCTTCTCTGGTATATATTTTTTCAGCGCCTCGCCTACAGAATTGCGGTTGGACAGGGATGCCTCCGATTTTAGTTTCCGCTCCAGCTCTTCCCGGGTTATGCCCGGGATAATATCGATCCCCAGTTCGATCTTATTGTTTTCAATTAAACGGGAGATAATTCCGCTCAAAAACAGGACAGTATCGCCCGAAAGACCGTGGTCGGTGAATAATACCGAACCGCTCCGCTCCATAAGCTTGGTCTGGTTGCTGTAAACACTGACATTAACGGATGGAAGTTTCAGGCCGCTTAAGTACTTGCCTAACCTTTCTTCCGTGTCTACAGGGGATACTGCCGGTTTGGCGTCTATAACCGTATGCCCTAATTCCTCAGCAAGCTTGAAACCATCTTCACTACCGCCGAGTTTCGGACGCGCGGCGCCTCCGCAGGCGACGATAACTTTATCGTATTCCTTCTCGAGGTTATGTACATAAATACCAATGATCTTCTTGCTCTTCGCGAGAATCTTTTGGACCTTGCTGGACATGCAGAAACTTACCCCCATTTCGGACAATCTTTCATAGAACGCTTTTTGTATAAGCTCAGAATCCCCGTTTTCAGGGCTGATCACGCCGTCTTCGCTGGTAATAGTATTGATACCCAAATCCTTAAGGAATTTAACCAGCTCTTTATTATTAAACTTTTCTAATGAATAGCTAATAAATTCGGCCCCGTGCGCGTAATTCTCCATGAAATCTTCAATTTCTCCGGTATGGGATAGTTCGCAATAATCCCAGGGGACATAGACAAATTTGCGTCCTATATTCGGATTTTTATCATATAGATCAACTTCAGCGCCTCCCTCGGCCGCGCGATATGCCGCCATCATACCGGCAACTCCTGCGCCTATAATCGCAACCTTTTTAGCCATCTTACTTTTCCCTGTTAATAATTAAGATGATATAAGCTTGATAAATTTGCTTTAACAAGCAAACCTATCAAAAGCTTTACTCACTCTTAAATTCTCACCCATGTCGATTTAATATCAACCAGTAATAAAGCCCGCCTTTTACCATATCGCACCCGCGATACTTGGGTTTATTATATATATAACTCAGCCAAATGTCAATTAAAATCTTGTTAGGATATGTTCAAGATACTATAAAAAGCGTGCTGTTATCCTCCTCAAGAATATAGAAAATAAAAGCAATCATTACGATTATATAGTTTATTGGGGAAAACGTTTCCTGATTTTTGTCTTTTTGAAATCGGAGCGATTTAAGTTTATATCATGATTTGGATTATAGTCTTCCTTGTTGCTGTAAATAACGTCTCCGCTTTCATTAACCCACCGGTAATCCCACTGGTTTGAGCCTATTTCGATTTCATTGGTATAGGGATTCACGTATTCTTCCTGTTCGGTGAGGGTTAAAAACATATCGTTGTTTATTTCCGCCATTGTTTTGGAGCGGTGCGATGCTATTTCCCTACCGATTCTCTGTATCTCCTTTTGGGTATTAATCGCGATCTCCCCTCTCTGGGCCTGCCCTTTGATCTCCCCTGTAAGCCACTGTTGATTTATCTTTACCGAGTTCTGTATGATACTCACGACAGGCTCATACTTTTCGAACTCGGCGGCGGGAGCGCGCATACAGAAGGTTTCCTTGTTGCCCCACATGCCGGCTCCAAGAGCGCCCCAGTTTTCAACCACCGTAAAGAACTTCTCTTTGAAATTTACGCCATTTTCTTTGTAAGTTACCGTCATTACCGCGGCATCGTATGTGAAAGTCATCTGGGGCATAACCGCCAATACTCTCTGCTGGTATTTTCGGGCGAGTTCCGGCAATGGTTTGCGTTCTATCACTTTTACATCGGAGATGTCCGGGTGAACATACGGAAATGCCATTTGGCCCAGAAATTCAACGGCGGGCATGAGCGGACAAACCAGCATCCCCTGATAGTAACTGCCGGGCGGAAACATGCCCATCTGCCCGGCTGGGCTGTAACGGGCGTCATAATAGAGCATATCCGGAAGCCAGCGAACCATAACAGTTCCCTGCCTGTCCTTTTTTACTGTAAAATCGAGTTTGGCGGCTATCGAATTGGCGGGGCCTCCGCCGGCCATGGGATTAATCCGTATAATCCCGCCGTCGGTCTGCCATCCTTTGGGAATCAGTATCGTGAATGCCTTCTCCTTCGGTTCGGCCACCCTTTCAAACACCATGGTTTCAGGTAAAGAGGCTCTTATCGAAACAGCGTGAAAGAGGTAAACGGCAGTGAGTAATATAAAAGCCCGCGGAAGGGCGTTCAATGAAAATGATTTTAACATGTTACTTCCCTGGCTATGATTTTAACTAAGAAATAAATATATCAGATCGCGGCTGGATTTCCAATAGTTTCCTTCTGGAGGCGATTGTTGGGGTTCGGGACTGCCGGGAGCGTAAATATGAAAAGGCTCCCCTTTCCGGGCTGGGAGTCCACCCATATTTCACCATTGTGGCGTTCGATAATCTTTTTAGCTATCGCCAATCCCATACCGGTTCCCCCATATTCGGACCACGGTTGGAGTTGCTGGAACAGCTCAAAAATTTTATCCTTATATTTCGGTTCGATACCTATACCATTATCCTCGATTTCGAAGCGCCATCGTTGGCTTTCCTTTTCAACCCGGATATCAATTCGGGGTTCAGGGCTCTGGTTAAACTTGATACCATTGGCTATTATGTTTTGAAAAAGGCTGGTAAGCTGTATTCTATCTCCCCAGAGGAGGGGAAGTTCCGTAAAAGTTACCCTCGCTTTTTTATCATGTAATAATTGCTGGATATTCCCCAGGGCGCGTTTTACGATTTCCTCGCCTTCAATCCACTGGAAAGTTTTGCCGCTAATTCTTATCCGCGAATATTCAAGCAGGTCGGTTATCAATCTCTGCATACGGTTGGCTCCCTGCACAGCGAATGTTATGAATTTGTCCGCGTCCTCATCCAGCTTGCCATGATATTTTTTCGCGAGCAACTGGCAGTAACTGCTTACCATTCGCAAAGGCTCCTGCAGGTCGTGGGAGGCTACATAGGCGAAACTCTGTAAATCCGAATTCGAGCGTTTAAGGTTCTCAAGGGTAGCTTTCAACATTTCCTCGGTTTTCTTCTTGTCTGAAATATCCCTAAGGGAGGCTAAAAATGCCTTTTCACCCCTCCATTCAATCTCCGTAGCCCTCATATCGGCAACAACAGACTCACCGGCGGAAGTGATTATATCGATTTCGGTGCTTTCGCCGCCGGTAAGGGGGAATCCGAAAACTTCTCCCAGAAGTTCGCTGGCGGAGCGGCCGTAAAGTTTTTCCGCGGCGACATTGGCGAATTGAATAATACCCGAACCGTCTACGACAATCATGGCGTCACTGCCGGAGTCTATAAGCCGGCGGAAAGATTCCTCGGCTGTTTCCAACGCCCTGTCTTTCTCCTTTAGCAGTTGTGATGGAGTTAAAGTGTTTACTTCTTTCTTCAACTGGGCGGTCAATTCATCAAAATTCAATTGACTTCCGGTAGTAATCATATAATTACCGTGGTTTTTCCGCAATTCCCGCCCGAGGGGGTTTGTGGAACTATCGATTGCCAGGAGTTTTCGGGGAGAAACAAGGTTCAGAATCTGGGTAAAGGACTCTTCTTTTTTCTCCGGCAGTGAATCGATATCGACCACTACCAAATCGAATCTTATTCTGGAGACAAGCCATTTCATCTCATTGAATGAATTGACCGTGGTGATAGAATATCCGCTGTTCGCGCCTGAATTCTTTACCGAATTAATTCTTGAAAAAGCGCCGACGGATATATCATAAATAAGAATTCTAATATCTTTATAATCCAAAAATAAACCTCACGCAGTTAACTCTAACCCGGGGGACCGGTTCCCAATCAAGCAGGTTAATATCGACCTTCCCTTAAATACCATCATCAAATACGCGTCCCTGGCTCTCCGGGAACAGGTTTGACAGACGGTTAATCTCCTCAGGAGCCACATGCATAGCATGACCGGATAAAATGCCTGTAATATTACGGAATGGTCTCGTGAGATGCATCCCTTGTCCATCGATGGTAAATTCCCTGATTTCCTTATCATGAATAGAACCCCGCATTTTGAGAACGGTCAAGCCCCTGCGCATTTCACCGTAAACCTCCACGTACCTCAGGAGAATAATGGTATCGGTTATCGATGATATATGAGCTTCGGTTACCGAAGGACCTCCCATAAGAGTAGGCGTAGTGGAAGTAAACATCCCGGCGATCTCTTCGTGTTTTATAAAAGAAGTCAAACCCATAACAAACTCCCTGAATCCCTTCAAAGTCGACACCCTCTGCAGGGCGGACATGCTGTCTATAGCGATGCGGTTGGGTTTGAACTTCTCGATTTCCTTTTTCATATATATAAGATGGTCCTCAAGACCGGCGGTTTCCGGATAAAGGCAAATAACTTTCAGCTTGTTTTGGGCTTCCAATTTACCTAAATCGACTCCCCAGCCGACGGCATTGCGGAAAAACTGTTCACGGCTTTCCTCGAAAGCAAATAACATCGCCTTCTCTCCATTGAATGCCCCTCCGGCGAGAAACTCGGTGGCCGTGAGGGTTTTACCGGTTCCGGTAGCGCCGGAGACAAGAATAATCGAATTCCTGAAGAAACCGCCGCCGCACATCTTATTCAATTTTTCATTGCCGGTATGAATACGGATATCCGATGACTTCTGCTTTAATTCGAGCGAGGAGATGGGAATCGTAATAATCCCCTCGCCGGGATTTATGGTAAATGGATACTCTCCCTTCTTATGCGGGGCGCCCCTGAATTTCAGGATTTCAATTGTCCGGCGACGTTTTTCCGATTCGAGAACGTTTCTCAATATAATAACATTGTCGGCAACGAACTCTTCCACGCCGAAACGGGCGATGCTACCGTATTCCTCGGTCCTCTCCACGGTAATAACCGAGGTTACCATAAGTTTCTTGAGGGAAGTAACGATTCTCAATAGGTCCCGGCGGACGATCGTTTCGCTGTCAAAACGCGCCAGGATAGCGCTGATAGAGTCAATTGCTACGCGCGAAGCATTAACTTTACGGATGGCGTGCTCTATTCTGACCAGCAATGCCCCGAGATCATAATTATCGCCGATGATAACTTCCTCGCCAGTTTCCGGGGACGCGTCGACGAATGTCCATTTGCCGTTTTCTTCCCAATTACGGATATCCCAGCCAAGATTGATAAGATTGCGGCGGATGTCCTCCGGGGATTCCTCAAAGGTAACAAAGACAGCTCCGCTGTTCTCGTTTTCAATACAATGCGCCAAAAACTGGGCGGCGAATATGGTTTTGCCGCTACCGGTAGTTCCGGAAACAAGCGTAGTCCTAATCTCCGGAAGACCGCCTTCGCAGATATTATCGAAACCCTGTATTCCTGTTGAAATTTTAGTGAATTCCCGAGATTTGCTGTTGTCATTAATCATTACTTCCCCCACCGGAATTTGGTTCAATACCGAATACGCCCAATACTTTCTCCGAGTCCGAAAGGTCTCCAATTATCCTTCTCGCCGGGAGCGGAAACACCTTAACCAGGGCCGGAGTAGCCACTATTTTTTCCTTTTCGGCAACTTCCGGATTATCTATGATATCTATAATCTCATAGATACAGTTGCCCTTGAGTTCTCCATCGCAGAGCCGGCGAAGATTGGATATGGCTCTTTTAGACCTCACCGTATTCCCCACGGTATATAACTTAAGTTTAATCACTGGTCTACTTCCCATTTCTCTTTAACTGCCATATATATCTATAATTTAAGTTAATTAAAATTTTTGTCATAATTGCCGTCAAAGAAGTTTCGATAAAAGCATGCCAGGTAACCCATAAGCTCCAGGACGATCATCCTTCCTTCTTCTATATACGCCCTCGATTTCGATGTCGGCTCCGTGTTTGTTTTGTTTTTCAAGGCGAGGCAGTATATATCCATTACATCCTTGGGACCGCCTTTCAGGTTCCCGAGACGATTGGCTATCGCTTTTAATCTATCGGTTAATTGGTGATCTATTTTTAGCGCTTGTTGCTCCAAGGCTTTACTCAGTATCTCTTCGCATTCCTCAACCAATTCGCCAAAGATCTCCGGAAGTGAGTTACTCAAAGGTTCCGAGCCGAATTCCTTAGCCGAAATCGGGCAGTCGGTAGGATGGGAAAGCAACTGCAGTCTTTCGAATTCCTTCTGGCGATTGGTCTGCCTGGTCTTTTGTTCGATTTCATTGAGAATACGGTGGCGCTCTATTGAATAATGAATAGTCCTCGCCAGAGAATCAGAATTGGTCTCATCTTTTATCAGGTAATTATAAGCTCCCGCCTTGAAGGCTTCCATTGCCGTGTCATCATCATCGGTACCGGTAAGGATGACTATCGGTATGTCGGGGGCATTTAAATGAATCTTGAATAACGTATTAACCCCCCAGCTGTCGGGAAGGGATAAATCGAGAAGGATCAAGTCGAAATCTCTTTTAGACAGCGATACCAAAGCCGATTTCATATCGCCTACATGCTCAAGGTCAATATCAAAATAATGCAACTCCGCGAGCATCTCGTTAAACAGGATAGCGTCATCCTGGTTGTCTTCAACGAGTAATATTTTTTTTGTCTCTACGGTATCAATCATTCTTAGGCGGCAGTTTAACGATTGTAAACCAGAATTCCTCAATAGACCTGACAACTTTCTCGAATTGGTTCAGATCAATCGGCTTCGTAATGTAGCAATTAGCCTGAAGTTCATAAGCTTGCGCGATATCCTCTTCAGCCATGGAAGTAGTCAAAACGACCACGGGAATATTCCTTATCGACTTACTGGATTTCAATTCCGAAAGCACTTCCCTTCCATCCATTTTGGGTAAATTCAAATCAAGAAGGATAAGATCCGGGCGGACAGCATCTATGTATTTATCCTCTTTTTTGAGGTACTGCATCGCCTGGATGCCGTTTTCAACCACGTTCAGATTAACGGCAATTTTTGTTTCTTTTAATGCCTCGGTGGTCAGGGTAACATCGTCAGGGTTATCCTCCACCATCAGAATATCAATCGCTTTTCCTACGTTGATTTTCATGCTTCCTTTTCTCCGCGTTCGGGCAATGTGAAGGAAAATACGGAGCCTTCGCCCAGATTGGATTCAACCCAGATTTTGCCTCCGTGCCTTTCCACAATTTTCTTACAGATCGCCAATCCCATCCCGGTTCCGGGATAATCCGAATTCTTATGCAACCTGTGAAATATATCAAAAATTCTTTCCTTACAATTTTCCTCGACACCAATCCCGTTGTCCTCGACAGAAAACCTCCAATCCCCGTTCAGTTTGTTCGCGGTGACTTTTATGACAGGTTTACTCTGCCCGGCGAACTTCAGGGAATTGGATATCAGGTTTTGGAACAACTGGGTCATCTGGACTCTATCCGCGGTGATAATGGGCATATTCTCCCAGTTGATATCCGCGCCGCTTTCGATTATAGATAATTCCAGGTTGTCGATTACGTTCTTCAGTATTTCATTAAGGTCGGTAGGCTTAGAAGGTCTTGCCTTCGATGATACCCTCGAAAATTCCAGAAGACCCCTGATCATATCCTGCATCCTCTTTGCCGCGGCGGTCGACCTGTTGATAAACCCCCGTGCCTTTTCATTAAGTTCTTCCTCGTACCTCTTTGACAGCAACTGCAGGTAACCGCTGACCGCCCTCAGGGGTTCCTGGAGGTCATGAGAGGCAATATAAGCGAATTGCTCGAGGTCCCTGTTTGACTGGGATAGTTTCTCCAGCACCCTTCGCAATTTATCCTCGTATTCAAATCTCTCCGATAGATTGTAACAAATCGTTGAGGCCCCTATAACCTCATCATTATTGTTCTTTATGGGGGATACTGTTATCGATACCGGAATCAGGGTGCCGTCTTTATGCCTGCGGACAGTTTCGAAGCTCGCCACGCGTTTGCCGCGGATTACCTTATCTAAGATACTTTTAACTTCTAAATGGCGGTCTTCGGGAACTATGGTCATAATGGATTTACCCATGATCTCAGCCTTGGTATAACCGTATTGCCATTCCGCTCCCTTGTTCCAGATACAAATTTCACCATCAAGAGTTTTCCCGATAATGGGGGTATTGGCATACTCCACAATCGAGGTGAAAATATTCTTAGCCTGTGTATCCTGAATATTCTCTATCAGTTCCGCATTCATATTTTAAAATTTTTTAAACTAACATACCCCTGTTTTTCAATATTAATATCGGCTATTTATATGTGCTTATTTACACTATAAAATTTGCCCGCCTATAAAATTTTATCAATTCATAAATCCAAGCAGAGGGTTATTTCATAAGGGTCATCCTCCGGATGACGGTCTCCTCCCCGCTGGATATCCTGTAGAAATATACTCCACTTGCGTATCCCGAAGCGTCCCATACAACTGAATGATTGCCAGCCCGCATGTATTCATCGGCCAGAGCTTCTACCAGCTGGCCCCTGATGTTGTATAAATCTACCCTGACATTGCCGGCGTCAGGAATGTTAAAATTAATAGTTGTAGACGCGTTAAAAGGATTCGGATAATTACCGGCGGCCAATACCGCTGACGGAAGCCCATCGCCGGTTTGTTTAAACCATCCAGCGCCCTTCCAGGCTGATGAATTACCAATGGGTTCTCCCCGCACTTCGAAACTGAAATATGCCGAATCAACGATATAAGAAGGATAATACCCGCAATAGGAGACATACTGATAATCACCTTCCGGAGCCCATACGGGCACATCCTGCGGGATATCAGCAATCCTCACAACCTGGTATGGCGCCAGTTCTATTCCCCGGAAGAGGCTGACCGGACCGAACAATGAGCCGTTGCTGTCGCGCACCATGGTCCAGACATCGCCGGTCCCGCCTATGCTCGTGGTATTTATCAAACCGCCGGTAAATTTAAACTGTTCGCCGGGAGCCGCAACTACCGGAATACCCCTTGGAGTCATATTAACAGCCACTGGAGATGCTCCTTCGGACCTTATTTCGAAGGTTGTCGGAGTAGTAGCGCTGACATCATAGGAGCCATGCACGGTCAGGCGCAGGCAGCAATCGGTTGAGTTGATACCATCAGGCCAGCGCAATTGATACCTGCCATTGTTGGGCAATCCCGAAGCGATAGTATAAAACGGTCCTTGTTCTCCAGACTGGGAAAGCTCTATCTCCACGGTAGTATTCTCTCCATCGGGTACCGCGGAAATCCAGTCTATCCATCCCGAAGCGCCGCCGAGGATAACCTCATTGCCATGGGGGTAAACTGGAGTCATGGTCAATTGCGTGGGCGTCGATGATTCTTTGTAAACATGGGTGTAATTGCGGTATATAATCCAGCTTTCCCTTTCTTCATTAACCAGGGCGATATCTCCCCACCCGTTATGGTCGAAATCGGTTCCCGCGCGGAAAGCCTGGGCCCGGCCCGGTTCCGGCAGGTTAAATGAGTAAAGATATGTCCATGAATTACCGCCGTCACCGAGAAATATACCTGCTGTCCCGGAACCATACGCGATAATATCCAGGTAACCGTCCGCGTTCATATCGGCAATATCCACCATGGTCGCGCCGCTGTACCCGGAAAGTTCATGGGTCAGTTCTTCCCAGGTCTGGTTGTCCTCGTTCAAACTCCAGACCTCGATCAAATCATCCGAAGTCGAGATAGCGACCTCGTCGCGACCATCATTGTCGACATCGCCGAGGGCGATATCCTCGTAGCCGTAATATGTTGGAAGAGTAATCCCGCCACCGACAAGGACATCATATTGACCGGAGCCGTCATTAATGAATATCGCTGAATCGCCGGTAGTGGACGCGATATCGGGATAACCATCGTTGTTAATATCCCCGAACTCGACATACATCCCGGAATTACCGCCGTTGTATCCATAATTCTGGGTCCAGCTTCCGTCTTTGTTGTTGCGGTAAACATGAATACCGCTTCCCGCCCCGAAGGAAACACTGACCAAATCAAGGTAACCATCGGCGTCGATGTCGGCAAAGTCGGTGCCGAACATTCCCCAATCCTCGCCATTTGTGGCGAGACCGTCATCCCAGGGCATCCAGCCCGATGTTGTGCCGTTGCCCAGGGCGACTTCAATAAGCTGGTCGCCTAAATCGCCGCCGCTTCCCCAATCGTGGTGCATGCCGTAACCGACATCGAGGAAGCCGTCGATATCGACATCGCCCACGGCAATCCCGCCGTAACCGAAATTGCCGTACATTTCCACCGACCAGTTACCGGTACCATCTCCAACCCAAACCATCACGCCATGCTGGTCGGTATTCACATAGGGGGAGCCGTGGTCGCCTATGCAGACGATATCCGGATGCCCGTCGAGATTGATATCGGCGAACTCAAGCTCGGTGTGACCGCCGTCCATTTCCGGAGGAATTATGCCGTTAGAAGATTCAACCCATATTTGAGAATGGGAAAGCGATGCAAAAGAAAAAATAATCGCTGTCATTATCGCCAAAGAATTAAAATGTTTCATAATTCCTCCGGTGAACGGATAAAGATTAAAAATTATTTAACAAGCGTCATCCTTCCGGTGAACGCTTTTCCTTCCGCGGTTAATTTGTAAAGGTAAACTCCGCTGGAATAACTCGAAGCATCCCATGATACATCATGACGGCCTGCGCTTCTATATTCATCGAGTACCGTTTCCATCTTTTGACCGAGCATATTGTAGATCTCAACCTTTACATCGCCCGCGTTGGCGATTTCGAAACTGATATTTGTACGGGCATTGAAAGGATTCGGGTAACTGCCAATCAAGGATGTAACTTCCGGTACGATTTCATCGCCGGGCATATCCCATCCGGAGAGGTTCCAATCATCGGCATCTCCGCCGACGTTATTAGTTACCGTAAACTCGAACGATGATGAATCAATCTTCGATGACGGATAATCGCCGCAATAGGAGATATAATCATAAGTTCCCAACGGGGCGTAGACCGGAACATCCTGGCGGACATTGTTCACGGTGATAGTCTGCCCCGGATTCAACCAGACATTGTTAAACTGCTGTACGGGACCATACTGGGCGCCGCCCGGGAGACCGAGCATTACCCATACATCAGTCAACTGGTAATCATCAGTAGTATTTTCGAGGATACCGGTATAGGTGAAATACCCTCCACGGGCTACTGTAACCGGCGGATTGTTGGGAACCATGGTCACAACTACATCGGATGAGGGAATAGTGTCCGGAAGAGCTTCGAAACTGTGAGCACCCGGCTGGCCGATGAACGGATGGGTTTCGGTTCTTCCGCTGTAATCAGCCGCCTGGATGTAATATTCTATCTGCGAACCATCCGGCTGTTGAGGGATATATCCGTAGTAAATATCCTGGTGGGTGGCAGGGCTTAACAATACTTCATACCAGGCGCCGTTATCAACGCTGTAAATTATCTTAAGCCCGCTGTCGATGAGTCCCGCGCCCGAACAATCCTGGATAAGCGTTTCCACGAAATAACCGTTGTAGTTGCCATGCTGGTCGGCAAGCGGTACGTGCTTTATAAACAGCATCTCCCGGTCCGGTACCCCCATGGTGCGGCAATGAAGAGCATCGTTGGAATACCATGAACCAGTAAAGCCGATTACTTCGTAACCGGGCATGGCATCCTGGTAGGCCTGGATTGCGTCATCATCCCAACTGCTTCCAAAAACCGGTATCAAAACTTTGTCATTCAATATCAGAGAGTTAGTGTACGCGGTTCCCGAGGGGCAATAGACGCGGACAACATTATAAGGCTGGCCCCATGCCGAAACCTGCATGGATAGCCACTGCGCGCGGGCATTCAGCCTGGCATAGGAAGGATCCGACGAGGGAACATCCTTCACCAGGATCGTCTGGGGGCTCAAGAACTTGGCCCAGCAGTCGATATGATGAATACCGTAGTTTTCCACGTAATCCAACACAGTGTAATCATTCCCCAAATAGGCAAGCATTATCGAATCGACTTCCGCTTCGCTAAGCCAATAGTTTTCATCATAGACCAGCTCTGTGGACATCGATGTTCCCAGTCCATCGGACATGTGGTTTCCCCCGGTATGGGTAAGGTCCATACCGTAAACATCCATATTCCACTCGGTGCCTATAACCTGCGGGATTACATCATCATAGGGGCGCGGACGGTTGTACTCATGGTCCACGATAGCCATTTCCTCATCGGTGAAGATAAACCAGGGGCCGTAATCGCGGGTCCACCAGCTATTGGTGGGAGCATGAATAAATTGGCAATTGTTCATATTCACGCCGCCTGATTGATATGCGCTCCGGGCCTGGTTTTCCTCGTAGGTGCTGGCGCATATAGTAGTAACTACCACATCTTCGGACATTTCCGCTACCAGGCTGACCGAAATGCCGAGGGGATAACGAATTATCACGCCTTCCGACGGTTCCCATTCGGCGCAATTACGCAGAACGCCTTCGGGCGCGTCGGTAACTATATGATTAATACCGATTTCATCCAACCTCTGCATTTCCTCATCGGTCAGCTCGATCGGCAATGAATTGGCATACTTCCCTTCGGCGGCATATATAGAAACCGCGCTTAAAACGAACAGGGGGACAAACAGCAGGATAATCGCTTTTCTCATAATCTCACCATTATATTTGGGGTTGAAAATCGTGGCACATTTTAATCGATAAATGAAGAACTACAGCGTAAATATAACCAATATAATGCAAATTGGCAACCGATAATACAGTTTCAAATCGAGTTTTCCTTAAAGTAAGTTATTAGGGATTAATCAGTAGTATAAATTATTGCGGAACAGCGCGCGATTCTGCTAAGTTAGTTTACAATTGATGTTTACTTAGAAAAATGAGGGATGATATTATGAGAACAGAGACAGATTCCATGGGGAAAATCGAAATCCCCGATGATAAGTTATATGGCGCGCAAACCGCCCGTGCTGTCGAAAATTTTAAAGTTTCCGACAGGACCGGTTACCATGAGTTTATAAAAGCGACCGCAATGGTTAAAAAGTCGGCGGCAATAGTTCATGGCAAGCTTGGGCTATTGGATAATAACCTTGTCGAAGCTGTCGTCTCCGCCGCCGATAAAGTAATTTCCGGCGAGCTTAGTGAACATTTCGTGGTCGATGTTTTCCAGGCAGGCGCGGGTACATCCCATAACATGAACGTCAACGAAGTAATCGCCAATACAGCCAATGAGGAGTTGGGCAGTAAACGTGGAAGCAATGAACCGATACATCCCAATGATCATGTGAACATGGCCCAGTCCACCAACGATGTTATCCCCACCGCAATACGCCTGGCCGCACTTGGATTGCTCCAGGACCTTCTTCCCGTTCTCAATGATATGCAATATCTTTTGGAGGAAAAATCCGGGGAGTTCGATGGTATTATAAAATCAGGCCGGACTCATCTCCAGGATGCCGTGCCCATTCGCCTCGGTCAAGAATTTTCCGGTTACGCAGTTTGTATAGAAAAACATATTGAGAACATAAAAACAGCTGAAGAGCAGTTAAGATATCTGGGCATCGGCGGTTCCGCGGCAGGTACGGGGTTGAATGTACATCCGGATTACCGCCGCCTGATGGCTGACACGCTCTCGGATTTAATGGATATGCCCCTGAAGATGGCGGATAATTATTTTGAAGCAATGCAATCCATGCGCCCCTTCGTGAATCTATCAGGCGCATTGAGGGGGTTAGCCGTAGACCTGGGACGTATCGCCAACGATTTCCGCCTTTTATCTTCAGGCCCTCGTACGGGGCTTTCCGAGATTAATCTGCCTCCGGTGCAACCAGGTTCATCGATAATGCCCGGCAAAGTCAACCCGGTCCTGGCGGAAATGCTCAATATGGTCTGTTACCGGGTTATCGGCAACGATGTTACCATCTCAGGGGCAGGCGGAGCAGGTCAATTGGAGCTCAATGTTATGATGCCTTTAATCGCCGACACACTGATTGAGTCATTACGGATACTCCGGGGTGGAGTCAACTCGTTCAATAACCGGTGCCTGAAAGATATAAGCGCGAATCCGGACAGATGCCGCGACTATGCCGAAAATTCTTTCGCCATGGTTACCGCTTTAAATACCGCCATCGGTTATTTGAAGGCGGCCGAAGTTGCCAAGGAATCGGAGAAAACCGGAAAGCCAATTAAAGAGATAGTTTTAGCAAAAGGTTACCTTAAGCCTGAAGAGCTTGATAAGTACCTGTCCCCGGAGAAGCTGACCGAGCCGGGGATACCGGGCAAAGAATAATGTAGATGTTAATTGAGACGCCCGGGGGAGATTCCCGGGCGCGATACAGCTTTACTTAAGCAGTGTCATTCGTTTAGTAACCTGCTTGTCCCCCGTCGTTAATTTATAGAAATAGATACCTGAGCTAAAGCTTTCCCCATTCCAGTTCACTTTATAATTCCCCGCTTGCTGGTATTCATCCACTAATTGCCCAATTAGTTGCCCCATGATATTGTAAACCTCTAATTTTACCCGGCAATCGCTGGGGATTTCATATTCAATGACGGTAGCGGCGTTGAATGGATTAGGGTAGTTATCATACAACCTTACGGCCGCAGGTTTTTCGGCATATTGATCGTCAAACCATCCGGAAAGTTTCCATTCATCTGCGTCGCCGCCACGCGGATACCTGACCGTGAAATTAAACGACGAAGAGTCGATTTTCAAGTTAGGATACAAACCCGCGTAGGAGACATACTCGTATTCCCCAAACGGCACCCAGTGAGGTACATACTGCTCGATATTCTCCGCGATAATCGTCTGGCCCGGACTTAGAGGCACCCCGCGGAAAATCTGGAGCGGACCGAAAAGCGAACCATCGGGTGTGCGAACCATAATCCATACATCACCGATGCCGTAAAAGGGAGTGTTGTTAGTCAGGATACCCGTGAAATTAAAAAATCCGCCGGGCTGAACATAGAGAGGGTCCTCATGGGGCGTAGCGAAAATACCCACCGGGATTTCATATTTGAATATGCCATACCCGGTACCCGCGAGAAGCCGACCATATTGGTCTATTTCCAGGGATTTCACGCTCAGGTTTCCCAGACCATCGTTCATGGGAAGAAATGTCTCGCCCGCATCAAAAGAAACATGAACTCCTGAGTTGGAGCCAAGATAAAATTTGCCGTTACCATACGGAGAACAAACAATCGCGTTGTTCCCGGTACCCGGCGTGGGGAAATAATCCCAATTCTCGCCCCGGTCGCTGGAGCGGGCTAAATATGCCCAGCAGGCGGCGTACAATGTTTGCGGGGCATTAGGTTCATATTCAATTCGAGCGGGATTGTAATCCTCCATCCCGAACGAGCCCCCGACATCAACCCAGGATTGCCCGCAGTCGGTTGTTTTAGCTACATAATCCTCACCGGCGACATAAGCATAGCACGCATTTTCGCCATCCCCGGTAACATCAAGGATATTCAAGTGGGGCAACCCATTATTACGGATTTCGCAGTTATGCCCATAATCTTCGGAATAGATGATACCATCATCAGTAGTAACGTAAAGCCTGCCCTCGTTTCGGGGATCGAATCCCATGCGCCCGGGATAGATAAGGTAGTATACAAGATGCCAATGATCCCCGAAATCATCTGAACAATATAATCCCGCCGACCATGAGTCTGCCATTATTGACAACAACGAATCACCGTGCCATGGATCATAACTAACATGAGAAAAGGGGACATTTGTGGCCAGCCGCCAATCCCAGGTATCGCCTGCATCGAAACTGACATACAACCCGTAGACAGTAGTTGTGGCGGCGATTTTACGGTAATCGTCGGGGCAGGTTTCGATGCTTGATATTTCCATCGCCGGTAATCCCATAAACTGCCACTGCCCGGCGACGGCAGAACCTGCCCATAAAAATACAATTACTAATAGCAAGATTTTTGATTTAACACCCATAATTAAAGCCTCCTGCAATGTTTTAAATTTTGATAGATAAACTTGTACATAATTAATGCTCTTGTGGTGATTGATGACTACCAGAAGAATCCTACAGCACCATATTTATAGCAATCTGCTAATCAATTTAGTTCCATATTTTCAGATGTCAACCATAAATCCCTGCATTATTCAGTATTTATCGAATAGATGGAAAATTATACGGATTCAGCAGTAGAAAATGAGTCCAACCAATCGTAAAAGAAAAAACGCGGGGCCGGATATGCCCCGCGTCGTTCGTAACGGCTGGATTAGGAAGGATGTTATTAGAACTCAGCCAATTCTTTTTCGTCCTCTTCAAGATGTTTTACCGAATCATGAACAGCGGTATTGTCACCTGAATATTTCTGCTGTTCCCTCTTGGCCTGTTTTAATGATGCCAGTCTATCCTTAAGCCCGCGGGATTCCTTGCTTTTCTGCTGCTGGTTGCCATGAGAGCTTCTGCTGGAATAATCCTGCTCGCCTGTGTTTCCGCGAATGAGCATGGTCAACTCGCCCACGATTTCCTGGAGCTGTGACGCCTGCGCGGCCATCTCTTCGCTGGCCGATGCTGATTCTTCGGCGTTGGAGGCATTCTGCTGGGTTACCTGGTCAATCTGGGAAACAGCGGTATTGACCTGGGTAATTCCCTGGGCCTGTTCACTGCTGGCGGACGAAACTTCTCCTACGAGATCGGTTACCTTGCGGATTCCGGTTGTTACCTGGCTTAGAATTGACTGGAATTCCTCGGTAACGCGAACACCGTTGTCAGCATTACTCTTCGATTCTTCGATAAGAGAGCTGGTATTTTTGGCGGCTTCGGCGCTCCGCATAGCCAGGTTGCGTACTTCTTCAGCAACAACGGCAAAACCTTTTCCGGCTTCACCGGCGCGGGCGGCTTCCACCGCGGCGTTCAGCGCCAGTAAGTTGGTCTGGAAAGCTATCTCATCGATAACCTTGATAATCTTGGCGGTTTCATCGGAAGACGATTTGATCTTCTGTATAGCGTCGCTCATCTGGTTCATGGCGGACGCGCCCTGTTCAGCGGCAGTATGGGCTTCGCTGGCGAGGGTATTGGCTTGCTTAGCGTTATCAGCGTTCTGGGTGGTCATACCCGACATCTCTTCAAGGGCAGATGAAGTTTCCTCGAGAGAGGATGCCTGTTCGGAAGCACCTTCGGCAAGCGACTGGCTGGCGGATGATACCTGCGCTGAAGCGGCGCCAACCTGTTCTGCTCCCTGGGTAAGGCTCTCGATAATCCGGTTAATCGGTTTGGAGATTGAACGGGCGGTGAAAATTCCGGTAAATGCGATACCCGCGGTACCGAATATGAAAATAATACCCATCAACCATTTTAACGCGTTAACAGCGGCAAAAGCTTCTGACTCGTCGATTTCCGCAAGCAATGCCCAGGTAGTGTTGCCAACATCTACCGGCGTATATGCCGAAAGGACCGGGTTGCCATTGTAATCGGTTATAATCTTGGCATCGGTTTTACCGGCAAGCGCTTCGCGGGCGGCTTCAGTATCAACACCGTTGTCCTTGACGGTACCGGAGAATGAGGCCATGACCGAGTGCCCCGTCGGATCGAGATAGGAATCCGAACGCATACGTTTATCGGGACCGACAATATAAGTTTCGCCGGTCTCGCCCATACCCGCGCGCTGTTGCATAATATTATTGATGGATTCGAGTGAAAGCTGAAGCGCGACCACTAATTCCGCGTCCCCGTTCCTGGATACGACCGGCTGGGCGATGAAAGCCGCGGGTTCACCGTTGCTGGGGGCATAAGGTTCGAAATCGGCAAGGGCAAACTTCTTGGAACCGAGTACTTCCCTGGTCAATTTGCCGAGGTTCGACGATGAAAACTTGCCGTTTACAAAGTTGGTCTGGTAATCGCTTTCCTGGGCTACAGTATAGAAACAGTAACCATCGGGATTCATCAGGAACAGGTCGTAGTAGCCGTACATATCGGTGTACTTGGCGAAGTAGTAGTTTCCGTTTTCATCCCTGGGACAGAATGCTTCCTGTACATCAATTTCGGCGAGTAATGCCCAGCGGATGCCATTGCCAATCTCAACCGGGGCCCACGATGAAAGTACCGGATTGCCATTGTAGTCAATTATAACTTTTTGGTCAGTACTCCCCGAAAGTGCCTGGTTAGCGGCTTCGGTCTCTACTTTGCCCCTCGAAGGATCCGCGAATGAAGCTTCAACAGTATGATATTCCGGATCGAGATATGAATCCGAACGCATCAATTTATCCTGTCCCACCAGATAGGTTTCCCCGGTTTCACCGAGCCCGTCGCGGCGCATCATGATCTCGTTAATTTTATCTAATGGAATCTGGAGAGCCGCTACCGCCAATGTCCTGTTCCCCCGCTTGACGGGGCAGGCGACGAAGAACGCCGGATCGCCGTTGGATGGCGAGTAAGGTTTAAAATCGGCAAAGGCGACATCATTTGCTTTGACCGCCGCCCGCCAGGCATCAGCCAGACCTTCGTTGCTGAGTCGGCCGTATTTAAGGTTTTCACCGAGGTCGCTTTCTTTCGCCTGGGTGAACATGACATGACCTGCGTCAGCACTCAATAAAAAGACATCATAATAACCATAGTTTTCGACATAGTCATTGAAGAATCCCGCGTAAAAGCCATAGATATCATTATATCGCTGGTTCTTTACAGGGAATTTATCTTTTTCCCCCACGCCTGATTGCTTTCTGAACGCGTGCATATCATGGTAGAGGTTTTCGATGTTGGCGCAGGATGCCAACAGTCTCACATCGTCGCGAACCCGTTCAAAGTAATCCTCGATTTGAGATTTTTTAACCTCTTTCAACGCCTCAAGTTTTCCATATGCTTCGCGCTTGAGAGTGCCCACGGTTTCCACCAGGACTCCCATATCTCCTTCGCGCTCATGGAAGAAACTTTCGATCTGGCTTTTCTTGATTTCCCGGGCCATCTCGAGCTGGTTATAAGCCTGGTCGCTCAAAGCCGAACTCGACTTTACCAGAGAGAGCAGACCTATAACAGCAAATGGGGTAATTCCAACAATCAGGAACAAAGCAACAAGCTTGGTTCCCAGTGCCATACGTTTTTTCTGCATTATTACCTCCCTCGCTCTAAATAATGATAAATTAATTTTGTTTTCCCTCTGAACAAACCACACCACATTTTCACTGATTCCCAAAGATAATTCCGGATTATTGGTATAAACCGTCAACTATTGATTATTTCGACCTTTACGCTTTACTATTAAGTATTTAATGGGGTTTAAAAGGGGTTATGGTAGGGCTATAGCCTATAACCGATTTAAGATGATTAATAGTTTTGCAGATATGACGCGAGGTTGATTTTATTATTTGCTATTTTTAACTTCCTGCGGATGTTTTTCCTCTGGTTGCGCACCGTTTCAACCGAGGTATTAAAAGTCGACGCGATTTCCGAAGAGGTCATTCCCTCCTTAATTAAGTTGCATACTTCTATCTCCCTTGGCGTTAGGGAGGCGAAATCATTTTCCAGCTTGTTGGAAAACGGCGAGATTATATCATCAAGGCTCTTCTTTAGAAGGTTAATGTATTCCCTCCCGGTTTTATTGCCGATACCCTCCATCTTGTTTAACAACGGGTAGATAACCCTGCGCAGGTTGCACTGGATCTGCACAATTATCTGGTTTTTTTCCTTATCGATCTGCTTCATTAATTCGTTCAAGGCAACATTCTTCTCCCGCAATGCCCTCCGTTCCAAATCGAGTTTGCTGTTGATAACCTTCAGATCCTCCTCGGCCCGGCGCAGTTCGGTTATATCATGGCAGGTAAAGAGAATTGTTCCATCCTTAATCGATACAGACTTTATATTTATTGAGAGGTCGTGCTCATTGCCGAATTTATCGGCCACGCGCCGTTCGATATTAAAAATCGCTTTGCGCTGGCGAAGATCATCCATTTCGAAAAGGTTTTCGCCAAGCAATTCGGAAATATTTCCCATTGCTTCCACTTCTCCGCGGTTGTAACCGAAAATGTAATCAACATTAATGCAGACATAAGTAAATTCTAAATCATCGTTTGTTATAAATACGGCATCGTTGATATTACTCAATGTAATCCGATGCAATTCTTCACTTTCCCTGAGCGCGTCCTCGATACGCCTCCTTTCGGTAATATCGCGCACACTTACCCGCCTTCCCCGGTAAAGATTTTCCTCGTCGAATAGCGGATAGCATATATGGTTCACCCACCGGATACTGCCATCACTGGATATAATCCTGAACTCGAGGGATAGAGGTTCCCGCGAATCCCTTTCCATACCCTGGTGTATCATAAATAAGTCTTTATCTTCCGGATGAATTATTTCTTCAATTAACGACGGGTTGTTCTCGAATTCCTCCCTGGCATACCCGGTTATACGTTTACATGCCGGAGATATCAACTGGATATTACCATCACCGGTGATAAGATAATCCCAATCACATGATGATTCCACCAGGGCATGATACAGCTTTAACTCCTCGTCGTTTAAATCTACGGCAATACTCTTACTGGACACTGTTTCACCTGTTTACCCGGATAAATAATAGCTAAATCGAATACCCTACGTCCTTAGTCAACAAAATCCTTAATACTATAATCGACACGATTTTACTAATATTTAATTTTGGCAAAACAGAGAGATGGTTATTCATAGGCGTTTTAAAAAGGTATAATTAAAAAAGCCGGAGCAGTTGCTCCGGCGTAGTGTTCAACGTAAAATCTCAGTCTTTGTCCTTCTTATGGAGAAATGTCCAGAACCATGTAAAACTAACCAGGAAGCCGAGGGCGAGAAGGTAAATCACACCCTTGGTCTGGGTCATGAATTCCTGAAGTGTGTGTATGGTCTCGCTCATATAATCAACTCCTGATTAATGTTCTGTGCTGTATTCAGGATGCTCGTAGAAAATCGGCATCCGGGTAACAATAAATCTAAACACCACCAGCCCGACGGTAACGATAAACAGGGTTATCCCTATCTCCATCCAACTCGGGAAATAACGTGCTTCCATAGGCAACTGCCAGTTGAACGCCACCAATGAAACATTGAACCTGTTAAGCACTATCCCCAGCACCGTCCAGAAAGCCGTGAACCGTATAAGTTTGACATTCTTCTCGCGCACGCCAATGGCGTAGAGGAAGCAGGGCAACAGCACGAATCCCAGCATCTCCACCTGAAACCATAATCCCATGTTAGTAAAAAGGAGGTTCCAGTGATTACCGAGAGCCACGCCGAAAATCTTTATGGCGAAATAGCCGGCAAGCACCAACGATGCCGCCCTGCCGAACCCTATGGTGATAGCGTTACGGCTTTTCTTGTGTTCCTCGTCCATCTTATTCCTGAAATTCTTGTATGAAAGCGTACTCTCGAAAACAACCATCGATAACCCGGCGGCGATACTGGAAACGAAGAAAAATACGGGCAGGTATGGCGAGTACCACAGCGGATGAAGCTTCGATGGAGCAATCAGGTACATCGCTCCCAGCGATGACTGGTGCAGGGTCGACAAAATAACCCCGAGAAAAGTTAAGACCATGGTCAATCTAATCGCCAGTTTTCTAACTTTCTTCATCCCCAGCCACTCGAGGGCCGCCGGAGAGAATTCAAGGAAGAGCACAGTTAAATACAGGGCCACACACGCGCCCACTTCGAACATAACCGAGGTAACGCCCTGGTTGACGATGAACGGATAAGGCAATCGCCAGGGACGGCCAACATCGAAAAGCAACGCGAAAACAACCAGAGAATATCCCAAAAATCCGGTAAGTATCGCCGGACGTAAAGCGGCGTGGTATTTTTTCATCCCGAAAATTTCCACGCAGGCGGCGGTAACATAACCGCCGGCGGCAAGCGCTACTCCGGTCAGCAGGTCGAATCCGATCCAGAATCCCCAGGGATTATTATGGTCAAGGTTGGTAACCGCGCCCAATCCGCCGGTGAACCTTTTAAAAGCGAGGATAACACCAACGATGAGGAATATCCCCGCTATCATATTAAACGGGGTGAAAAGCGATCTGGACTCTTCTACATCATGCCGGGTAACCTGTTTTTCTTCCTCAGCCATCAGCTTTCCTCCTTACCGCTGTCTTTATTCTTCTCCGCTTCTTCCAGCGCTTTCTTCACCGCTTTTTCCACCGCGAATTCCTGGTCCTTTTGGGCTTTTTCCTTGGTATTCTTTAGATTTTCATCAGCCTTCGCCTGGTTTTCGTTAACAGCCCGGGTTACTTCGTCCTCTTTCTCCTTTTTGGCAATCTGTTCTTTGCGTTTGCTGATTGCGTAAATTCCGCCAAGGAGGACCGGCCACATCCCGACCACGATAGGCACCATAGCCAGCGCTCCGGAAGTGAACTCCGGCGCCGGAGTTATTCCCAGGTCGGTGCGGAAACCAATTTCTTCATAAGGCGCGCCGGTTATATAGATCCAGCTGGTGCCGCCCATTTCCTCAATCCCATATATATGATCAACATAGCGGTCGGGATATTTTCTTATCCGTTCCTGGGCTATGGATATTAAATCTTCCCGCTTGCCGAAGGTTAATGCTTCCATGGGGCATGCTTCCACGCATCCAGGAAGTTTTCCTTCCTTGAGCCTTGGATGGCACATAGTACATTTCATCACCCTGGGTTCAAGCGCTTTGTTATATTCATAAGTAGGTACATCGAAAGGACAGGCAATCATGCAGTAACGGCACCCGACGCAAACCGAAGCATCGTAAACCACCGCTCCTTCAGGAGTTTTGGTAAACGCGCCCACGAAACACGCTGAAGCACATGCCGGCTCAAGACAATGGTTGCACTGGAATTTCCGGAAAACCGGAGAACGAAGGTGTTCTTCGACATCATACTTATTTACAATAGTATACGATTTGTCATCAGTGCGACGTTTTTCCTTTAAGACGGACAAATCATCGAAGGGCTTATCCGGTTCGGGCAGGTCGTTGACCTCGTTGCAGGCGGCTTCGCATGAACGGCAACCGATGCATAAAGTTGTATCATGCAATACACCGTAACTGTCCGGGTAACCGGTGAAATGTTCATGGGCCGAAAGCTTTTCCGGCACGGTAGCGGCCGCGCCCGCCGCCGCCATCCATTTTAAAAATTTCCTTCTCGAAGTACTCATCTATATCACTCCTTAATTATCCCTGCGCCGATTAACCCACGCTTTTTTTCTTCTGGTGGCATACCGCGCAGTCGGAGGGGTTTTCAAAATTCATATACTGATGACATCCTATACATTGCCGGTGATACGCGCCATAAAGTCCCGGTTTGTGTAAATCATCCTCATCAAACGGCTCCCCGTGGCAGTTCTGGCACAAGGGAGGCGTCTGGCCGATAGGGCTGTAATGGTGGCATCCCTGACAGACAACATCTTCATTACCATGGAAATAGGTCGCGATCCGGCTGTCGCTGATATGTTCAAGCAATTTCATGGTTATTTTCCGGTGAGGGAAACGCGCGGGTTCATACTGATTCGATAGAATCCCTATGACAACCGTATCCGGTATCTCATTTCTTCTGAAACTCAATCCGTCGCCGAGTTCTTCGGACCTGAACTGATTTATCGAATTGTAACGTCCCCGGACCCGTTCCACTATATCCGGCGAAGGACCGGCATGGCATATCGTGCATGAGTGTTCGGATAGTTTGCCCTGTTGCATCAGCGCATGACATCCGGCGCACTCCGGTTTCTCTTTTTCTCTATCATGGCATCCAACACAACTGTGGCCGGAATTCATACTATGCATCGCCTGTTGCAATGTTACTCCCTTTCCGTCGTATTTTCCAGCGAGGGAATGGCATTCATCGCAACCTTTCATCGTCTCGTGATGGCATACGCGGCAGGTGGAATTGAACTGCTCATGGCCGGCATGCGAAAATGGAACCGTGTTCATTCTGGCATCGTAAAATTCCTGTTCGGCCGTAGTGCTAAGGAGAGTAAAATCGGGCTGTCCCCGTTTAAGGCGCATGGGGTTCTCTACGACCTTGAATTGTTTCTGGAGTTCGCTGTCATGGCAACCGGCGCACTTGTAAGGACCGCCTTCGCCGGCAAGGTCAACATGGCATCCTATACATGCCCAGTGCCCGGCTTGTCTTAACGAGGGTACATCCTCCTCAATCGTTTCATGATGACAGTCACGGCAGGAGCTTTCTTCTCCCTTGGCGTAATAAAGCTCTTTCGTTTCTTCATTGTATTTATGATGGCATTTACCGCAATCTTCCCCCATCGCTACTGTATGGCGGTGGTGAAGTGATTTATCGAAACCTATTAAAGCCTGTCCCGGTATCATCGCAGGTTGTTCCATGTGGCATTCACCGCAGATGACCGGGCCGCTGTCCATTTTCTTCGCGCGGGTATCGTCATGGCATTTAACGCAGTTGATATGATAAATCTCCATGACCGAATCGGCATCGATATCGGCATTGACCACCCGCAGATACCGTAGCGATCTCCTGCCGTCATCCTGGGAAGGATGGCATTTATCGCAGGAATTCAAAGGATCTTCCATTTTAGCGGTATGGGCGTCATGGGGAAAAGGAACCGGGGGCCTGTCCAATGAACCGAAACGCTCCATGTGGTCGATCATAATAACATCCGCCATCTCCACAGGCGCTTCTCTGGCTTGGTTACTCCCGCAACCGCAGAGCCCTATTCCCATCAAAGGTATTACAAAAAGCAATACCAGTAATTGAATTCCGCGATTAGTACCATCTATAGCGTTCATTTAGAATCCCTCTTTATCAGACCTTGAGTTCCTCCGGAATTTCCATCGTTTCGATCAGCAGTTCGCTGATGAACTTGACATGTAATCCCAGGTTATAGTGCCCGATTATATCTTCAATACCGCTGTGGCAGTTGTGGCAGGGGGTACAGACTACATGCGCGCCGGTCTCCTTCAACTGCTCGGCTTTTACCTTGTTGCTGACCATCCGGGAACGTTTCCATGGAGGGCCGCAGTTAATGGTGCCGCCGCCGGCCATACAGCAGTAATTATGTTCAAAGCGCGGTTCCATATCCCGGAAATCCTCGCAAATCGTATTCATGATATAACGGAGTTTATCGCCCAATCCCCGGCCGCGAACAGTGTTGCATGGGTCCTGCACCGTTATAGGTTCTTTGTATTTCTCTTTAATCTTGATCTTCCCGGTGGAAAGGATATCATAATAATACTCGATAGCGTGAACCATCGGGATCGGCGGGAACTGCCATCCCAGCCATCGGGGGCCGTCGTAGACAGCTCCACGGAAAGCATGGCCGCACTCACCCATGACTATTTTCTTCACCTTCAGGCGGGCCGCTGTTTCCCAGTGAAGTTTTTCGACCCGTCCCATTATCTCGAAATCTCCGGAATACATAGCCATGTTGCTGTTATCCCATCCATCGGTAGCGGGCATGGTCCAATCCTCGCCGGCAACTTTGAAAATAATAGCCATATTAGCCAACAACTGGGCTAAAATTTTCGGTTCGGGGGCGATGACCGAGTACATGACATCGGCGCCTTCTTTTTCTAATGGAATCCTGGCCGAAGGTAATTCAAACTGCGCCTCTTCCTCCTGCCACTGGAGAGTATCTATCCATTCATCCTGGTTTACCCACATCTGGTTGCTGGTGGCGGCGTGGGAATTGGTGGTATCCTGCAGATACTGAGGGACGACACCGAGAAGACTGCAAATTCTCCGGACGACTAAAAGAAGATAAGCGATATCGATACCGAAGGGGCAGTACATACTGCACCGTCTGCAAACGCCGCATTCGGTGAAGGCGATACGGGCCATGTTGCGGATAAATTCCGGTTCCACGTTTCCTTTACGTTTCACCAGCTCCCAGAGAGTTTCTTTAACTTTTCCCACCGGCGAAAAACGGGGGTCATTATCTCTTGAAAGATATGTATGACATGCCTCGGCGCACAGGCCGCAGTGCACGCAGGTATCAAGGTAAACCTGGAGCCTGGCGGCATTTTCCCTGGTGAGAACCCGGTTGACCACTTCCTTGATGCGCTGAGGAGTAAGTTTCTTTATGGTCTCATCCAGACCGGCATCGACAACTTTCTTTTCAACTAATTCTTCCATATCGTCTTCCTCATTCGTTGATTAAAGCCTTACCAGTCCTTAGCATTGCGAACATATCCAAACTCACTGCCCATGTATGCCCTGGTAAATGGAAAAAAGAGCATGTGCACGATTCGTGTGAATGGGATAACCATTAGCCATAACGCTCCAGATATCATATGAATCGTTATAACGGTTCTATAATCAAAAGCCTGATAATATGCCATCAAGCCGGTTATAAACGGAGCCAAAACAATTATCAGCAAAACGAAATCACTCCAGGATGTAACAAATCTTACAGTTGGATCACCAATCCTGCGCAAGAAGAAAAACAGGCCGCCAACCACTACTATCATAGTCATGATATTGGTAATTTGTTCAGGGATATGCCACCAGCTTATTCCCCATGATTGCTGAAACAATACAATGTGGCCCAGTACAAAAACGGGAGTTATCAGCAGGCATATATGAAAAAGGAAAGAGATTATTGTAAACGCGGGCCTTAAACGCATATTGCGCGAACCAAAAGGAATAACCCAATGGGCAATCGAGTTGATTCCCTCTTTCATCTTTATATACGGAAGAACAACCTTATCCTTGCGGGATTGAATTATCATCATCACTAACCGATAGAACAATCCCAGGAAAAAGACGATAAATGCTATCCAGACCAATGGGCCGCGGGCGAATTCATACATCCTCTATTTCCTTCCTCTCACTTTCCTGCTCTAAGCAAAAACTTCATGAGCCGGCACTACCTGGCGATGGTATTTGCCATCTTCAACATATCTTAAAAGTATTCTCTGTCCATCGGGGCTGAATACCGGATCCCAGAGCATATCATAGCTCTTAGCCGGAAGTTTGCCGTTGGCAACGATTAGATATTTCCCATCGCGTTCGGCCTTAGCCAGTACATTTTCCCCGTTGGGGCTGAAAACCGGGTTCCAGACCATCTCAAACCATTCGCCCCAGGGCAAACCGTCGACCGCGACAGACCATTTGCCGTCATTTTTCACCAGCGCGGCAACTTTGCCTCCATCCGGCGAAAAAACCGGTTCCTGGACCATGTCGCCGAAAGTAACGTCCCAGACCTTATCATCAACCGCTATGGTCCACCTGCCGAAAACCGGCGATGCTATTGCCGCGACACGTTTGCCGTCGGGCGAAAAGCGCACCCGCCATAATTGGTTGAACCTGTTCTCCCATATCCGCTTGCCGTCCTCGGCAAGTATCCACTTCCCTTCTTCGCGAACCGGCGCGACAACGCTGTTGGTCCCGGGACGGAAAATCGGTTTCCAGACACATCCATAAACCCCGCTCCAGGTAACCGAATCGATTGCCACGGTATAATCGCAGATATCAGTTCGCGCTTCGGCGGCCACTGATTTACCATCGTGATTAAACGCGGGACTCCAAGTATTGACAAACTTGGTCGCCCACGGTTTACCATCTACCGCGATCGACCAAACTCCTTCGAAAAATCCAAAAATATCGGCTTCTTTCAGGGCTTCGGTTTGTATAGTGGCCGCGGTGTGTTCGCCGTCGGGACTGATATCATAATGGCGCATAGCCTGGAAACCCTGTTCCCAGGGCTTGCCGTTCAAGATGATACCGTACTTATTGTCCCGCTTGTACATGGCGGCTATTGATTTGCCGTTGGCGCTGATTTTAGGATTCCAGAGATATTCGAACCGCTCCTCCCACGGCTTCCCGTCCTCAAGCAGAGTCCACTGGTCATCAATTCTCCCTAAACCTATTAACCTACCGTCCGGTATGTATCTTAAATACCATAGAAGCTCCACCGGATCGGGCCAGTTTTCACCGTTCACGCTGGCTGTAAAAGTATCGTCCTCAAGCTTGCCTGCCGCGGCGAATTTTTCGCCATCCGGGCTGACGGTGAATTCATCAACTCTGCCGAACTGCCCCCGGATTTTATCCAGATCCGCAATATCCTTTTTACCGGGTTCCCAATCCCAATTTTCAATATCAATCACTGCGCCGCTCCTGTTTTGAATGAAAACGGCTTACAACCGTTAAAAGCTTGAGAATTATATCACAAGCGTAATTTGCTAAGTTAGCCCCGCTGAAAAGTTTTGTCAAGTAATTATCTTAAAACAAAATACACAATTTTTTGTAAAGTATTAAGTCATACTGCCCCATACCATTACAAATACAATGTATTATGGTCAGGAATACTGAATTTACCATTATCGCAATTAAACCCCTTGATTTCTATAAATTTTGGAAAAAAATGACCCGAAATTAGCGCTGGAGGAGTTGCACAACGGTGAAACAATTACTACGCATGCGGCAATTTTGGATATTATTTTACAAAACGCTGCCGGGGGATTACTTCCCCGGCAACATCTCTATGGCGTTTTAATTTTCGCTATACTTACTCTTTGGTAATTATACCTTTAAGCCTATAACCATTATTTGAGCAGGGTCATCCTTCTGGTGATAGACTCATCGCGCGTTGTCAATTTATAGAAATATATTCCACTCGAATATTTCGTTGCGTTCCATGTTGAGGTGTGATGCCCTGTGCCCATGTTTCCTTCAACAACGGTTTCGACCAACTGCCCGGAGAGGTTGTAAATTTTCAGACTAACTTTTCCTGATTCTTTTATTGAAAATGGTATCGTACAGGACGCATTAAAAGGATTCGGATAGGCGTTTCCAAGCGATGTTGAAACAGGCAAATTCTCATCGTCTTCAACCGTACGTTCTTTCCATTCTGTTCCCCAGATGATTTTATCTGTTGTGCTAAACCGTCCCCATGGCCTGTAAAATATGAATTCTTCACATGGTTCGCACAACCAGTTGTCATCAGTTGGGCCAATGCCGGTTTTGATAGCCGCCTGGTTGAAGTTTCCGCCGGCGTTAACGACGTGATAGTAGTAATTTCCCGCGAAATGCTCTCCGGGGGCGAAGGATTCCGCGATAATATGTTTTTTGAGATTGAAATCAAAT
>WJIJ01000057.1 GCA_014730345.1 Candidatus Zixiibacteriota bacterium | reverse complement strand
CGTACCCAGGGGCGGAGTGCGCATCGCCGCTCCATTCTCAAAGAACGCGCTGTATTCCTGGGGCTGGTACTTAGGTTGATAATCCATGTCCGGGTTCAGGTGTATGGGCGGTTTTTCCGATGGCTTACCCTGGTAACAACCTGAGATAACCGGCAATATCAAATTGATCACAATCGCTATTTTAATGAGTCTCACTTTCAATATTCCACAACCTCGATATTCTTTCCTCCGGTATTCTCAAAGAGCCTGGAAAGCTCGGCGGCGTCGAATTTGGGGTCGTCCGAACTGATACTTACGAAAAATCCATCATCGCTGAACCTGCTAAATCTGTCTGAATTGAAAACCGGATGATGCAACCGGGGGAGCCTGTTCAGGATTAACATCCCAACAACAGCGGCGATAGCCCCGAAAAGCACGGCCCCGCCGAAAGTAACCGGCACATAAGCCTGAAAACTGAAGAAGGGCTTGCCGGAGATAATCAGGCGGTAATCAACACTGCTGGTCCACCATTGTAACCACAACGCCCCCAAACCTCCCAATAGCGCCGACAATCCCACTATCCATCCCAATGGAGAACGTTTCAAACCCATTGCCTGGTCCATCCCATGAATCGGGAACGGCGAATGGCAGTCGAATTCCTTGTATCCGGCATCGCGCATTTTTTCAGCGGCGTTTATTAATTCCGCGGGATTTCCATATTCAGCGAGAAATAATTTCTTCCTTTTATCCGCCATCACTCTCCCCCTTTATTATCACGGCTGTGTAAATTATAATTATGGGGATCCGCTTCCGGCAGAACTCCTTTAACTTCGGACATTGCGATTATCGGGAAGAACCTGATAAACAGCAGGAACAGGGTGAAGAATAAGCCGAACGATCCGATGAACATACCCACATCCCAGAAAGTCGGTGTGTAATAATCCCAGCTCGAAGGCAAAAAGTCCTGCGCCAGCGATGAAACCACGATAACGAACCTTTCAAACCACATGCCCACGTTTATCAAAATCGAAGCGACAAACATCACCGGTATGCTCCGGCGCAACTGCTTGAACCAGAATATCTGGGGCACGATAACATTGCAGGATACCATTATCCAATACGCCCACGCGTAAGGTCCGAAGGCGCGGTTCATGAACGCGAACTGCTCGTATATATTGCCGCTGTACCACGCAATGAAGAATTCGCAGCTGTACGCGTAGCCAACCATCATACCGGTCAACAGCATTATCTTGTTCATCTTCTCGAGGTGATTTACAGTAATAAAATCCTCGAGGCTGAAAATCTTACGGGTGATAATCCCGAGGGTCATCACCATGGCAAAACCGGAGAAAATCGCCCCGGCCACGAAATATGGCGGGAATATTGTCGTATGCCATCCGGGCAGTATGCTTATGGCGAAGTCGGTGCTGACCACGCTGTGCACCGATAATACCAGCGGAGTGGACAAACCGGCGAGTAGCAGGTAACTCAACTCGTAGTGTTTCCATTGACGGTTGCCGCCGCGCCATCCCATGGAAAGGAATCCAAATATAAATTTCTTGATCTTATCCCTTGCCCGGTCGCGATAAACAGCAAAATCGGGTATCAAACCTACGAACCAGAACAATGATGACACGGTGAAATATGTACTCACCGCGAAAACGTCCCAGAGCAAGGGACTGCGGAAGTTGGGCCACATCGCCATCTGGTTGGGAAGGGGGAACATCCAGTAAGCCGCCCATATCCGTCCAACATGGATACCCGGGAAAACCAGCGCGCAGATGACCGCGAATATGGTCATCGCTTCGGCAAAGCGGTTAATCGATGTTCTCCAGCGCTGGCGCAGCAAGAAAAGGATAGCGGATATCAAGGTGCCGGCATGGCCTATTCCGACCCAGAAGACGAAATTGACGATAGCCCATCCCCAGCCAACGGGAATGTTAACGCCCCAGATTCCGATTCCGGTAAGGATCAGGTAACCTATCATTCCCAGGAACATCAACGCTATCGATGAAGATATCGCGAAGGCGATATACCATCCCATGGGCGTTTTCATCTCCGAGATACGGGAGATAGCGTCGCTTATGGAATGAAAATTCTGTCCTCCGGTAATTAATGGAGGTTCGGCAACCGCCGTATCCGGATATTTACCTGTGTTTCCGCCTTTATCCATTTAAGCTCTAATCGTGATCCCGCCTGGGCCTTTCAACTTTTATCTCCATCTCCGGGTTCGGATTGCGAATCTTAGCCAGGTAGGAGGTCCGCGGTTTTATGTTCAGCTCCGCGAGCAATTTATATTCTCTATCCCGTTTTTTCAACTTCGTAATTTCACTGTCAGGGTCATTAATATTCCCGAATGTTATCGCGTTAGTCGGACACGCCTGCTGACAGGCGGTCCTGACCTCGCCATCGGCAAGCTCCCGTCCCGCGTTTTTGGCATCTATCTTCGCCCGGCTTATCCTTTGAACGCAGTAGGTGCATTTTTCCATCACGCCGCGGCTTCGCACAGTTACATCCGGGTTCTGGGCCATCTTATGTGTTTCGCTGAAATTATCTACATAATTAAAGAAATTAAACCTGCGTACCTTGTACGGGCAATTGTTCGAACAATAACGCGTGCCGATACAACGGTTATAGGTCATCACATTGAGACCTTCCTCATCATGCACTGTTGCCGCCACCGGGCATACTCCCTCGCAGGGCGCGTTCTCACACTGCTGGCAGGGCATCGGCTGGAATACCATCTGGGGTTCGGAAGCGCTTCCATTGAAATAACGGTCGATTCGTATCCAGTGCATCTCCCTTCCCTCGATAACCTGTTCCTTACCCACCGTAACGATATTATTCTCGCTCTGGCACGCGGTTACGCACGCGTTGCACCCGGTGCAGGTTGTCAAATCTATGACCATCCCCCACTGGTAGCCTTTGTCATACTTATGCTCTTCCCACAGCGATTTCAATGGCGGATGCTCCACCATTTTCTTAGCGAATTCAGGATTCTGTCGGTATTCGAGATGAGTCGCTTCACGCACTATCGGCCGGTCCTCCATACTCCAATGATCCTGGGTGTTAGCCAGCGCGCGCTTTTTACCCGACTTACCGATTGCGAGCCCCATGTCGAAATATGAACCCCGCGTGGTACGCATACCATAAACATCAACGCCTACGCCTGTCCCCACAACTCCGGCGGACTTGCGACCGTAACCGAGGCTCAAACAGAAGGAAAAATCGGGCATTCCGGGGACTATCCATACCGGTATACGGATTTCCCGTTCCTTATAATTCAAAATAGCGATTTGCTCGTTTTTCAAATCAAGGGTCCTGGCGGTTTCCGGACTGATAAGGGCCGCGTTGTCCCATGCGAGTTTGGTTACCGGGTCGGGTAGCTCCTGCAACCAGGCATTGTTCGCGAACCTGCCGTCGAAAACTTTCGGACATGGCCTGAAAGCGATTTCGAGATTCCTTTCATGCGCTCTCTTTTTACTGAACCGGTTAACCTGCAAAAAACGCTCGAGTATCTTTTCATTTACAGTAACTTCAACCGGCTTCGTATCATCTTCGCCGTAAATACCGTCATGAAGCGCCTTCCGCCAGTTATCCTCTAAACCACGTCCTTTTAATATATCTTTCCAGTTTTCTTTGAGTAACCGGTCTCCCGGCTCGTCTTCGCCGGTTACGATAAGGTTAAGGAACTCCAGCATGCTGTGCCCGCCAAATAACGGATTAATAAGAGGCTGGGTTACGCTCAATGTGCCATCGGCCGCGCGGCAGTCTCCCCAGCTTTCGAGATAATGAGCCTGGGGTATATGCCAGTTGACCTGCGCGGATGTCTCATCAGTGTAAAGACTCAAATGAATTGATGTTTCAATTTTCTTCAGGGCTTCCGAGAAATGTATATCCACCGGCGAATTATAAGCAGGGTTGCCGCCAAGCATAACCAGCGTTTCAACTGAACCGCTGTTCATCAACACCGAAAGTTTCTGCAGGGAGAGAACATCGGCATGATAAGTATCCTTGATTTCATGATATTCGACTGTCTCGCCGAAATTACCGAGAGCTTCGTTAATCGCGAATGCCAGGGCGTGCGCCTGCGGAGGCTGATTCCTGCCGACCATGATCAAACTCCGGCCCTTATTAGCCATTAAATCTTTAGCGGCAATGGCAATCCACTGCTGATCATAACGGTGCAGGGTATGTTCTATTTTGTATTCGTATCCTTTTATCTCCAGACCCTGGGAAGTAAGTTCGATAGTCAGCGCTGTCAGGAAATCGCCTATTTGTCGTGCCTGTAATCTCATCCGGTGATCGGCCATGGAACCTGTTGCGGTAAAGGTCGACTCCACGATATAGAGCCGGTTCATCTTATCAGTTTTGCTGTTTAACCTTCTGCCATCTGCGAAACCGGCGGCGTTGCGGATGTTCTCGCTCTCGGTATTGGTAAAATCGCTGTCCAGCGAGAGAATTACATCTGCCTTATCCAGATGATAAACCGGTTGATACTGTTTGCCAGTCGCGCCCTGAATTCCTACGTAAATATTTTCATCGCTTACCGGTTCATAGACCGACCAGTTCGCTTCCGGAAACTCCCTTTTGAACTTTTCAGCGAGTCTATATAATGAAGGCGAAGCGAATGATTCTGACAAAACCGCCAGCCCTCTCCCCTTATTGCCGCGGTAACGATTGAGTAAATCTCTCCATTCATTTACAAACTCATCCCATGATGATTCCGCGCCGTCATGGACAACTCTCTGCGAACGGTCGGGGTCATACAGGCCGAGAATGGAAGCCATTATCCAAACGTTCGACGCGCCTTTTGTAGATGGATGTTTCTCATTGCCCTCTATCTTGGTTGGCTTTCCTTCATCGCTCTCAACCACTATACCGTAATTATTGGCTCCGAAGGGCATAGTTGTAGCGTAATATTCGGGCACCCCGGGCAGGAACTCTTCCGGCGGTTTCACATAAGGAACGATAGCTTCTTCCGGACGTCTGCACCCGCTAAGACCGGCCATGGCCATCGAAGCGCCCATAATCGCCAAAAATTTTCTCCGCGACCATGAGTTATCGCTATGATTACCCTTACCGGCATTACCGCCTTCTACAAGACCGCGGTATTCCGGATCATTTTTGAGTAATTCAATACTCCGCAGGTATTTATTTTTATCCTTGCTATTCTCGCTCATCGGTGACACCCCGAACAATCCTCCGGAGGACTAATGTTTTTCTCTTCTATGATTCTCTCGGCGAATTCACTGTGGTCATCGCCGGGAAGCCATCTCATGTTGGTAATTTCCTCAATCGGCCGCAGATGGGGAGCGGGATCGCGATGGCAATCCAAACACCAGGACATACTCAATCGCTCAACCTGCATTACCTTTATCATCCGGGTCAAATTGCCGTGACAGCTTATACAACTCACCCCTGCATTTATGTGCGCGCTGTGATTGAAATACGCGTAATCAGGAAGGTTGTGAACACGTATCCATTTAATGGTTTCTCCGCTGGCCCAGCTCTCACGAACCGGCAACAGCTTCTGGCTCTCCGGCAATATCATACTGTGGCAATTCATACAGGTCTGGGTGGGAGGCACTACCGCCACCGGCGACAACTCCACCGAGACATGGCAATATCGGCAATCAAGACCTAAATCCCCGGCATGCAGTTTATGGCTGTATGGAATAGGCTGTGTTGGACGGTAGCCGACATCGGTGTATTTTGTGGAACCGAAATACCAGAAGAACCCGACAACTCCAATCCCCAATAATAAAATTGCTATTATATTCACAAGCGGGAGTTTATTTGTCCATTCAGGGAATATTTGCGCCAATTACAATTCCTCTACTGCGTGCCTTCCGATTTTAAAATTTACAATATATAAATTATGTTTCAAATATCAATAATAATTATCATTCGTAACGCAATTTAAATATATTTTTCCAAAACAACCGCGATAAACAATACAAAAAGGTATGATAAAGAATATTTAAACAGGCTAATATAATTAGCCCTGTCCCGATAAAATGTGAGGTAGTAAGACTTAATTAGAAATATGATTCCGGCTATTAAAGCGGTCAATATATATATCAATCCGCTCTGCACGGTGATAAACGCCAGGCTGATGAGTACCAGTATAATAGTATAGCGAAATATCTGCTTGGCCGTGTCTTCCTCGCCTTTAACTATCGGAAGCATGGGGAGTTTCACCTCCCGGTAATCATCCTGCAGATACAACGCCAGCGCCCAGAAATGCGGCGGGGTCCAGAAAAATATAATCAAAAACAGGAATACAGCCGGCCACCCGATTGTGCCTGTAGCCGCAGTCCATGCCCCCACAGGAGCCATTGCTCCGGCGATTCCCCCGATTACTATGTTATATGATGTATTGGGTTTAAGATATAATGTATAGAATAACCCATAGAATAGGATATTACCCAGCGCGAGAAGCGCGGTTAATAGATTAAAGGCCGCCGCGAATAAAATTATTCCGGCTATCCCAATCACTATCGAAAATACAATCGCTTCGCCGGGCATAATCCTCAATTGAGGAAGCGGCCTGCTCTCCCGGGTACGGCTCATCTTCGCGTCGAGGTCTCTTTCGAAATACTGGTTAAGCGCGTTCGCCGAACCCCCGGTGAGAAACAATCCCAGCATAACCAGCAAAAAATTAAGCGGTTGAGATACGAAACCCCCTTCGATAAACAATGCCGTCGCGCCGGAGAATAATACCAGTATCAATACCCTCGGCTTCGTAAGCTGGAAATAGCTCGATAATCTTGTGCTTAGTGTCATTCTTGCCGCTAATGTTAACATAGATTATTTATTGTGCAAATTTAATAGTAAAGTATCACACTCCAAAAATCAATCTAAATGTAACACATATCCCATCTTAAATATGAATTAACTTGCCTAACGGTGATTTGTTCTCAAAAATTTATTTTTTTCGGAATACTTTAAAAGTGTTTCACTCCGCGGGAAAGAATATGTTTGATTCGAAACTCCAATCACGTAAATTAACATCTCATGAAACAGATACTATTACTGTTCACAGCCGCCGCCGCCGTAAGCCCGGCATCTATATTCATCCTCCTCGCCGGAGCGCCTTCCATGTCGATCGCTTTTTACCGAATGGTAGCATCATCGCTGATACTGCTTCCCTTTTTCCTGTACCGTTCGTATAAAAAATCAATAACGCCCCTTACAGGCCACGATGCCGTCCTGACAATCATCGCCGGTCTATGTCTCTCCGCCCATTTCGCCACCTGGGTAACATCACTTTTTTACACACCGGTAGCCAACTCCGTTATACTGGTTACCACCCAGCCGATTTACGTGGCTATACTGGGATGGATTTTCCTTAAAGAAAAACTTGGTTATAAAGGTATCATTGGAATAATAGTAGCTGTCTCGGGAGCAATTGTTATCGCCGGGGGAGATTTCAACCTCAGCTCGGAATACATGCTCGGTGATATACTGGCTATCATCGGCGCGATAATGGCCGCGTCCTATTTTACAATCGGCAGACAGGTACGCAAAAAGGTTCACCTGCTGACATATATTTTCTATTGCTATACCATTTCAGCCATCGGTCTGCTTCCCGTTGTCCTAATTTTCAGCCAGCCTTTGCATGGATTTTCCGGGATGACCTGGTTCTACTTTTTCCTGTTGGGATTGATACCCACCGTTATCGGTCATTCATTATATAACTGGGCTTTGAAATACCTGCGCGCCTTCTGGGTGGGAGTCTGCATTCTCGGCGAACCAATCGGGGCAACCCTGCTGGCATGGATAGTACTCGACCAAAAGCCAACCTTCTTTTTCTACATCGGCGCGGCATTGATCGGCGTGGGATTGTTAGTGCTTTTCTCGACTGAAAAGGTCGAGTCGGCTCCGGCGTAACTTTACGCAACCTTACAGCATGCTAATCTGTATATTAAATGGTACATATCTGCTTGTAAATACAACAATTTTGATTATATTGTAGACAGGTAGTTATACAAATTCTGGAGGAATAATGATTAAAAAGCTAATTTCCCTGCTGTTTATTATAACAGTACTGTTCTGGGCATCCGATTCATTCGCCCGCATGCCCAAAGGATATGAACACCTAAAACCGGTTCCCAATGTATGGCTGACTCCCGATGACTTCAGCCAGGTAACCCCTCCCCACAGGCTTTTCGATACCGATGATACAATTAACGTGCGTATCAACACCGACAACTCGGGGCAGTTGCAGAATGAACAGCAGATATGGATTAACCCCACCGACAACCAGAATGTTGTCGCCGTGTGGCGCGATTTCCGGCTCGGATACCGCCGTCTCGGATATGGATACTCATTTGACGGCGGGGAAACATGGACCGACGCGCTCTTCCCCAACGAACAGCAACCGCGTATGTCAGACCCTTGTTTGACCTATGATGTCGATGGGAACTTCTACGCTTTAAGCCTGTCCTTCGATTGGAACGGGCAATACAGCGGATTCGAAGTTTTCAAATCGATCGACGGCGGCATGAGCTGGGAGGACCCGGTATGGGCTATACTCAGCGATGAGGAAGTTTTCGAGGACAAGGAAATGTTTACCTGCGACCGCGCGCCTGATTCTCCATACCAGGGAAACCTGTATATCGCGTGGACCCGCTTTTCGGATAACCAGCGCCGGACCGACTGCATGTTCATTCGTTCCACCGATGGCGGCCAGGTATGGGGCGATTCGATTATCGTTTCCGACCAGACGAGCCTGCAATGGCCTCTGCCGGTAGTCGGCGCCGGCGGCGAGTTGTACGTGGCCTGGGTCAGTTATCGCAACTCATCCATTTTGTTTGACCGGTCATCCGATGGGGGTCTAACCTGGGGCAATGATATTGTAGCCGCCAATGTTTATACTCCTTCGACCGAAATTAACGGCGGTATTTTCGTCTTTTCATTCCCGGCCATGGACACCGATATCACCGGCGGGGAGAATCACGGTAACATATATCTCGCCTACATGGACCGTACGATTTACGACTTCGATATCTACTTCCGCAAATCCACCGACAGCGGAGAGAGCTGGTCCGATGAAATACGCATCAACGATGACGAATGGGACAATGGATGCGACCAGTTCCACCCATGGCTGACCGTGGATGAAAATGGCGTTATAACCGTCATGTTCTACGACCGCCGTAACGATGAACAACATAACCTGCTCTACGACATCTACTACACCCAGTCCTTCGACGCCGGCGAAACATGGACAACCAACGAGCGGGTTACCACCGTTTCCAGCGACCCGTCCCAGGGACTTATCCTCGCCGGGCTTATCGGCGAATACAGCGGCGTTTCCCTGAAGGACGGCTGGGCGAATTTCGTGTGGACCGACTGGCGCGACGGCGACCAGAACACCTACGCGGCCCGGATTCAGACATACGACCCGACGAGTGTCCGCGAAGACGAAGAAATCCTGCCGACACAACCGATATTGATTTCCAATTACCCGAATCCGTTCAACGCGTCAACGGCAATTAATTTTAATGTGCCGGTGGAATCGGAAATTGAGATTAGCGCGTTTGATGTTTCCGGAAGGAAGGTAGCGGAGATTGTCAGCGGGGAATACCAGCCGGGAAGCCATTCGGTGAACTGGGATGCAGAAGAGCTGGCTTCGGGCGTTTATTTCGTGCGCCTGCAGACCGATGATGCTTCCAGCACCCGCAAGGTAGCGCTGATTAAGTAGACAAT
>WJIJ01000056.1 GCA_014730345.1 Candidatus Zixiibacteriota bacterium | reverse complement strand
TTATGGGACGGCACCGATAACAGCGGTAATGAGGTCGCTTCCGGAATTTATTTCTACCGCCTCAGCGGCGAGAAATTCGAGCTCATCCGGAGAATGACATTGCTAAAATAGACCGAATGAGTTATCTTGACCCGGGTTCTGAATGGACCCGGGTTTCTTTTTCATTCGCGTTAATAGAACAATGCGGTTACCGGAAATATAGATATGCGCAAAAAGATTATAGTATTCATCACAGCCCTGTTTCTTCCTTTATTCTACTCATCTGCATCGGCTGAGATAACTTTCGAACAGCACCTTGTTGATACATTGTTCAACCACGCTTTCGATGTGCAGGGAGTCGACCTTGACGGCGACGGAGATACCGATATTCTCGGAGCGGCCTTCATCGGCGATGAAATAGCCTGGTGGAAACAGGACAGCGTTGGCGAATTTACGAAATATATAATCGACGACAGTTTCGACGGCGCTTATTCAGTCTGCACTTTCGATTTGGACGGCGATAACGACCTGGATATAATTGGAGCGGCGGGCGACGGGGACGAGATTTCCTGGTGGGAAAATGACGGCGGTCAGATTTTCACCAAACACATTATCGACACTACATTTAACGGCGCTTACAATGTATGCGCTGTGGATATGAACCACGATGATTACGTTGATATCGTAGCCTGCGCCTATCATGGCGACCAGGCGGCATGGTGGGAAAACAACGGCGACTACGAATTCGAGAAACACCTGATAGACGGCGAGTTCGATGGAGCTGTATTCGTCGACGCGGTGGACCTGAACAATGACGGCTATATCGATATCGTTGGAACCGCGTATTTCGGCGATGAGGTAGCCTGGTGGGAAAACGACGGGCTTCAACAGTTCACCAGGCACGCGCTGGTCGACACATTCACAAATGCCCGCGGCTTATGCGTTACTGATATGGACTATGATACCGACCTGGATATAATTGCCGCTTCAGTTGAACTGGACGCTGTTGTTTTATGGCTTAATGACGGTACCACCAATTTTGCCGAAATCATTGTTGATACAACCTTCAATGGAGCCGCCGATATTTGCGCGGCGGACCTCGACGGCGACGACGATATGGATATAATCGGCGCCGGCTTCTGGTCTAATTCCATCTCCTACTGGGAAAACGACGGCGTTATGTCCTTCACCCGGCATCCGGTCAGCTCCAATTTCAATGGCGCTATCCGGGTGGCTTCCGCCGATATTAATGGCGACAATAAAATTGATATACTGGGAGCGGCATCCTATGGGAATACCATCTCCTGGTGGGAAAACAGCCCCGAGGTATTTGTCAATGAGGATCCGCCTTCTTCCCTGCCATCAGGAATACAGCTTTACCCGGCATATCCCAACCCTTTCAACTCATCGACCAGTATAGGTTTCGAACTGGCCAATGCCGGGCCGGTATCAATCGCTATCTACAACCTCCAGGGTCAGAGGGTAGAAACTCTGCTTAATAAACAAATGATAAGCGGACGCCATAATATTGCCTGGGATGCCAAAGGTATATCCAGCGGGATTTATTTCTACCACTTGACATCCAACGGGAATACCTTGAGCAGACCGGTTACACTGCTGAAATAGTTACTTCTCACGCTTATAAATCATTGAAGCCATCTTAAATTCGTCCTGCCCCTTGGACATGACATCATCCGTAAAATAAAGGTCGAGGTAAAAAGTATCATTATCGGGAATTCTCATCTCGGTTCGCCATTTCTGGGTGAACCCGGCTATCGGATCATAGTCCTCCCCATAGAATGAAATTGTCCTGGTCCGCGGGTCAAATTCGCCTTCCGATGTAACGAAATAGGTTCCCCAGGTATCGAATCCGACCATGGTAAATTTTCCAAACCGGCGGTCATATCCGAAAATAGTAAGGTTTTCTCCGGGCATATCCTTGCTGGCGCTAACAGAAGCTATATGCAAAAACCTGCCCCCGAGAATCATTTCGGCGTCGCATGCCCAATCGACCGACATCGCTTTCGCGCCCGGTTCCATCCAGAATTGCGAAGTGCATGTCCATTTCCCCTCAAGATTTCGCAAGAGCTTATGTTCTTCTCCGGGCTGGGCCGCCTGCATCATCTTCTCGGCAATCTCTTTCTTTTTCTCTTCGCTCATCGAGTGGTTATCGGCCAGGATACTTGTGGACACCATTCCGGCAACCATAGTTATAACAGCAATAACGGTGAGTTTTAGCTTCATTTTTTCTCCAATAAGTTTAGAATTTTGTAAAATAGAAGTTAATGCGGTAATGAGATTAAAAACTATGCGAATCACCAACGGTTTCCGCTTTTTTAATCATTTGTTTTGCGGGCAAGAACGAGGATTCCGCTGGCGGATTTATAGTCCATCAGCGAATCGAGATAACCGATTATTTTCAAAAAAGGCAACATTAAGGCAAACACGGCGTTGCTCCGGTAATATGACCGCGCCATCTCCCCCAGTTTGAAACTTATCTCGCCCAATACCCCCTCGGTATGTTTTGCCCTGATTATCTCGCATCCTGATTCCCGGAGAGCGCCGGATAAAGATTTAAGGTTCAGGGTTAAACCGATATGCTCTTTATCCGCCCATTTTTTGTGCTCTTCCATGTATTTCTCGCCCCAGTCAAGCCTCTTCTGGTCGGCATCAGGCAGTTGAATATAAATGTACCCCCCGGGCTTCAGGGAAGTAACCAGTTTTTTGATAACATCGAGGTTTTCAGGAATATGTTCGAGGACATGGTTGGAGTAAATGAAATCGTAAGTTCCAGGTCTTATAAATTCCCTGAGGTCCATCTGGATATAATCTATATTGCCAAGTCCCAGCTTTTTTTGCGCGTTTTTGCATAAATTGATCGAATCTTCGGATACATCGCATGCGTCTATTGACACATCAGGGAATCTTTCCGCAACCCAAAACGCGTAATCCCCATTTCCACTGCCGGCATCGAGAATCCGTTTGAAATCATATTTTTTTTTCAACCGGCGGACATTTCTCATGAAATGAAAATGGGAACTTGTGATTTCCATGTTGCCGAAAATCTTAAGTAACATCCTGGCAACCAGACTTTTCTGAATTTTAGGGCTGTGGAGCCGTCCTTTGCCGAATCGGGGCATTTGTAACCTTATTAATGTGAAAATGAGTTTACGCTAAAACAAAAGGATTCAATAATATTTATAAATATAGGAAAATACTTAAATGTTTCCACGGGTTTAATCAAGTAATTGTTATAAAATATTAATTTCGGAGCAATATTTGTTAATTATATGGGTGTGAGCAGAAACTTTTTCATTAATACTTGCGTTAAAGACTAAAAGCGGAGACTTGAATTTTGAAGTATTTATTAATATCCCTTTCTATTATCTTAATGGCGGCCCCTAATTATATATTTGCCAACGATTTATTTACGTTCACCAGCGAAGCCCTGATGCAGGCGGTTCCCACTGACAGCGAGGCTATCTTCGAAGCGGTGCTCAAAAATACCGGGGAACGAGCTGAAACATACTCAATTGTGAAATCAAATGCTATCCCGGTCAATTGGTCGTCATTAATTTGCATAGATACATTATGCACCAATGACTCCGGTTCAGTAAGCCTGGCTCCGGGGGAATCAGCTGTAATCAACCCGGAGATCCATCTTGAGGGCTTTCCCGGACAAGGTGAAATCACTATTACAGCTTTTCCCCTTTCTCACCCTTCCTCGAGCAAAAGCTTAACATTCAGGGCGGCCGGCGGTTATCCAACATTGCTGATAAATGCCGGTGATGAACAAGACGAGTATCGCGTTGTTTACGAGAATTCCTTAACTGCCGCCGGCAGGAGCTTCAACTACTGGGACCTCAATTTCTCACGCATCACACTCGGCGACCTTATAAATTTCAACAACCTGGTTATCTTCAGCGGCGACAGACATGACAGCCTGTTTACCAGCGATGAAGTAGAAGCGTTATTTGAATATTTAAATGGTGACCATAATCTAATGATTACCGGGCAGGGAGTTACTTCCGGGATCCATGACCGCGATTTCTTAAACTCGGTTCTGGGATTGGATTATGTTCGCACATATACCGGAGGGTTGGAAGTACTCGGGGTTGAATCGGACCCGATCAGCGGCGGCTTTGAGTTTAATATTTATGGCGGCGATGGAGCCGATAACCAAACTAAACCGGATAAAATCGAATCCGTGAACTCGTCGGTTCCCTTCATGTATTACATATCAGGGGATTTAGCCGGAGTTTATTTCAAACCGGGTGAATCGAAAAGAATAACAATGGCATTTGGCTTCGAAGCTATAGACAACGAACCCGATAGAACTCAACTCATGACCAATATATTCAACTGGTTCGACGATGCCACCAATATTGGCGATGGAGAGACTGAATTGCCGGCGACGGTCCAAATACTAAAAAACTACCCCAATCCTTTCAACTCCACCACCATAATAGAAGTACTCAATCCTCCGGAATCTATGGATAAGGCGCGTATCGAAATATTCGATATCGCCGGCCGTAAAGTAACCGATATTCCCCTGAATGGCGGAACATCGGCAAAGTGGGATGGCACCAATAATGCGAACTCACCGGTTAGTACCGGAATTTACTTTTACAGGTTAACTTCCCCCTATATAAACTCTGATTTCAACCGCATGGTTTTAATCAAATAAAGAAAGCCGAGGAAAAAATCCCCGGCCTTATACCTTTATTCCAGGTTGTAGTTAAAATTATTTAAGTAGGGTCATACGTTTGGTGAAAACTTTCTTCCCCACTGCCAGCCGGTAGAAGTAGACCCCTGCGGAGTAATCCTGGGCATCCCATTGGACAGTGTATATACCCGGTTCGCGAACTTCATCCACAAGACACTTGACCCTCTGACCCAGCAGGTTAAATATTTCCAGTTTAACCGGAGCTTGTAAACCAACTGAGTATTTGAAGGTGGTCGCGGGATTAAAAGGATTGGGATAATTATTATCGAGCCTGTCAACAAATGGATTCTCAACAACTTGCTCATCCTCGAACCATCTCGATATCTGCCACGAACCGTAACCGCCGCCGTTCCCCGGTATAATCCGGAGACTTATGCTAAATGAATCAAAGATTTCATCGGGATAATTGCCGCAATTGATCGTATAAATGTAATTGCCGGGAACCTGAGACGACGGGATAGTTTGAGATATCGTTCCGGCGTCCCGGGACTCATAAGGAGACAATGAGAACTCCTGTCTGCCGAATCTAACGGATTCATCGTTTTCAGCATCTTTTATTTCCATCCAAACAAACAGATTATCGAGGGGATAGCCGGTGTTGCTAACAATAGCGGCATCGTATGAAAATGTATTTCCGGCAGGGATGGTGATGAGCGAATCTTCCGCGCTTATGTTTAAATTTAAAGGTTGCAAAGTATAGCAAACTCCACGGACATCAGGATTCTCGCTAACATAAACGAACTTGGAACGCACCACCTGCGGCACAAAATCCTGCCCCCAAATGCTGAACAACGAACCGCTGTAACTCATGATGGTGGTAACCGCGTTATAAGGCGAAATATCATCGACAAAAACCATATCCTGGTCATCATCGATAATACCGAAAGTTACATCATCACTCCAAAGTTGCGGCTGGTGGTAGATAAGCCGAACCATTCCCACACGGTTCCCCTCGATGCTCGTGGAAAAATTGAGGTTATTATCCATGATGGTCCGGGGCAGGGTATCGGTCATAAAATTGTTTATCCCCAGGTCACCCTGGTAAACCACATTGTATCCATTGAGGGAAACATTGAAATCCTGTGTAAAAATCCCGTTGCTTTCCATCTGCAGGCTCCAGCTTTCCATGTAATAATGGTTAGAACCTTTGAACCTTACTTTGGGCTGAATAAACCACATATTTTCATTATAGGGCAGGGTAAACGTCTGTGAATATAAATCGCTTACGGTATTGACGGGTATATTAGAAGCGATGACAGAATCCACCCAAACCCATTCGTGCAAGTTTTCAAACCGTGGGATGCTGATCAAATAATCGACGGTACCCTCTCCATATTCTGTTCTCAATGAACACGCGAAAACATAACTTTTTCCGGGTATCGCCAGGGCGGTGTTATACGGGACTTTGCCTTCGAGTGTATGGACTTTGGCCCCTTCGGCGTAGGATGAACTCACGGCCAATTCCATCACCGCCGGAGAGCTGTGGAGGCGGGTATCCACCTCGATGCAACCATCGTACCCGCCGGTCTCCCGATTAGTAACCGATGGGGAATAATCACCTCGAACCGAGTACCATCCGGTTCTAAGCGATATATTCGGATTGCCTTCAAGTCGTTCCATCCAGCATCCGGAAAGGTCGGGATTGTTTAACTGCTCAACCGCGTTAATGCCCACGAGTTCGAGCACATAATCATTGGCTATCATCCGGTTTTTCCAGGTCCACTCCTGACCATCGAGAACCTGCTTGGGGGTGCTGAACCACTGCATGCCATCGGCGGTTACATTGTTTTCCATCCCGGCCCTTCTGAAGGGCACGCCCACGGTGGTTCGCCTGTTAATATACATATTGCTGTCGCTGTGCCAAATCTTCGCCCCGATATCCTCATCGGTAATCCTGAAAACATAGCTCCAGCGATGGAAATCCCTATTGTCGCCCACCTCATACCTGTTGTAGTGGGTCGAAGCGAGGTTAACAAATGTACAGTTATCATCCCATGACGCGCTTTGTTTATTAAAGGACACATTGTTTTCATTACTGTGGTTATGCCCGTGAATATAGAGGATTATCTGGTCATTATTGTCAAACAGGTTATACCAGTAAGTTGTATCATTGAACCCGCGGTAGTCGGCAAGCGAGTAAGATGACCAACGTTTATCATTCGGATTCCCATTGGTATTGCGCATACAGACATGGGTCATAAGGACTGTCTTGTGATTATGATAACGCTCCAGCAAATATTCGAGCCAGGCTTTCTGGAAATTGGAAAGGTCAAACATCTCGTTGGACTGGCCGATTCCAATGAACAGGATATTGCCGTACATAAACGCGTAACAGTTCTCATTGATACCGGTGCACTGGCGCGCCTGTTTTTCCGAAATCAGGGGGTCATTGCATGGATCGGATTCGAATTCGAGGCACTCGTAGCATGAAATATCGTGATTCCCCATAATCCAGAAATATGGAATGCGGATGTAATCACTGTTTCTTTGAGTAACCTGCTTCCAGGTATAATCGGTTGACCGCCAGACACTATTCATGTCCCGGAGGTCTCCGATCCAATCCCCGAGGGAAGCAAGTACAAAATCAAGTTCCTCAATATCAGGATGGGACATCCAATCATCAACTGTATAGTAATCCCAGGGATTAAATGGATTCATGTTCATCGTATAGTCGCCATAATGCTGGTCTGAGGCGGCCGCGAAATAGATCGTATCGCCGTGGCGCCTGACCATAGGCACCTTGATCGGATGTGTAATTATATCGCTCCAGTCATCCCCGTCGGGCATCCCAAAATAAGGGTTATCCCTTTCAATTAATCGTGAATCATCAACAGCCACGTTTTGGGCTGAAGTAAATTGGCTTTTCTGTTCAGCGGCGTATGAACCGACACCGTCGAGACCGCTAAAAACAAACCCTTGTATAATAATTAATGTTAATATCCAAGTTTTCAATTTAGTTTACTCCCGTACTTATACACAAAAATACCTGTTAATTAATATACTCAAATTTGAGTAATTTTGAACATCTTTTTTATCCATGCCTGAATTAGTCAGACGGCTTAACTCCTTGAACGGTTACTTTATAATCGCCATTCGTTTAGTAATTACCTTGTCTCCGGCAGTTAACCTGTACAGATAAATTCCGGAAGCGACCCGGGAACCATCCCATTTAATATGATACACTCCGGGGTTCTGGTGAGTATCAACAAGCGTCTCAATCCGCTGTCCGAGCAGATTAAATATCTCGAGTTTTACTTCAGAATCCCTGGTGAATGAATAACTTATGGTTGTGGACGCATTAAATGGGTTCGGGTAATTCTCATCGAGTCCAACCGCGAATTCATTCGCAACCGGGACTGCGTCATCAAACCACCGGGATATATTCCAATCCTCGGCTCCCGCGGAAATGCCGGGTTGAACATTCAAATAGATATTAGCTGAATCGAAAGCTGTTTCCGGATAATATCCGCAGAATACCATATAATTATAATCGCCCGGCGTTAGGGACGATGGTATCGGCTGGGCAACCGGCGCGGAAGTCTTAACCTCTTCCGCCTCCATGGAGATATTTTCCCTGTGGACATTGTAGCTTTCGCCAGTTACGGGATTTTCGACCTCAATCCACAATTCAAGGTCGTCGACCGGTTGCTTTGTATTGTTTTTTATGGCCGCCCTATATGAGAAGCTCTCCCCGGCCGGTATTGAATACACCGTACCGGCAGTACCCAACTCGAGGTTTATTGGTTGAACGATATAATAAGTTCCCATTATATCGGGATCTGAGCTTATATAGGAATACTTTCCCCGATAAATCTCAGGCAAGAATCCCTCCCCCCAGATACCGAATGGAGAATCATTGAAACTCATTATGGATGTGTTGAGGTTGTAAGGAGATATGTCTTCTATGTATACAACGTCCTGGTTTTCGCTAAGGATCCCAAAAGTTACATCATCGCTCCAAAGCGATGGTCTTTCGTAGATAAGCCGTACGAGCCCAACTTTGCTTCCTTCAATAGAAACGCTGAATTCGAGGTCGTTGTCTATAACAGTCGCTGGAAGCGATTCTGACGCGAAATCATTTATTGCCAGGTTACCCGGGTTATGGAAGCTATAACCGTTCAGGTTTACGCTAATATTTCGAGGCATATTGCCGTCTCTCTGCATCTGCAGGCTCCAGCTTTCCATGTAGTATTCGTTTGGGGCTTTGAAAACTACCTTGGGTTGAATGAACCACATATTTTCGTTGTTGGGAAGGGTGAATGACTGAGAATACAGTTTACTCTCGCCATCGACAACGATATCGGATGCGATAACCGAGTCTTCCCATACCCAATTTCTCAAATTCTCATATTTAGGGATGCTTATCAGGTAATCCACAGTACCATACCCGGAAGCTGTCCTTAATGAACAAGCGAATGTATATGTTTTGCCGGGGATGGCTACAGCTGTGTTGTAAGGGACTTTGCCCTCGATAAAATAATATTTGCTTCCCTCATCAGCGGTAGAACTTGCCGCCAATTCTAATTTGACCGGGACGGCTCTCACCCCGCCGGAGGGACCGCCATAGATTCGGTTATCCAGTCTAATAAAACCATCCAACTGCCCCTTGCCGCGATTAAGCACGTAAGGGGAATAATCCCCCCTGATCGAATACCAACCGGTGTTCACTCGTGCTTTTGGCTGTAGTTCAGTATCTTCCATCCAGCACCCTGAAAGGTCGGGGTTGTTTATCTGTTCAATGGCGTCGATACCGACCACCTCAAGGGTGTAGCCCTCGGCTATCATCCGGTTTTTCCAGCTCCATTGCTGACCATCGAGAACCTGCTTGGGGATACTGAACCACTGCATACCTTCTTCACTGACATTATTGTCCATCCCGTTGCGGACATAAGGCACCCCTACAGTAGTTTTTCTGGACACGAATTTACTGCTGTCGCTGTGCCATATCCTGATCCCGATATTGTCATCGGTTATCCTGAAGATATAGCTCCAGTAATGGAAATCGGTCCAGCTTCCGGGCATGTTCCTGTCATAGTGGGTTGAACCAAGGTTGATGAATGTGCAATGGTCATCCCAGCTTTCCGCATGGCGGTTAAAGGCCAATGCTTCCCGGTAGTTATGATTATGGCCGTGGATGTAGAGTATAATCTGCTGGTTCTCATCGAATAAATCATACCACCAGGTTGAATCGTTATAAGCGCGATAGTCAGCGCTGGAGTAAGAAGTCCAGGTATCATCATCCGGGTCTCCTGTTGTTCTGGGTATCGGGATGTGTGAAAGAAGGACCGTCTTATTATCATGGTATCGATCCAGAAGGTATTTCAGCCAGCTCTTCTGGAAGTTTGATAAATCAAACATCTCATTGGCCATTCCAATAACCACGAACAAGATGTTGTTGTACATGAAAGCGTAGCAATTTTCGTTCAACCCTGTTGCAATTCGGGCTTGTTTTTCGCTGATCATTGGATTGTTGCATGGTTCGACATCGAAGTCGAGACATTCGTAACAAGAAATGTCATGATTGCCCATGACCCAGAAAAACGGGATACGGTGGTGATCGGAACCGTTTTCGACAACCTGGCCCCAGGTGTAATCAGTGTGTTTCCAGGGAGAATTAAAATCCCTTATATCACCTATCCAGTCTCCGAGGGAAGCAAAAACAAAATCGAGTTCATTGATATCCGGATGTGACATCCAGTCGTCAACAGTGTTAAAATCCCAAGGATTTAAAGGGTTGATATCATTAAGTATGTCGCCATAATGCTGGTCGGAACTCGCGGCGAAGTAAATTGTGTCCCCATTACTGCTGATTTGAGGTAATCCGCTGAAATCCGAAATTATGAAATCACGACTATCTTCGGTCTTCTTCGACCGGGAGTTTTGATTAATAACCAGGCTCGAATTAGAACCTGTTTGCGGGATGTTAGATATTTGCGGTTTTGCCTGCTCAAGAGCGAGGGATTCGCTCGAGCAAATCAACCCAAATATAATTCCATACAAGGCAAATGCCTTAAAGAATAGCCTTTTCACTCGTGTCTTTCTCCTGTGCTGTATTCTTTTAGACTGTTCACCCAACAATCAGCCCCCCGTATATTCGGGTTCGATTACCGGGATGTATAATAAAGTTGCGGGACGGGAACGTTGTTCCCGTCCCAAGAGAATCTGGGTTTTATTTCAGTAAAGTCATTCGTTTGGTGAAGACCTTTTCACCTGTGGATAACTTATAGAAATAAACGCCCGAAGCGACATTAGAAGCGTCCCAGTTTATGCTGTATTCGCCCGGCTTCTGGTGCGAATCAACCAGCGTTTCAACGCGCTGTCCCAGCAGGTTGAAGATTTCGAGTTTTACCTCGGCTTCTTCGGCAAGGTCATAGCTGAGAGTTGTAACCGCGTTGAATGGATTGGGATAGCTGTTATTCAGTCTGGTAACCTTCGGCAGGTTTTCATCCATGTCGAACCAGCTGGACATGTTCCAATCATCCGCGCCTGTTCCGTCACCCTGGGTAACGGTAAACGGGAAAGTGGAAGAGTCTATCTTGGTCGACGGATAGTCGCCGCAGTATGATATGTAATCATAAGTCCCCAACGGGGCATACGACGGAATATCCTGGCGGACCGAAGGAACCGTTATGGTCTGGTAAGGACTCATAAAGACATTGTTGAACTGGTTCAATGGACCATACTGGTTTCCACCCGGCAACTCGAGCATCAACCAGACATCGACAAACTTATAGTCGCTGGTTGTGTTTTCAAGTATACCGGTAAATGTGAAATAACCTCCCTGCGGTACAGTTACCGGCGGGTCGTGAGGATCCATGGTGATAACAACATCCGAACCCTGCGGCCCGCAGTCAATGGATTTCAGGCTGAAAGCATCCAGACCGGCCTCGACAACCGAACCACTGTTCAGGTCGGAAGCTTCGAAACGGAATTTCATCTGGCTGGTAAAGTTACTGACGTAGTCTTCTACGTTCCAGGTATAAACCGCCCAGCCGGAGGAAGTTGTGGGTCCATAGGTGTGCGTATGGATCCAGTTTGAACCGTTATTGGTCGACACATATACCTTGAAGATGTCATTGTTCGGGTCGGCGCCGAAGTAGTTAGTGTACCACAGCGCGTAGCTGACTTCAACGCTTTCGTAACCGGTAAGGTCGACGGCAGGCGACATCAACCATGTATAGCCGTCATCAACATCGGAGTTTTCATCGTACGGATCGTTATCGGTCAGATAGCACTGGCCGGAACCATCGTAGTCCGAAGGTGGATCGCCTCTATCCCAGTAGACAGGATCGCCGCGTTCCCATTCGCCGTCGGAACAGTTGTTCTGGACGGTCCAGCCCTGATCGGTCTCGAAATTATCCTCGAAAATAGTGATAACCTGGCAAGGCTCGAGTTGGAAGTTGACGGTTACAGTGTCATCTTCGGCAACCGAAGCATTATCCCACGCGTCATTATAAAGGTCGGTGTACTCGGCATGGAGGTTCCAGACCGTATCGGCGGGGACGGACATCGTATAGTAACCCTGCGAGTTACAGTAGGCGACAATTTCCGGATTGTGATTAGTAACCGTCACTGTAGCCGGCAGGCCAACTCCCGACTGGGCATCGGTTACACGACCGGTAAGGGTTCCATAACCTTCCGGAGGAATAATCGATACGGTCGCTTCATAGCGATAGTAATTGGGCTTGGTAACGGTAACAAGCATGGTGCCGCCGGCATACTGCGGTTGGATTGGAACATTGACCGGACTGCCGGTAGCTTCCGCGGAACCGATGTATTCACCGTCCACTGAAAGACCGATGAGGGCTCCATCATTGGCGGTAACCGTGAAGTAGGTTACGCCGCCCGGCAGGGTACTGCCATGAGAAACGCTCAGGTTCTGAGGCATTTCCGAATACATGGTGATATACGCGTCACCGTGATGATGGAACAGGTGATGAGTATATACCTTATGCTGCGGATTATAGGGCCAGCTCGAAGACTGGAGGTAGTACTTACCTGCGGCGTTAGCGAAACAGGGGTTCAAGATCGGGTCGCCGTTGCTTCCGTAACCCGGATCGAAGTTGGGCCACAGATAATCCATCAACCCAAATATATAGGTATCGTTAACGAACGAATAAGAGACCTCCGAAGCCGCGGTTACACCAAGAGCGCCATACTGCATGCGATGGAAAGCTTCAGTAAATACCTGGCTCCCATAATCATATCTTCCGGTCAAACAGTTAATCGAAAATACCCAGGTATAATCGGTATTATACAAGCCGGAAAGATCACTAATATCGTAATCGGGTTCGCCCCATCCAGCTTCGTAACCGTGGTCACGGTGCATGAGCATAAACGCGCCGCTGTTAATATCATTGTTGATACGGGTAGCGTTGGCGCCCCAGTCATTCAGGTGGCCCGGAGTCGATGGGATATACCCGAGGCCGTTGGGCCCGAAGTAGTTGACCAGCATGTAAGTGTTCTGGTTGGTCGACCACTGGGAACCGGGAGTACCGGAGTAAATGGCATATTCACGAACGGGATTTTTGCCCAGCTCATTATGCATGAATCCCCAGCAGATTTCTGTACAGAGGATAAACCATCTCTCGGTCTGCCATCCGCCGGCAGTGATCGGATGGTCGTAGAAGTTTGAATTAGTCGGCGGGTTACGCTCATAGTCAAGCATCTTTCCGATCATGCGGGAGAGATGAGTGCTGTTCTGGGCGGTAATCCTGGCCATGGTAACATCGGGCAGGTCGTTTCCATCGACATCGCCATAGATATTATCAGAAACGCAATAACCGCTCCACATCGGGGAGGTAATACCGTAGGCGAGACCACTGCTCTGGTAGTCGGAAAGCAGGAGGACCGCTTCCGGCGGGTTGGTCCAGTTGTTATATGCGTTGTTGATATAGTTTTCGATGGCGGTGGAACTGTTGCCGCCGATTTCGCTTAACGTTACCACGCCGGTTTTGATACCCTGTTTGTTTCTCCATACTCTAAGGGTATCCGCCCATGCGATGAAAGTATTATCGTCGGGAACGATGATTATATAATCGTATTCCTCATCGTCGGTGGGAGCAGGCGCGTTGCTGAAATCAACCTTGGGAAGAGTGTTATAGTTGATCAGGTTCTGCTGGAGAACCGGTTCCCAATTACGGCTTCTCAGGCGAAGGTCTGAGAACTGGCCGCTTCCGCCTTCGAAATCAACCGCCACCCTCAGGTTTTTGTAAACCAGCAGTTGGCGGGTTACGGGATTATACTGAAACGGAGTTATGCCCACAACGACATAATCGACCCCGCGCAGGGTATTGGTTTCAGATATAACCACCGGGCTTATTGGATAATATTCATTGCGAGAATAGATCTCCGCGCTCTTTTCATAGACCGGGGGAGTATCATCATTCTCGAACGGAATTGCCGCCGCGGGAGCGATATCGATGTTTTCGATAACCTCCACTTCCGAATCAACAATCCGGTAAGTGGCAGTCGCGCCCTGCGGAATGGCAACGAGACGTCCATTGCCGGGAAGATTGGGCGCTCCCGCGTTATTGGGAAGCATGACCCCGGGCAAATAGACCGTGTTCATGATTTCGCCATTGACTTCCATTTCGTCAATAGCCATCTGTTGGATTGAATGCACTATTTCGACGCCGGTCGCACTCTCCTCGACGAGATTGAAACCAGCAACGCCCCACGGATTATCATAGGTTATCACTTCGGCCGCCATGGACGAAGCGGTTCCTATGAGTAGAAGCGTTAGAAAGACCGCGCAGTAGTGCTTCATAGACACCATCCTTCCATCTGAAGATTAAATATGTGTTTAGGAGTACGGCTCCATATAACGGATTTTCGAAGAACTATAAACCGGTAAAAAATTATCAGAATTATCAGCCATTATGTTCACTTTTCATGTTATCAAAACCGAGGTTATGGCGAAGGTATATGCGTATGCCTCTGAATGTAAAATAGTAGAATTTGTACGCTTTGTCAAGAGAGATTATGTTTGAAAATTGTAAGAAAGTGATTAAAATTCCAGTGGGCGGTTTCAGCCGGTTTTAACCGCTTGACTTTCGAAAATTGCTTGGTATATTAATGATTCGTATTTGATTTCGATATTTTTAAATTTAACCCAAATTGCAATAATAATAGCGGAAATTGGTAATTACTTATTACATAAAGGCTTGTAGACCGACACAATGGGTTAAAAACCTGATTGTTTTCGCGGGCCTTATATTTGCCATGCAGTTTACCGACCTCTTCCAGGTCGCCAAGGCCTTCGGGGCGTTTGCCGCTTTTTGCTTCATTTCCAGCGCGGTCTATTTATTCAACGATGTGCAGGACCGGGAACATGATAAACTGCATCCCAAAAAGCGCCATCGTCCTATCGCCTCGGGAAAGGTACCGGTTGGCGGGGCGCTTATTCTGTCGTTTATCCTGGCAATACTGGCTTTTGCGATCGCGTTTTATATAAGGCTGGAACTGGGTATAGTATGCGCCTCTTATTTTGTCATGAACCTTTTCTACTCCAAGGTCTTAAAGAAAGTAGTGATACTGGATGTAATGACCATCGCCGCCGGTTTCGTGCTCAGGGCTGTGGCGGGAGCTTATGCTATAAGTGTTTCCATATCCGGATGGCTGATAATCAGCACAATACTACTGGCGTTATTTCTCGGCTTCGCCAAGAGAAGGCACGAGGTTGTCTTGCTGGATAAAGACGCCACGAGCCACCGGGCTATCCTGGAGCAGTATTCACTGCCCTTTTTAGACCAGATGATCTCGGTGGTTACCGCATCTACGGTGGTGGTTTACGCGCTTTATACCATGTCCACCGATTCAGGTCATCCCATTCATGAAAACATGGAACTAACAATTCCATTTGTGCTGTATGGCATATTTCGTTATCTTTTCATAGTATACCAGAAAGCCGAGGGAGGTTCCCCTACGGAATCGCTATTGACCGACAGACCCCTGTTGATCAATATCGCTCTCTGGTTTTTAGCTGTCATTTTACTGTTCACTCTACAATAGGTTTATAGATATGAAAAAAGCAAAAGTAGCAGTATTGAAAACCAAACCCGAATCGGTTGTTGAAGATTATATAAAACTTGCCCGGATGGCTGACATCAGCGAACACATGGAAAAAGGCAAGACTACCATACTAAAGGACAATATCTCCTGGCATTTCCCCTACCCCTCAGCCAATACAACTCCCTGGCAGTTGGAAGGATGCGTACGCGCCCTTCAGGAGGAAGGTTACGCCGAGATGGTAGATGTTCACAACAACACCGTGGTAACCGATCCTTTTAAAGGCGAACGCCTTAACAAGTATGATGTTATCTATAAAAAATACAACATCCCCGTTAAATACAATTTTAAGGAAGAAGATATAAGCTGGATAAGGTATGAACCCAAAGGCGAGATGCTTACATTGCCGCAGATATATCCCAATGGAATTCATATCCCCGAATATTTCATAGATAAAAATATCGTGCACCTGCCCACAGTCAAAACCCATATTTACACCACCATGACCGGCGCAATGAAAAACGCTTTCGGAGGTTTGCTTAACACCCGGCGCCACTACACTCACAGCGTTATCCATGAAACCCTGGTAGACCTGCTGACAATACAGAAGGAAATACATACCGGGCTTTTCTGTATGATGGACGGCACTACCTGCGGAATGGGTCCCGGGCCGAGAACGATGACTCCCGTGCAGAAAGATGTTATAATGGCTTCGGGGGATATGGTGGCCATCGACGCGGTATCGGCTAAAATAATGGGATTCAATCCTATGGATATAAAATGTATCCGCCTTGCCCATGAAAGGGGCCTTGGGGTCGGTAATATGGATGAAATAGAAATAGTGGGCGAAGATATATCTAACTGGAATTTTAATTTTAAGGTCGGGGACAATATGGCATCGCACGTAGGCGACCTTCTCTGGTTCTCCCCGCTGAAGGTATTCCAGAAGCTGTTTTTCCATACCCCACTGGTATACATATTCGTTTTCGGCTCCTTCTTTTACCATGATTATCTCTGGTATCCGATAAACGGCCGTAAAGTAGTAAACGAATGGTTGAAAACGGAATGGGGACAGCTGTTCAGTAAATATTAATACGGACCTGCTAAGATGGTACAGATACTGCTAATAATAGGCGCTATTGTTTTAAACGTTTGCGGGCATGCTTTCCTTAAAGCGGGCATGAACAAAGTGGGGCCTTTCGCGGGTACGGCTGTCACTTATGCGTTTAAAACACTGACAACTCCATTCGTGCTGGTGGGATTGTTCAGCTATGTCGCCTCAGTCAGCATGTACATGCTCGTGCTGGCAAAAACCGACCTGTCATACGCTTATCCCCTCTTAATGAGCCTCGGCTATGTTCTTATCGTACTGGTATCATTCCTGATATTCAAGGAGCCCTTTTCGGCTTACAAGTGGATAGGTATCGTGTTGATACTTGTGGGAGTAATACTGGTCGGGAAGTAAGGAATCATCCACCCTCCATCTCTATCCCCTCCGGTTGGGCAAGCAAACGATAATTCCCCTGGCGGTCATTCTCGATTATCTCCCCGCTTTCCGGCAAAACCTTCTTTACCTCTTTACGCAGGCGGTAGAGATAACTCCATTGATTGTCCCCGTCATCGAGGTCAAGGCGATGTACCCATCCATGGCGTTCTCCATTGAGCAGGGCCGTTGCCAACCGTTTGAGGTAATGATATGATTTATAAGTGATTACCGCCGGGATTCCGTTGATGACAACCTTAATATTGCCTTTGTTTTTCTCCTCGGTAAAACGGAGTTTTCTTATCGCTGTTTCGCCGGATTTCATAAGCCCGGAATGGTTATTAGATTCTTTCGATTTTAAATACTCCCGGCATTCAAGGATAATCTCCTCCATCAATTCCCGCTTTACAGCATCCGGGTAATCGCTTTTATTCATATTAGCTAAATCTTTGACAGTGAAGACGCTCCGGGAATTCAGTAACATTATAAGCGACCGGGTAAGTTTGGGCAAACTGGCCTTAGCCAACTTTAATCCATCGACGGGAAGTCCGTATCGAACCCGGGAAGCAATCTTTTCCAACGCTGTTCCAGGGTTCTTTTCACCGAGAGACTTGAGGATATCCCCGGCGGAGTAAAACACCCAGCTAACGCGCCGGGCGTAATCATCTATTAACCCTGCCGATGCGTGATAATTCTCCTCGAGAGTGGATAAGCGTTCTCCGGAAACCCAATCCGCCAGCAATCGCGAGAGATATTTCGCTCTAACTTCGTTGACGGTAACCGGGTTTTGATGTTCTTCGTAGCCGTCGCTCCATAGCGCTCCCTGCCTCAAACGGTAGTAAAACCAGGGCGGCATTTTTAACTCCGCAATCTCCCAGCAGTCCCGCAGGGCACCAAGGCAGTGCCCCAGCTCAAAATCTTCCAGTCCGGCGAATTCCACCGCGATGGTTACCACGGTGGAAACTCTCAGGCCGCTTATAGCGCACTGTTTGCCAAGGGTGGTGGCGGTGAGAATATTATCCTTGAGTTGAATAATTCCGGCAGATTCCAATTCGCTAATAAGTTCCGTTAAATGCTCATTATCGAAAGCGCATATCTTTCCAAGTAACAGCCTCAAAGCTTTGACTGCGGGGCATATTCCGGATGCGATTATATCGGTCAATATTTCTTGTGTAAGCGGGAAAACGCGAGTATTGACGCCGGGAGCCGTGCCTTCAATAAACCTCTGCCAGAGGGTCTCATTTTCAAAATCATTGCGGGCAAATAAAACCGCCCGGCCAAAATCCATATCCGCTCCCAGGCGGCCTGCTCGCCCGGATATAGTATCCACATCGCTGTAATCCATCAGCGTTTCCATGGGACGGCTCCCGTTATCCTCCCCGGCGAATTGAACCGGCTCTATAAGCACATTTTTAGCGGGGAGATTCACTCCGGCGGCAAGCGTGGTGGTGGAAAAAAGGACCCGTATCTCCCCCCGGCGGTAGCCATCGATTACCGCCCGGCTTTCATGCTCGGTTAGATCAGCATTGTGAAAAGCTATTCCATTGGCCAGGCATGCCTTCAGCAATCGGGCATTAGCGCTGCTTTCAAAATTCTCCAACGCGCCAATAGCATCTTTCGCCTGCCCGAACTCCAGTAACGATGAATATTCGAGGGCGGCATTTACCACCGCTGATTTGCTCTTAAGGAAAACCAGCGTTTGTTCATTCTCCGCCGCGAAATAAATAAGCGCCTCCTTTAAACCTGACCCGGATGAATGCCGGTCATCGGATTGGGTTGCTTCAAGCAGAAACTCCGAACTCACATTCATCGAGTTATGGTCCTGGTAACGGAACTCACCGTTATAAACGATACCTTTACGTAAATCTACCGGGCGGTGATTATCCCTGATTAGTATTCCCGAATCGAACATCGGTAAATCCCCTGCAGAAAAATCAATCCTGCCGAGCCCGATTATTTTGGTTCCTGCCGATGAAGCCGCGCTTTTGGACAGAATAAGACGCCCCACCATTCCCCTTTCAAGTTGATGCAGTATATCAACTTCGTCGAATACAATTGTATCGATAACCGAGAGCAAATTTATATTCCGCGCAAGAAACCGGTTGAATTTTTCGTAGATGACAATGGCAATCTCGAAATCCCCGCGCATTATCGCGCGGTCATCATCACGGTCATCACGCGTTGAGAGCGCAATCCTTAAACCGAAAGGCTCATATTTTTCCCTGAAATTCGCCGCCTTTTCCGATGCTATCGCTCTCAAGGGAACCAGGAAAACCGCTTTTTTACCCGATGATGCCGCCTTTGTACATGCCATTTCCCCGCAAAATGTCTTTCCGGACGATGTAGGCGCCAGGATAAGCATATTGCTATCGAACAGTCTCCCGGAATTCAACGCCATTTGCTGGATACGGGAGAGATTTTTTATACCCGACCGTTTCCATGATTGCACGATCCTCGGCGGGAAACCAAATTGAATCAAATTATCAGTAATCATTTATACCCCCATGTTACGGGCACATTACGCATTTCTCGCAGAAATCCTCAAACCATTTATCGGTTGCCATACACAATACTGAACATTTGTGCCGTTGTCAAGCGGAAATTTCCATCAATGGTAAAAACGTTTCAAATCCATTAATATTCAATATGTTATGAAAATAAAGGATGGTTAATCCTTGTCGATAATTAAACAGAAGACCCCAATATTTGAAAAAAGGGCTAATTATGAGAATTAAAGAAAACAAGAAATTGACAGATATTTTAAAACTGGGCCTTGTCCTGATATTGTTGTTTATGGTTATCCGGCTGTTCATGTTCCAGAATCATCATATAACCAGGGATGACATGTTCGGCACTCTCCGGCCCGGAGATATAGTCCTTGTAAATACCATGACCTATTCGTATTCGACTATAGAACCCGGCGACCTTGTATACCTGAAGGATCCATTCAGCATGGATGAGAAAGTCATCCGCAGGGTAGCCGCGATAGGCGGGCAAACACTTGAGATTAGGGATAAAATCGTTTATGTCGATTCCATACCGGTAGCAGAGCCTGCCGAAGTAAAGTATTCCGATGAACGTATATTTCCATCGGAATTTTCCAACCGGGATAATCTGGGTCCGATTCAGATACCTTCGGGCAAGGTCTATCTTCTCGCCGACAACCGCGACACCGGGACCGACAGCAGACTATGGGGGCCTGTAAGTGAAAGCGAGATAATCGGAAAATCATCGAGGATAATTTTGACCTGGAAACCGGACCCGGATGTTCCCGAGTTTAAAAGCCCCTATATAACTCCGTTAGTCAAAATCGTATTCCACACCATATTTCATTTTCCCAACAGGCTGGATTGGGACAGGATAGGGATGGATCTGGGGTGATTTAACGACCCGGAGATAATCCGCCATGGGCGGACAAGTCCGCCAAAGGGGGATTAAACCCGCCCGCCTGCCCGTATCTTTGGAAAAGGCATCACGCCCCATGATTGTGCCCGGCGAGTGTTCCCACCTGCCGGGTAGGGGAGCAGGTCAAGACCGTCTGCGGTCTTGACTGTTAAAAATTTGGCGTCACGTCCCCGGACGTGACGCTTCCTTATATCATTCCCGCGTAAGTGGGAATCAAGTTCCTCCTCTGGATTCACGCCTACCCGGAATCCAACCTATCGAAATATATCATAAAATTAAATATTGACATGAGGGAATGCGTTTTTGATGAGGGCCGGGATGGTATTATAACGGTAACAATTATAACGGAATAGTCGTAAAATATATTGTAATGAAAGATGAAATATGATAAATTCGGACAAATCAGGATAACTTATGATTAAAAATAGATTTACCCTAATTGTATTGCTTATCGTCTGTTTCGGTATTTCCATGCCAGCCGGATCCCAGCCCCTCCAACAATTCAGTTCGGAAGGTTATATCGTGCTGACCGCGGACCGTTTCGATGAGTTTAAGCTGACATCGCCGCAGAATCTCAGCGGCTCGGTAACCGCCAAATCTGTCAGCGGCAACAAGGTAGAGATGTCTATTGAATACCGCGGCAAAGCAGAAAACCGCGATATCTACGATTGGCTCCAGGGATTGGTGGAAATTAATTCATCCTCCGCGGACAGGGTCGCCGAGATTGACATCTCCACCCCGGATAATGCCCCATGGGAAGGGCTGGATAAATCCATTTCAGTTAATCTCAAAATCGATATTCCCGAGACCGCGCGTCTGGGGTTGGATGGCCAGTTTTATTCAATCACAGTGGAGGGACCATTTCCGGGGCTGGATATCGAAAATGAGTACGGCGATATAGCGGTAAGAGAGATCAATGGTGATGTGAATATAACCGCGGGTTACAAGAAGGTTGAACTTCGCGAGATACAGGGAGAGGTAAATGTTTTCAGCAATTCAGGGTCAATTACCGCCCGCGATATAAATTGCGGAAATTCCAAATGCCGTTTCGAAACCACCCAGGGAGGGATAGAACTGCGTAGCATCGAAGGTGAAATCGAAGCGGTAACGTCCTATAAACCGATCGAGATCGTGGACTGCGATGCCGGTTTGGGAGTTATATATGCCGTAAATAATTACGCGCCGATTATAATCAACAATGTGTCCGGTGTTCTCGATCTAACTACAAACTACGGCAAAATCAATGTCAACGATGGAACGCTTCCGCCTGGGCGGAGCAAAATCAGCACCAATTACGAGCCAATCGAGTTGAGGGGGGTAACTATGGATGAAAGTTTTCTTACGGTAAATAATATATATTCGGACATACGTATTTGGTTCGCCGAAACTCCGGCGGCGCGGGTTTTTCTTGCCACCGATGAAGGCGGGACTATTCATACGGTAGGTCTCCCCATTAAGGCGACCGCGCTCACCCGGAACCGTTTCGAGGGATTTATCGGCGGCGCCCGTTCCAGCGTGGAGGCTAATATACAGGGAATCGGCAAGATCGAATTAAGGGGAGCTGATTAGCACATTATTATCTTAGTTCATTTTTGGAGGTTGTGTATATGAGAGCGAAAGTATGGGCGTCAACTGCCCTTTTAATTTTTATATTAAGCGCGGGAGCCGCGTACGGTTCCTTCCTTGATTATCACCCGACATCATTCAGGCTAATAACTGACCCGGGCAGGATAACATCATTGTATAATAATCCCGCGGGGCTTGGCACCCATTCCGGGTTCAGTTTCAACTACTCTCACAGCCACAATCCGGAGATATTCTCGAAGAACAAATCGTTTTCAGCGGCTCTTGATGGATTCGCCTTCGGCATTGAATATTTAGGCGAAGGATTGCCTTATAATTTCCGCAGGTACAATATTGGTATCGGCGATAATATCAAAGACAGGATATTCTGGGGAACGGCGTACCGATGGGTGCGCGACGGCGGCAACGGCCCCGGGGATTTCCATCAATGGGAATTCGGACTGCTCTTTCGCCCCAACAGTTTTCTCTCAATCGGTTTGCGAGGAGAGGATTTAAACAAACCCCGTACCGTTCATGGCGAGTTGAAACCTCTGTACTCCGGGGGAATTTCGCTTCGCCCCTTCGGGGAGAAGTTAACTTTGGGCGGACAGGTATCATTGCGGGATGGCGATGATTTCGACGACGCGATATCCACTGTGAATATCGAATACCGTCCTTTTGCGGGAATCTCTCTCGGGTTCGATTACAACACCGAGGAAGAGTACGGCTTCAGCCTGAATATCAATTCGATATTCAACACTACATCTGCCTACGCCGGCTATGACAGCGATAACGAAGTTACTCAAATGGTTTCCGATATTGAATTCTATTCAACCGCCCGGACAGGATTTCGCCCGTTACCGGACAACATCCTTAAAATAGTCATCAATACTGATATAGTGGAGGAGAACCGCGACCGTAACCGATGGTTCAACAACCAGCGTTCACTGCTGGATATTCTGCTTATGATACGCAGGGCGAGTTTCGATGACAATATCAAGGGGCTTTATCTCGATGTTAAAGGTTTGAGCCTGGGAATCGCGTCCATTCAGGAACTTCGCCGGGAAATCGAGTTTTTCCGCCGTCAAGACAAACTGGTTGTAGCTTATGGTGAATGGTTGGACGGCAAGGAGTATTACCTGGCATCGGTGGCTGATAAAGTGTACATGGTTCCCACCGGTTACCTGAACCTGACCGGTTTGAGGGCGGAGGTAACCTATTACAAGGGGCTGATGGATAAGTTGGGAATCGGCGCGGAGATAATCCATACCGGGGAATATAAAACCGGTTATGAAGTATTTACATCGGATACAATGTCCACCCCGGAAAGGGAACAGACCAACGAATTGCTCGATGATATATACGGAAAATTTACCATAGATTTAGCCAAGGACCGGGATATGTCGGTCTCGCAGGTTGTCTTTACCATAGACCAGGGTCCGTTTATCCCCGAAGAAGCAATGAATAAAAAACTTATCGACGGCCTTTTCTACGAGCACCAGATTTCCAAGGAGATCCGCAGGTTAATAGGTAAGAATGTTAATGTTATCGGTACCGATCTATACCAAAAAACGGAACCCGAATCTGAAAGGTGGGGACCGTTGCCGGCTATAGCGGTCGTGTATGCCACCGGGGGAATTGCCCGCGGAAAATCATCGGGAGGCGGGTTCATGTTCGGCAGGACATGCGGTTCGGAAACCATCGCCGGGGCTTTAAGGAAAGCATCCTCGGATGGACGTATAAAAGCGGTGGTTCTGCGCGTGGATTCGCCCGGCGGCGAGATGATGGCATCCGATGAAATACTTGAGGCAATTGAGGATTTAAAACGGAACAAACCTTTTATCGTATCCATCGGTGACATGGCCGCTTCCGGCGGATATTACATCAGTTGCAAAGGCGATATGATATTCGCCAATCATTCTTCGGTAACCGGCAGTATCGGGGTTATAGCCGGCAAGGTTATACTGAAAGGTATGTATGATAAACTCGGGTTAAAAAATGAAATAATCACCCGCGGGGAAAACGCCGACCTGTTTTCAATGTATACAGAGCCTTCCGAAGAACAGATTGAACATATCAGTAACCAGATTTGGGATTTCTATGATATATTCCTCGAGAATGTTGCCGAGGGCAGGGGAATGGAGACTGAAGATGTGGATGAAATCGCCCGGGGCAGAAGCTGGTCCGGGAGTAAGGCAGTCGCCTTAAACCTGGTCGATGCCCAGGGCGGACTTCTCGACGCTATTGAGGAAGCTAAAATGCGGGCTGAGATCGAGGAAGAATTTGAGTTGGTGATACTTCCCGACTATCCGGGATTTATCTCCCCCTCGGATTTCGTGGGCAATGGGTTTGTAAAATCCCTGGAGAGGTTAGGCATCAGGGAAATCCCGGAACCACTACCGAAGAACGGTATTTACTATTTGATGCCCTTCCGGTTATCTATCCAGTAGGCAATCACCGGGTTAACGATAGATATTCATTAATATCGAAATAATTATGGCGTTGGCCGATAATTGTAATTATAATAGCCGACTTAATTAATGGCGGTTAATAAAAATGAACACGGAACTTATTAGAAATTTTTCAATAATAGCACATATCGACCACGGTAAATCAACCCTTGCCGACCGTATGCTCGAACTCACCCAGAGCATCACCGGGAAGATGAAATACAGCAAACAGATGCTCGATGATATGGATCTCGAGCAGGAGCGGGGAATAACTATAAAAGCCCACGCGGTGCGGATGGATTACATAGCCAAAGACGGCAATAAATATATCCTGAACCTGATAGACACTCCCGGCCATGTTGATTTCTCCTATGAGGTCAGCCGCTCGCTGGCCGCCTGTGAAGGAGCTTTGATAGTGGTCGACGCCACCCAGGGGATTGAAGCTCAGACTATTTCTAACCTTTATCTGGCGCTGGAACATGATTTAAACATTATTCCGGTGATAAATAAAATTGACCTGCCCTCGGCCAATGTTGAAGATGTTTCTGATTCATTATGCGAATTACTTGGAATAGAAAAATCCGAAATCATCCCCATCTCGGCCAAGATGGGAATCAACGTGGATAAAGTGCTGGAGAGAATTATCACCGAGATTCCGCCGCCCAAAGGAGATAAAACCGCTCCTTTCAGGGGTATGATATTCGATTCGGTTTTCGATACCTATCGCGGCGCGGTTCCGTATGTGCGCGTTGTGGACGGTGAAATCAGCAAGGGCGACTGGATAGAATTTTTCGCCAATGATAAGACCTACGAAGTCGACGAAATCGGCTATCTCCGTTTGAAGAAGGTTCCATGCGAAAAGCTTTCAGCTGGAGAAGTTGGCTATATCATCGCCAATATCCGCAGAGTCGCGGATACTAAAGTGGGCGATACAATAACCCTCGCTTCCAATCCGGCGGATAAACCCCTTCCGGGATTTAAGGATATAAAACCGATGGTTTTCTCAGGGATATATCCCACCGATGCCGAGGAATACGAACAGCTCCGGGACGCCCTCGATAAACTGAAACTCAATGATGCTTCCCTTATTTACACCCCGGAAACATCAGCGGCCCTCGGATTCGGATTCCGGTGCGGTTTTTTAGGGCTTTTGCACATGGAAATAATCCAGGAAAGGCTCTCCCGGGAATTCGAGATGTCTATAATCAACACTGTCCCCAACGTGGAATACCGGGTTACAACCGACGGCGCGGAACCTGAGATGATCTCCAACCCGGTGAAAATGCCGCCAGCCGGCAGGGGCGTGGTTATCGAGGAGCCGTTTGTCAGGGCTAACATAATTTCGCCGCCGGATTTTATCGGCAATATCATGAAAATTTCCATGGACCGCCGTGGAGTTTACCGCACTACTGAATACTTGAGCACCGAACGCGCGCTTCTTCAATTCGATTTTCCCCTGTCGGAGATAATTTTCGATTTCTACGATAAGCTAAAAACAATGACCCGCGGTTACGGCTCCCTCGATTATGATTATATCGGTTACCGCCAATCCGACCTGGTGAGGCTCGATTTATTGATAAACGGAGACCCGGTTGACGCTCTCTGCAATATTGTTCACCGCGATAAGGCCCACGACTATGGCAAGCGCGTCAATTCCAAGTTAAGGGAATTGATACCCAGGCAGATGTTTGAGGTGGTTATTCAATCAGCGATCGGCAATAAAATAGTATCCCGGGAGGTAGTAAAACCCCTGCGAAAAAATGTAACCGCTAAATGTTACGGGGGCGATATTACCCGCAAGAGGAAATTACTTGAACGCCAGCGCGAAGGGAAACGGCGAATGAAAACCGTAGGCAAGATAGATATTCCCCAGGAAGCCTTTCTCGCGGTCCTGAAAATCGACGAGACATAAATAGAGGGCGGCCGGATTGATTGTCCGGCCGCCTAATACTCTATAACTTGCCGGATTCCACTCCCGGCAATCTTACTAAACCCTACCAGTTGAAGTTTGTATCCGTGCCGATGCGGTTGCCGGCAAGGTCTTT
>WJIJ01000055.1 GCA_014730345.1 Candidatus Zixiibacteriota bacterium | reverse complement strand
ATTTTTACAAACTGACCACCGGCAAAGTAATATTAAGCAGGAAGATGGTTATGGTGAAATGAACCCTCGAACTTAATACTCAGGAATACGCATTAAATGACCTAAAATATACTAACCTCTTAATATTTAAGGGAGTTCAGAAGTGAATACAGGTATCTGCCGCAAATATGCTTCACAATTATCTTGCCTTAAGCCCTTAAATAGCATAAGCTTTATAACGCTGTTAATACGCTAATGTAATGCTAACGCAATTATAATAACGGCCTAACATTGAGGTTTAAATTGTGTAAGCTTAATTGAGCGTTTAATTCGGAGGTTAGGTCATGTCCCGCGAAGGTATTCTTTTAATTGAAGATGATAAAGACATTCTCGAATTAGTGGAGTATAATCTCTCAAAAGAAGGTTATCAGGTTAAAGGCGTTGTTTCCGGCGAGGAGGCTTTGCGAATCGCCCGTTCACAACTTCCCGGTCTGATACTGCTTGATATTATGCTTCCCGACCTCGATGGACTCGAGATCTGTAAAATACTGAAAAACGATCCCAAAACATCCCACATCCCTATTGTTATGCTTACCGCCAAAGGCGAGGAGTCTGATATCGTGGCCGGACTCGAACTTGGCGCCGATGATTATATAACCAAACCTTTCAGCATCAAGGTACTCATAGCCCGGGTGAGGACCGTCCTCCGCAGAAAACCGTCGGTAACCGGGGACGACTCCCCTATCCGCATCGGCAATATGCAAATCCATCCGGGAAGGCACGAAGTTATGATAGATGAAGAAAGGGTTGACCTTACATTGACCGAATACCGTATCCTGCATTTCCTTGCCCGCCGGCCGGGATGGGTGTTCACTCGCTCGCAAATCGTTAACGCTGTCAGGGGGGATGATTACCCGGTAACCGACCGTTCCGTCGATGTGCAAATCGCCGGCCTGCGCAAAAAACTGGGCCCCTTTGGCTCCCATATTGAAACGGTTCGGGGGATAGGTTATAGATTCAAGGAATAATAGTGAACCGCAAAAGATTAATCTGGCAATTATTCCCATCATACCTGATAGTAATTATCCTTTCCCTTATAGCCACAATTTGGTTCACCTCACGGGAACTGAGCAGGTTTTACTTCGACCAGATATCATCAGACCTGCTTGTCCGCGCGCGCCTGATTGAAAACCAGGTAGTAGGACTTATTCACAAAACCCCTCCCGAACGCATTGATGAACTTTGTATCAAACTTGGTTCAGAAACATCGACCCGTATCACCATCATTCTCCCCTCCGGCTTGGTCATAGGCGATTCCGATGAAGAACCATCGGTTATGGATAACCACGCGAGCAGACCGGAAATTGTGGAAGCCCTCACGGGTACTGTGGGAGTCTCCCAGAGATTCAGTAATACCATTAAGAAAAATATGATGTACGTGGCCATCCCGACTTACAGGGATGGAAAACTTTTAGCGGTGGTCAGGACTTCCCTGCCTATCGCGTCTATCAATCATCTGCTCAGGGATATCAACATCCGTGTCGCCATCGGCGGTTTGATAGTGGCTATTATAATCACATTCATAAGTTTTCTAATCTCCCGCCAGATAAGCCGTCCCCTTGTTCAGATGAAATATGTCGCCGACAGGTTCGCCCGGGGAGAACTCGACCACAAACTGCCCCGGGTCGGCGGGTCCGAAGAAGTTACCAGCCTCGCCAACGCGCTAACCAAGATGGCCAGCCAACTCGATGATCGTATACGCACCGTTATCCGACAGCGAAATGAAATGGAAGCGGTGCTGACCAGCATGGTCGAGGGCGTTATGGCTGTCGATGCCGAGGGCCGGGTCATCAATATCAACCAGGCCGCCGCCGAAATCTTCGGCCTTAAAACCGGAGATGTGCGCGGTCAATCCATCAGGGAAGTTATCCCCAATGAAGAACTCCAGGATTTCATATCCACCGCCCTCTCTATCGATGAACCGGTCGAGGGCGAAATAATACTTCGCGGACTCGGGGACCGTTTTATCCAGACACATGGCACTGTGCTTCGAGACGGACAGGGAAATGACATAGGCGTAGTGATAGTATTTAATGACATAACCCGTCTCAGGAGATTGGAAAACGTAAGAAGGGATTTCGTAGCCAACGTCTCCCATGAATTAAAAACTCCGGTTACATCCATCAAGGGATTCGTGGAAACACTTCAGGATGGAGCCATCGAGAACCCCGAAGACGCTCATCGATTCCTCGATATCATCGGCCGTCAGGCCGATCACCTCACTGCCATCATCGAGGACCTGCTGGCCCTCTCGCGACTCGAGCAGGAGACCGGAGAAACCGAAATCGTTCTTGAAAGAGGGAGCATTAAGGCAGTCCTGCAGACCGCTATCCAGGTCTGCGAAGTCAAAGCGGAGGCGAAAAATATCAATATCAACCTCGTTTGCCCCGAGGATGTTTACGCTAAAATCAATCCGCCCCTGCTGGAACAGGCATTTGTAAACCTTATCGATAACGCCATTAAATACAGCGAATCCGGCAGTATGGTCACCGCCGAACTCTCCGGAAATACCAACTCGGCAACCATCAAGGTAAAAGACCAGGGAAGGGGCATTGAACAAAAACACCTGCCCCGTCTTTTCGAGAGGTTCTACCGCGTTGACAAAGCCCGCAGTAAGGCGCTGGGGGGCACAGGCCTGGGGCTGGCTATCGTCAAACATATCACCCTTGCCCATGGCGGCCGTATAAGCGTGGAAAGCGCCCCCGGAAAAGGAAGTACTTTTATGATTCATCTTGAAGTAAACGCATAACCCCGGGAGGCTTTGCCGGATTATTACACTCGCCCGCCTTATGTAAATACTTGAATAATAAATAATTACAAGATTTGCCCCGCCCCTATATTAACCGAATATTAATGAGCCCCTAATCATATCCTAACAATTAGATATTAGCTTTGATGGTTATTTCACGAACGGTGTGTTGTAACTTAAACAATCGAAGATAGGCCTGGAACAAAGCGGAAATCCTATTTTACCGGGAAAGTCTGGATATCTCGAGAGCCGCGCGAGGGAACGGGTTATACCGGGTCTTTAAAATCAAAAATCGAGATTAGAAAATGTGCACTGGTTTGAAAGGATTATACGGTTCCGGATAAAATATATTGGGAGGAGATAGAAATGAAGAAGGTCAGTATATTTTCACTGGCGATTATTTTACTATTTGCATCAGCATTAACATGGCCCGCCTTTAGCCAGACCACGGAAGGCGGAAAAATCACCGGACATATCGTCGATAAGGAAACCGGTGAATTTTTGCTGGGCGCCACGGTAATGCTTGAGAATACCACTAAAGGGACATTCGCCGACCTTGACGGGTCATACACGCTTTCGGATGTTTCTCCCGGTACCCACACACTTGTCATCCAATTGATGGGTTACTCCAAACTCACCGTACAGCAAGTCAATGTAAAAGCCGGTGAAGTTACCAAAATAGACGCTACCCTTAAACCGGAACCGATCATGGGACAGGAAGTGGTGGTGATTGCAAAAAGCCTCGAAAATACTGAAGCCTCCCTGCTTAAAAGACGCCAGCGGGCAAGCTCCATAAGCGATGCCATCAGCGCCGAAAGGCTCTCCCAAACCGGCAGCGGCGATGCCGCCGACGCCCTTTCCAGGGTAACCGGCGCATCGGTGGTAGGCGGAAAATATGTCTATGTTCGCGGACTCGGCGAACGCTATTCAAGCGCCCAGTTGAACGGAACCGACCTCCCCTCGGCGGATCCCGATAAGAAGGCCTTCCAGATGGACCTTCTCCCGGCGAACCTGCTCGAAAATATTACCGTAATTAAATCCTTCACCCCAGACCAGCCCGGAAATTTCTCCGGAGGAATAATCGATATCGGAACCAAGAGCTTCCCGGAAACATTCACAATGAAAATCAGCGCTTCGGGTTCATATAACTCCCGCGCCAATTTCAACCAGGACTTCATTACCTATACCGGCGGCGATATGGATTGGCTTGGATTCGATGACGGCGCCAGGGATATTCCCGACCCTATCAAAAATGGAGACATCCCCGACATCAGCTTCGCGTTCAACGATTCTGAAACAGCTCACGAACTCGATGCCATTTCCAAATCTTTCAACAATGTTATGTCCCCTACCGACAAGAGACCTCCGTTTAACGGCAGTCTCTCATTTTCCATCGGCAACCAGACAAGCATGATGGACCGTCCATTCGGATACCTGGCCAGTTTCAGCTACAACAGGAAATATTCATTCTACGATGACGGCCAGGTCAACCGCTACCGCCTCTCCGGTAATGTGGGACAGGCCGCGACACTCACCAATGATTTCGAACTGAACGATACCCGAAGTACCGAGGAAGTCCTCTGGGGCGGATTGTTCACCGCTTCATATAAACTAAATCCGCACAATGTCCTTGATTTTAACTATATACTCACACAGAGCGGGGACTCGGAAACCCGCCTGCTTACCGGCAGGTTCTTCGACGGCAATCTTCCTGAAGACGCAACCTATGAAACCCGGGTGCTGAAATACACAGAACGGACTTTGAATTCTTTCCAATTAAGCGGTAAGCATAACTTCGGCGGGCATGATGGAGTAGAACTAAACTGGGGAGGAACATATTCTATCAATACCCAGGATGAACCCGATGCCCGGTTCTTCTCCGATCATTTCATTGTCAGCGGAAACGATACATCTTACAGCATAACCCCGTCGCATTATAAATTACCGCAACGTTATTTCCGCGACCTGCAGGAAGACAACTACGGTTTCGACACCAAGATGGAAATACCTTTCCACCAATGGTCGGGGCTTTCCTCCAAGTTGAGCTTCGGGGGTTCTGTTTCGTATAAAACCCGCGAATACCGCGAACAACTTTATGAAATACACAATCAGGACATTAACGCCTATGACGGCGACCCCGAAGATTTCTTCGGCGACGGTAATACCGGAATCATCGGATATGATGTAAACGGCGACGACACGACTTATATCTTTGGCAACTATGTCGTAAACGCTTCCGAGCTTCGTTCCAACTACGATGGCGAACAGACTATCGCCGCGGGATTCGCCATGCTCGACCTGCCGCTTAGCAATAAATTACGCTTCATCGGCGGAAGCAGGTTTGAGAAAACCAAAATTGAAGTTTCCACCCTTGACCCGCGCCCCGAATACAAGGGCGGAGAATTGGACAACAACGATTTCCTGCCGTCGCTAAGCTTAATCTACCGGCTCAATGATAATATGAACCTTAGAACGGCCTACGGAAGAACCCTGGCGCGTCCCACTTTCCGCGAATTAGCGCCATATCCCTCATGGGATTTCGCTAACGGTTTCTTCTTCACCGGCAATGACACTTTGAAAATTACGCTGATTAACAACTTCGATGTTCGCTGGGAATGGTTCACTCGCCCGGGCGAAATACTTGCCACCAGCATTTTCTATAAAACCTTTGAGAACCCGATCGAAAGGGTAATTAAAAACGACAACGGGGAAATCCAGTATCAAAACGTTGATGAAGCCACAGTCTACGGGGCCGAATTCGAAGCAAGAAAAAGACTCGACTTCTTGGGAACTTTCTTCGAGAGATTCCAGCTTGGATGCAACCTCTCGCTGGTACGCTCAATAGTCGATATATCAGCCGAAGAGATGGAAGTTATCCGGGAATACGACCCCGACGCCGATAATACCCGTCCCCTGCAGGGACAATCCCCTTACCTGCTGAACCTTGACCTTACTTATGACAACCGGGAGACCAAGACCATGGCTTCCTTGTCCTACAGCGTTTTTGGCGAAAGGCTATCGGAGGTAAGTCTTGGCGGCACGCCCGATATCTATGAACAGCCGCGGCCTGACATGAATTTTGTCTTCAACCAGAACCTCTGGGGTTCTATTGATATGAAATTCTCGGTTAAGAACATACTCGATTCATCCGTGGAAAAGCTCCACACATTCAAGGGCGCGGATTACATCTACCAGAGTTACAAACGCGGCAGAACCGTATCCCTGGGATTCAGCTACAACATATTGTAGAAACATTCGGAGGATTAACCAATTTTCAATGAAGTTATTACGGAATCTTAACATATCGAATATAAAATCCAAAAATGGTTGAAAGGCAGGTTGTGGACCAATAGGAAAAAGGAGGAGTGTGTACGTAAAAATTGCAAAAAGAGAAAAAGAATTAACTGTAAATCTAATTAATCATTAGGAGGAATTGTGTTTAACAAGTTCTCAATTTTCACCAAATTATTAGCTATCATGTTGGCATTATCCCTTATCGTCATCGTTGCCGGTTGTAGCGATGACGACACCAGCACTACCCCGACCCCGGTCGACGAATACTTCACCGACGATGACATCGCCCCCGGTGACAGCATCCATTTAACCGCCGACCAGGAATGGGTAATGGACGGTTTTGTATTTGTTGACGACGGCGCTGTTCTTTCGATTGAAGCAGGCGCTGTATTGAAGTTCAACCCGGGCCAGGGCGCTGACGCCAGCGCGCTGATCTGCGGACGCAACGGCAAAATCTACATGAATGGTACTGCCGACAATCCGATTATCATGACCGCTACCGCCGATGATACCACACTCGGCGAAGGTGTACCCTGGTATACCAGGGGTCTCTGGGGCGGACTGGTTATCCTCGGCAACGCTCCCACCAACAACGGCGGAGACACCCAGATCGAAGGTATTCCCGAAACTGAAGCCAGGGGCGCTTACGGCGGTTCTGACGCTGTCGAAAACTCCGGCATAATCAGGTATGTATCCATTCGTCATGGTGGTTCCGAAATCGGCGCCGCCAACGAAATCAACGGTTTGACCCTCGGCGCTGTCGGCGGCGGCACCACTATCGACTATGTCGAAGTTTTTGCCAACAAAGATGACGGTGTTGAGTTCTTCGGCGGAACCCCCAATACCACTCACATGGCTGTCGCGTTCTGCGGCGATGACTGTTTCGACTACGACGAAGGATACAACGGTAATGGCCAGTTCTGGTTCGCTATACAGGCTGAAGATGCCGGTAACCGTGCCGGTGAACATGACGGCGCTACCGGTAACGAACAGTCCACTCCGTACGCTATTCCTATCGTTAGCAACGCTACCTACATCGGTTCCGGGGCCGATTCTCCCAATGGTAATAACGACCGCGCTCTTTACCTGCGTGACAATGCCGGCGGTAAATACCATAACAGCATTATTTACGATTTTAATGGCGTTGGTTTAAAGGTTGAAGATCTTGATGATCCTTCCCTGCAGGACAGCCGTGCCCGTCTGGAAGCCGGTGACATTGTCTTCGCCAATAACATATGGTACAGCTTCGGCGCTGGCAATACCCTCGAAGATATCATTGCTGATGATTTCGTACGCGATCTGCTGGATGCTTCCAACACTATAGTTGATCCCCAGTTAGTCGGTATCGACCGTTCCCCCGGCGGTGGCCTTGATCCGTCCCCGGCGGCTGGAAGCCCTGCTGGAAGCGGCGCTGTTATGCCCAGCGGCAACAATGGCTTTACTTTTGAAAACGTCAACTACAAGGGCGCCTTCGCTCCCGGCGAAAATTGGCTCAAAGGTTGGACTGCTCTTGACTTCTACGGTTTCTTGCAGTAAATTTGCGATGACTGCATAGTCTTTTAATAAGACCTATGTTCCGCAAACCGTGATCGACTAATAAGCCGGGTCTGGATAGGAAATCCAGACCCGGTTTTTGCTTTGCTATATCAGTTCTCTATAACAGTTTAACCTGATTATTATCGGGGGTATAGAGCAGGGGATTTCTTGACCGCTTAACCCACCAGCGCTTCAGTAGCTTCCTTTATTAACTCCCTCGCCTCTTTTCTCGTCGGCGCTTCAGCAATAATCCGCGAAATCGGCTCGGTATTCGATGCCCGTATATGCACCCAGCTCCGCTCGAAATCAAACTTGATTCCATCATCCGTGTTTATTTCCGCCCCGGAGAATGCTTTTTTCAATCCGCCCATTTTCTTTCTCACCTGCGCGCGGGAAGCATCTACTTTGCTTTTTATCATAACATACGCCGGTAGCATAGCCACCGCTTCGGATACAGTGCATTTTTTGTCAGCCAAATACGATAAAACCAGCGCTATTCCCACCGCCCCGTCGCGGCCGTATAAAAGCGGCGGGTAGATAACCCCCCCGTTTCCTTCGCCGCCGATAACTCCCCGGCATGCCCTTAACTTGAGTGATACATTAATCTCTCCCACTTTTGTACGGTGAACCTTCGCTTTGTAGCGCCCGGCAATATCTTCATTCATACGCGATGTGGAAAGATTGACAGCTACCGAACCCCTGTTATGCGACAGGATATAATCGACAACGAATGCCAGCGTATACTCCTCTCCTACAGCCGTTCCGTTTTCATCGACAATCGCCAGCCGGTCGGCGTCCGGGTCATGGGCAAAACCGATATCACAGGAATTTTCCCTAACAGCTTCAGACAGCATCTTTAGATTCTGCGGAACCGGCTCCGGCCCCCGGGCGAAATCCCCGTCTGGTTCGCAGTTGACCGGGACAACTTTACACCCCAGTTTTTCCAGCAGATGAGGCGAAAGTACAGCTCCCGCCCCGTTAACACAATCCAACGCTACCTTGAATTTCCGCCGTTTTAACAGGGTAGATTTCACCGCGTCCAGTTCGAGAACTCTCTTGATATGAACATGCACGAAATCATGTCTTTCCACCGAACCAAGCTTATTATGGGGAACATAGTTGAATCTCCCCTTTTCAAAAATATTGATAACCTTTTCGCCCTCGGCCGGGCTTAAAAACATCCCCTTCGAATTCAGCATTTTCAATGCGTTCCACTGGATCGGATTATGCGACGCGGTTATTATTATCCCCCCCCGCGCCTTCATCTCTTTGACCGCCAGCTCCACGGTCGGCGTGGGGCATATCCCTATATCAACCACGTCCATGCCGCACCCGGTCAATCCCGAAATTACCGCTGGGATAACCATGGAACGCGATGGCCGCGTATCCGAACCGATAATTACTTTCCCTTTTTTACAGAATGTTGCGTAGGCCGATGCATAGCGCAATGCCCTCTCCGGGGTTAGGCCGTCTTCCATGCCGATTACGCCCCTGATGCCCGAAACGGAAACCATTAAATTTTTTGAGCCCATTTTAATAAGCCTCCTGCTGAATCCTCCCTGTTTTACTACTTCGCGCAAATATATTCCATACTCAACAGCATAGCAAATACTATCTGCTTGAAAGCTCACTATTTGCCGGGAATCGGATATTTCACCTTGTTTATTTCAGAACATTTGCTATATTAAAACGGTTAAGTAGTAGTAGAAACCCCGGAAAAGGAGTATATATAATGTCGAAAAATTTCAGAAGCGGCTTTAAAAACGCTTCCATAATCTCCAGTATCGCGGCGCT
>WJIJ01000054.1 GCA_014730345.1 Candidatus Zixiibacteriota bacterium | reverse complement strand
TGTTCCAGGATAGGTCCCAGCGCGAGGTTCTCACTCTCAAGGCTTCTTTTTATTTTCCTTTTTTCAACCTGGGTAAGTTGCGCCGGTTTAAGCAGGCTGTCCACATAAACGCGGTAACCTTTGTCAGTGGGGATTCTACCCGCGGATGTATGTAAATGAGTTATCAATCCCAAATCCTCGAGATCAGCCATGGTATTGCGTATCGTAGCCGGGGACACGCCGAGATTATAGCGGGTGGCGATCGTGCGAGAACCAACCGGTTTGGCCGTAGTTATGTAATGGTCTATCAATGCCTGCAATACTATTTTTTCTCTATCTCTCAGCGGTCTCATTCTACAATCCTGCATTTCTGTAATCCGCCAAATTAATATCCTTTGGGGTTCTTGTCAATACGAAAGAAAACGTTCGGTTCAACTCAATTCTCCAATCGCGTATTGCAATAATAACGGGAAAAAAGCGCAGGCGGTTTCCGCTCTCAACCTTCTTTCCCCGAACTTAACAGGATAAAAGCCGGCTCTTCGGGCATCAATGACCTCGGCGGGAGTGAAACCTGCCTCCGGGCCAACAGCCAGCAAAAACCGTGAAGTTTCACCTTTAAGCTCGATATCAGAGATGTTCACGCTTTCCCTTCCTAAATCGGCTAATAACGCGGCTTTATAGTCGTCTTGATTGCGGATTATTTGCTCAAAGGTTACCGGTGCTTTGATTGCGGGCAGTCGGCAACGAAGGGATTGTTTCACCGCCGCCCTGATTATCTTCTTCCACCGGTTCATCTTACGAGTAAGCGATGCTCCCTGGGGTGTTTCTACAACGGTATTTTCACTAACATAAGGCAGGAATTTATATACCCCGCATTCTGTCGCTTTTTCAAGCGCGTAATCCATTATATTGCTTTTCATTAATGGAACAGCAAGGGTTATATGGCACATGGGTTCATTAATATTACGAGCGGTATTCAGCACAATAACTTTAACTTTTTCCCTGCCAACCGTGTCAACCACTGCCCGGTAACGCAGACCTTTCCCATCAATGGCATAAAACATATCGCCTTTGGAAACGCGCATTACTTTTGCAAGGTGTTTAGCTTCCTCACCCTTAATGTCAAACCTGTCTCCATTTACATCTTCGGGTTCTACAATAAAGTATGTGGATTTAATCTCCATAAGCTAAACTTCTATGATAAATGCCACCCAGTCATTATGGTAATTTGTTTCATAATTATCTATTCCGCGAACCCTTAAAAGTTCCCCAACGGTATCGGATTCATGTTGCTCTATACCGGAGAGTATAAGTTTTCCTTTATCCGCGGTCAAACCGATTAATTCGGATAACGAAGCGGTAATTGTCTTTAAATCGAGATTAGCGGCAACGATGTCGAAGCTGGAATCATGGAAACCGCTTTTATCAATTGTAAATTTATAACCTCGGTCGATATGATTAATTTTCGTATTCTCCAGGGCGCTTTCTATCGCGCCGGGATAGTTGTCGTAGCCGATGACATACTCCGCGCCCAATTTAAGGGCGTAAATTGCCAGAATCCCGGTTCCGGTGCCATAATCGAGCGTTCTAATCCCCGGTCTGACGAATTTGCGCAACGCTCTCAACGCGAGAATGGTTGACGGATGCTGTCCGGTACCAAAGGTCATTCCGGGATTTATGATCAGTTTAATTTCTTCTGAAAATTGGTCTGGTTCATCCCATGGGGCGAGTATTACCAGTTTGGGAACTTCCCGTACGGGAAGGTAATTTTCATGTGATAGCTTCTCCCAATCGGTGTAACCCGCGTTGGAGAAGTCAATAGGCCCCTGATATCTGGAACCGAAATCAGCATACAGCCCCTGGAGGAATTTCGAAAGTTCTTTTTTTAAGCTTTCCGCTTCTAAATTTTCGGGAAAATAAGCTTTCATAAAAAGGATATCATCATCCCCCAGACCGGTTTCAGCCCCGGTAAAACCAAGTTCCTCAAGTAAGTTCAATGTCCGCCCTTCTTCGCTCAATGGAATTTTAAATTCCACTTTTATATAACGGCTGAACTCATCTTTCGGCAACTTCGCTATACTCCGATTGTCTCCCGCAGTTTATCGAAGAAACTCCTGTCCGCCCCTGCGACTTTCTCACCCTGTATTTCCGCGAGTTTCTTTAGAAGTTCTTTTTCTTCAGCGGAAAGTTTTTCAGGCACCCAGACGATTACGCGTACAAGTTCATCCCCGGCGCCATAGCTGTTTATGCGCGGCAAACCTTTTCCCCGCATCCTGAATATCTTTCCGGATTGTGTTCCCGGCGGTATCCTGAGTTTCGCCTTACCGTTCAGGATAGGAACTTCCACTTCGCCGCCAAGGGCGGCCAGCGGGAAGTTAATGGCTACTTCGGCAATAAGGTCATCTCCGCGGCGCTGGAAAACCGGGTGGGATTTCTCATCAATCAATACTATTACGTCTCCCGCAGGACCTCCGCGCCGGCCTACATTTCCGGACCCGTGGATGGGGATATAATTACCAGCGGAAACACCGGGCGGAATTTTGATGCTAAGTGTGCTTGTTTCCTTAACCCTGCCTTCCCCGTCGCATTCATTACACTTATCGCTGACAATACTACCTGATCCGCCGCACATATTGCAGGTTGTTATATTGACCATCTGGCCGAAAAGGGTTCTGGATACCCGGCGGAGTTCACCGGTGCCATCGCATTGAGGGCATTGCCTGGAACCGCTTCCGCCTTTGCCATCGCATTTAGGGCATCGGACAAAATGTTTTAACTTGATTTTTTTCTCCACGCCGGAAGCAATTTCCTCGAGGCTCAGGGATACTTTTACCTGCAGGTCTTCACCGCGCTCAACGCGGGTCCTTCCCCTTCTCCTCCCCTGCTGTGCGCCGGCGCCACCGAAGAAATCGTCAAATCCACCGAAACCGCCGAAGTCACGCATGAAGGCGCGAAGGGCGTCGCTCAAATCAAATCCGCCGAAACCGCCTTCGAAACCTCCAAATCCGCCCTGTCCGGAAACTCCGGCATGGCCGAACTGGTCGTACTGCGCTCTTTTCTGGGAATCCTTGAGAATTTCATAGGCCTCGGTAGCTTCTTTGAACTTATCCTCGGCTTCCTTGTTACCCGGATTTTTATCGGGATGGTATTTCAAAGCGAGTTTTCTGTATGCCTTTTTTATCTGATCCTCGGTGGCGTCTTTAGCCACGCCGAGGATTTCATAGTAATCTCTTTTAGCCATAATAAGTCTTCTGCTCTTCTCCGGTTAAATATAAACCAACAACGGTTCCCCTTTGTAACTCATCAAGATATAACATTTTTACGGTTCAGTCAATAATCGGTTCATTTTCGTTCACTTTTAAAGAAGAGGATTTCCGGTCTGTATTGTGGGCCGGAAACCGGATAGAATTCATGGTTATTTTCGAATACGCCGTCCTGAAGGGTATAAAATGCACTCACCAGCGAATCCTCCGGAAACGCGAAACGGTTATCGAGGATAACCGCGTCAAAATGCCCATGCGCCAGTCGCCTGATCATTTCATTGCGAAGGGTATGCGCCGGATTAAGCCCTCCATACTCAATATCGGCTGAGATTATCACGTTCTGTACGGCCGCCGAATGGGCGAAGGTATCCTTGCCGGCGAGACGGTTATAGTAGCCATGATCGCGTATATAAACATTTCCTTCTATGCCCTTGAGCAGGGAGATAAATTCTTCTCCGGCTTGCCGGTCCGGCTTGGCTGGCACCTTTTTATGGGGCGGGTAAAAAAAGATGGCGAACTGCAGGAAAACCGCAATGATCGCAACTGTAAAACCCATGGGCTTTTTATCCTGCGACAAACGTTTTAGGCCATCGAAAGAATAACCTAAAACTATTGAGGCGCCGGCAATTAGCGGAAAAGCGGCATTTCCAGTTGCGCCGTAATGGGCATTTGTGAAAAGCGATTCGATTAACATACCGGCCGTTATAAAATAGAGCGGCCACGCCTCCTCCCGATAGTAAAGTTCCGGGATATCCTTTTTCCTGATGTGGAAATAAATAAAAATCAGCACCGGGATTAACGCGCCCCCAATGAAAATATCAGCCCAGAATGTTAAAAACTTGCTATAATCCCCGGGGTGTCCAAAAAATAGTTTTATCGCGTAATAATAATACCATCCTCCTGAAGAATTATAGAAAATATAAGATAATATAAAAAATAGCGCCGCACCGGGAATTACAAACGTGATTAATTGTTTACGGTTATAAAACAGGTAGTAGAGAAAAGCAAAACCGATAGTAACTATCGCCGTTTGCCTCGTGAAATAAGCCAAAGCAAATAAGACGGAGGCAATCGCGGAAAACGAGGATGATTTCCTGAGCATACAATAGACCGCGGCTGACAACATAAATAAATAAAGTGAATCGACATGGGCGAGGTCATACCAGCAACCAGTAAAATTAAAAGCGGCGATTAAGATTGCCGCGGATAAAAACGCCCCTGTTTTCCTGCCGGTCAGGCGCCATACTGACGCAAAAATGAAAAACGCGGAAACGAGAATACTTACAGTGGAGACCACACGGGGAGCCAGAAAACCAGTACCGGTTAATCCCATTACGTTTGCCGAGATATAATAGTATAAAGGAGTAAAGATGTTGGGTACGAAAGCCATAGTCGGTTTGACATACAACGGGTATCCATTGAGCGCTTTTACGCAGTGGTCAACAATCGCGCCCTCCTGCCATTCGAGTTCGAAGGGATAGCCCATCCTCATAATCGCAGTCGCGATAAAAGCAAGAATATAAATCCCGGCAACTATATAAAGTAACCGGGAAAGCCATGTGTTCGCCTTTTCCATACTAAATCTATCAACTCACGAATAAATCCACATAGTCAAATTTTTCGACATCCACTAATCCATTATCGGTCAACTTAAGACTGGGAATCACCGGTAATGCCAGGAAGCTGAGGGTCATTAACGGGTCTTCCAGCGGGGAACCGAGTCGCGCGATGGCGCTCGTAAGTTTTTCAACTTTCGCGGCTACCTCTTTGAGCGGTTCTTCGGCCATAAGCCCGGCCACCGGCAGTTGCAGTTCGGCGACAGGACGGTCGTTTTCCACCACGGTAATTCCGCCGCCGAGTTTATTCAAACGAACCACAGCCCGGAAAATGTCGGTATCATCCACCCCGATTACAATGATATTATGGGAATCATGCGATATAGTCGATGCCACCGCGCCGCGTTTCAACCCGAATCCCTTGACCAGACCTTTGCCGATACGGCCGGAGGCGGTATGTCTTTCGACTACACATACTTTTAGGATATCCCTATCGGGATCGGAAACCACTTTGCCGTCTGCAACTTTCGGTTCCGCGTCAAGATAGCCGGTTACTATCTGCCCCGGTATTATTTCGATAACCCGGCATTTACCGCCATTGGCGGGGTATTCAAATTCACTTCCCTCCAGCCACTTGATATTCACCGAGCTTCTTAGTTTCGGCTTGGGTCGGGGATGTTCCTCGTAGATCGCCTCTCCTTCGCGGGCAACCAGTTTTCCATTTTTGTAAACTGCATGTATTTTAAGGTCCTCAAAATTGTTAAATACGATTAGATCGGCGAGTTTTCCCGGACCTATCGCTCCCAAATCGCTAAGCCCAAAATATTCCGCCGGATTGATAGACGCCAGCTGAATAGCGGTGATCGGATTCAATCCCAGTTCAATCGCCCGCCTTACCACGCCGTCCATGTGACCATTTTTTATTATATCCACCGGGTTATGATCATCGGTGACCAGCATGAACCGCGATTTGTTTTCGCATGTAACCAGCGGAAGCAAATCGGCGAGATTTTTTGCCGCGGAACCTTCCCTTATCATTACATACATTCCCAGACGCAGTTTCTCCCGGGCTTCCTCGATGGTAGTCGCTTCATGGTCGGAGCTTATTCCAGCGGAGATATATCCGGCGAGTTCTTTGCCCGACAAACCCGGGGCGTGGCCCTCAAGCCGTTTCTCCGAATAAATCGAAATCTTGTCCAGCACATCGGGATCACCGGCAAGCACTCCGGGGTAGTTCATAACTTCGCCCAGCCCGACAACCCATTTTTCCCTTAAAAACGGGTAGATATCGAAAGCCGCCAGCGAGGAACCGGAGGTTTCCATGAAGGTCGCCGGCACGCAGGATGGCATCGTAAAGAATATATTCATGGGATTATACTTGGAAGATTCAAGCATATAGCGCACTCCCTCGTAGCCGAAAACATTGGCGATTTCATGGGGATCGGCTACCGCGGAAGTTGTTCCCATGGGAAGCACCGCGCGGGTAAATTCGGGTACGGTTACCATTGATGACTCAAGGTGGAAATGAGCATCGATAAATCCCGGGGCGATATAAGCGCCTTTAAGGTCGACCTTGTTAACCGCTTCATATTTTGGCCCCATGCCGGCGATACGGTCCTTGTATACGGCCAGGGAACCTTCTAAGACTTCGCCGGAAAAAACATTGACAATTTTCCCGTTCTCTAAAAGCAGGTCGGCCGGTTTCCTGCCGGAGGAAACTTCAATTAAATCCGCAATTTCCCTTTTGTGACGTCGGGCGAAAGGGTTGTCGCTCATATATATCTCCTGAAATAATAGTCCGGGTTCAAGTGTAGTACTAACAGAGTATTGATTTTAATATATAGGCCAGAATTTCTTAAACGGCAAGGATATTAATAGTACGAATTACTTTTATAGCCCCCGTAGTCTGTTTGTGATCATTTAAGGGCAACCGATATTTGTCAAATCCCCTCGCAGAGTTGTTTTAACCGTTCATAGTCTTCAGGAGTATCGATATCGGTCAATATTCCCGCGTCATTTACCATGATTCTTTCTACCCGGTTTGAATTGTTTTCGATAAAAGAACGGAGATCGAAGTCGGCGGCGGCTTCAGTAAGCTTCCGGGAAATCTCCCTGGGAATCCATACCGGGAAACCATCCATACCTTCTTTGGCGGGCACAACCGCCCTTTTCTTGGCGGTCTGGCTGGCGTATTGCAGGATATTCATCACGGTTTCATGGCTTACCATGGGATGGTCAACAGGGAAAACCAATAAACCCGACGCGCATTCGGTCTGGTCAATGCCGTACTGTAAGGAGCTGAAAGAACCATCCTCGTAGTTGTCATTCAGGACGCAATTGACCATCGACAGATCTACTTCCCTCTGTATCTCATCTGCCCCGGCTCCCAACACCACTATAATTTGTTCGATATTGGAAATAATCAGTGTGTCTATTATCCTCTCGAGGAAATAGCGTCCGTTCAGTTCAAGCAGGGCTTTTGGTTTACCTATCCGGGAACCTTCCCCAGCCGCCAGGATAATGGCGGCGGGTTGAATGGTGATGTCATACATAAGCCAATCTATCCAAAAATTTGAGTGATCAAGGTTAGTATTTTCATTCCGCTCATTAAATACATATTCAATAAGCTAAGAACAACTGTGGGTTCAAGCAAGTTATTCTTATAAAAATATAGTACTTGAATTCGGGAAATTAATTGCTTAAACTGTAAAGTTTAAATCGAGTTGGAGAAGTAAATGTTAATAGGCGCGCATATGTCAATCGCCGGGGGAGTCTATAACGCGATAAACCACGGCGTGGAAAAAAAATGTACAGCGATACAGATGTTCACTAAAAGCTCCAATCAGTGGAAGGCTAAAACCCTTCAAAAAGAGGAGATAGAGAAATTCCATGAATTGAAGGAGCGAACCGGGATGTTCGTGGTTGCCCATGACTCATATTTAATCAACCTTGGTACGCCGAAGAAGGCATTGCTCGAAAAATCGCGGGCGGCGTTCCTTGTGGAGATGGAACGTTGTGATACGCTGGGGATACCCTACCTGGTTATGCATCCGGGAAGCCATACCGGCGCCGGGGAAGAAACGGGCCTCGATATAATCGTCGATTCCATAAACTGGCTTCACGAACGTACCGAAGGCGGCCAGGTAATGATATGCCTGGAAACCACCGCGGGACAGGGTACCAACCTCGGTTATAATTTCGAACAGCTCGCTTACCTTATAAATAATGCCGACCAAAACGAACGCCTGGGCGTATGTATGGATACATGTCATATATTCGCCGCGGGTTACGATATTCGCACAAAAAAGGCGTATAACAATACAATGAAACAGTTCGATGAGAAAATTGGTATTGACAGGTTGAAGGTTTTCCATTTTAACGACTCCAAGAAGGACCTTGGGCAGAAAGTGGACCGCCACGCGCATATCGGCGAGGGGTTTATCGGCAAGGAGCCTTTCGGGTATTTTTTAAACGATAAGAGAATTAATAAACTTCCTTTTCTGCTGGAAACACCCAAGGGAGAAGACGGCGAAATGGATGATATAAATCTAAATATATTGCGGAGTTTGATAAAGAAATGAAGTTAAGGATAATCCTGTTTGCTCTGTTAATTTCTCTTTCCGCGGCTGTGTGCGGCCATTCAGCCGCTTTAATCGAGTTGTCGGTCGTCGAGAGGGATACGGTGGATTCGAGGTCGATACTGGTTTTCTCGGACACCGTGGTTGTTCACCCTGATAATGCATATAACATCTTCACCGGCCCATTGACAATTTCCATGGTTACGCTCAGGCCAGTAGGCGAAAACTTTCACTGCCATGTCGAAGCGGCCACAACTGAAGCGGTGCCGGACAGGATTTCCAAAAAGATCTGGTTGGAAACCGGCAAGATAGCGGAACTTGGGCTAAACGGAAAACAGGATAAAGTTTTTGAAACGACCGTGACGGTAATTAGATTTATTGATGCTCCCCGCTATGGCGCTACCGAGGAATGGTCTTCCGGCGAATCGGTACATTATAATCTATCCTTTGATGAATCTAAAATTTTCGGCGCAAATATACCTTATTACGGCGCGTATTTGGAACGCGTCGATGAAACATTGAAAAATGATTTCAATTTTTATTACCCCGGGAAAATCAATGTCTTTTTTTACGGGGATAAGAAAAACGACGTCTATTGGGATAAAATGTATCCGGTTTCATTCGATCCTCCACACATGAGGTTATCATTTATTTATGATCCCCACGACATACCGCCGATAGCGACATTGGCGACCGCTTTTCTCCTTTATTCAAAATGGGGTTATTCTCATCCATTCTGCGTATGGGGAGCGGCAGGTTATACCGAGGAACCTCACTTTTTCGCGGCAAAAGAATATAACAGCGGAAATACAATCGATCCCTCTGACTATTTTACGCCTCGAAGGGAATGGAAAGGCGACAGTAATGAATACCTGCCTTTCATCGGAAGTTTCGTGAGGTTTCTAATAGACCGGTATGGTATCAGCAAATTCAAGCAATTTTACCGAAAATGCTCGGATTTGACCAATATTCGACTTGAATTAGCCCGGCATTACGGCGATTCCTATGAATACTTGATGCGGGATTGGTTAAGCATGCTCGGCAATTATAATCCCGGCAGGCCTGAACTCGGATACTATGCTGAATCTCAATTCAACTACCTGAACGATTACAACAGGTCGCTTTTATTGTACGGATTTATTTACGCTAAAAATCCCGCCGATTATACCGCCGGTTTGAAATTCGGTATGAGCCTTTATAACCTCGGAGACTACTCCGGGGCGGCAGATGTTTATTCCAGGCTGATAGAAACCATGGGCGGCACCGCGGAATATTATTACCTGCTGGGCAATGCCTATTACAGCGCCGGCAACTATGAAAACGCGGAATTAAACTATAAAGAAGCGATAAAAATCGATGATAAATTCAGCCAGGCATATTTTAAACTTGGCAACCTCTATAATCATTTCGGCAGATATAAAGAAGCCAGGAAGACCCTTGAGAACGCTCTCGGATGGGCCCCCGAAGGCGGGATATATTCAGAAATTTACCTCGAGTGGGGCAGGGCTTACAAGAATTTAGGCAAAGAATCTGTCGCCGATTCTCTGGCAGAACTGGGCGAATATTTCGCTAAAACAAAGTTCGCGGCCCAGCCCCGTTCCCGGATAACCAAGATGCTTTTGGGCGAGGCGTATATCGAAGCGGACAAGCCGGACAGCGCTTTTATACATATCTCTGATATAATCAATAACGAAAACCGCAGTTATTATATGGGCAGGCTGGATCTGGCGATGGGCAAGATATATGATTTGAAGGGCGAGCGGGAGGTGGCGATAGAATATTATGATAATGTATTATATTCCAGATCGGCGGCTTATCACAAATTGGAGGCCCGCAAATACAAGAACAATCCTTTTCGAATCAAGTAATCCGGGTATAACGAATATATTATGTGGAGTTTTTTAAATCCAGCCGCGCTTTTCGGGTTATTCGCCGCGGGCATACCTTTGGTACTTCACCTGCTTTCGCGCCGAAAAGTGAAAATTGTGGAATTTTCATCCCTCGCATTCCTGAACAAGATGAAGCAGACCAGGATGCGTTATGTCCGGCTCAGGGAAATCCTGCTTCTAATAATACGGACATTGATTATCGCTTTTCTCGTCCTCGGCTTTTCCCGCCCGGTTTATCGAAGCGGGGCAGGCGGCGGTTCCGGACCGACTTCCACCGTAATACTGCTTGATGATTCATACAGTATGGGGCTTCAAACACCTTCAGGAACGGTTTTCGAAACGGCGAAATCCAAAATAGTGGAGTTTTTGGAAACGGTTGAACCAGGAGATGAGATAGCGGTCATTCCATTCTCGGAAACAGAAAATCCCAGGTATCAATTTTTATCCCCGGATCCATCGTATTTCGAGAAAGCATTGCCCGAATTTTCGGTTACCGCAGATACAGCCGAACCATTGACAGCGATAAAAAAGGCGTCCGGGTTATTGAAAAATGCCGGCAATCCCAACAAGGAATTAATTATCATTTCCGATTACCAGCTTTGCGGGTGGACTTATACGAGGCCGCTTAAGAACAGCCTTGATGAATCAGAAGCCAATATCCTGTTTATGGATATTCACCAGCCAACCGATGATAATGTTCTTCTCACCGATGTCAATTTCGGCGGAAGTATTCTTCAGCCTGGAATAGGTTTCGATATTAACGCGGAAATTGCTAATCCATCGGAACGCCGTATCGATAGAATCCTCGCTGACCTTTATATCGATAATGCCAGGATATCCCAGACGGATATAACGCTTTCTCCCGGTGAGGTAAAAACTATAGAACTTCGCGCCGGCGGAACACCTGCCGGGGTCCACGGCGGATATATTGAACTCGATGATGACCCGTTATTAATTGATAACCGCAGGTATTTCTCATTTAAAATTCCCGAAAAAGTTAATATCCTTATAGCCGGAGGAAGTGAAGAACTCGCCCGGACAATAGAAACAGCCCTTGTTCCTCCGGGGATTATCGGCAGCCATATCCGGGTTGAGCGTGTAGGCGTGTCCCGTATGGTTACAATCGGCATGGGGGAATTCGACGCGGCGATACTTCCGGATTATCGCCCTAATCCCGCGCTGGCATCCCGTTTTAAAACATTTCTCGATGCGGGCAAAGGAATATTTATCATACCGGCGGCAGGTATTAACCCATCGGCGTTCAACAGGGATTTGCAGGTTATTTCTTTCCCCGCCGAGATAAGCGGCGAACTCTTTCCCGGCGAGGAAGCATTCTACAAGTTAAAAAGTATAGACACCGGGCACCCGGTTTTCTCCATATACCGCGGAAACGACGCCGAGAGGAGCTATGAAATACCTGAAATTGTTTTCTCCTCAATATACTCAGCGAGAATAACCGGCCGAGCCAGCATTCCCGCGGAATTATCCGGCGATAAACCGCTATTGATTATCGGTGATTCGGGTCAGGGAAAGGCGGTTTTATCTACCGCTCCGTTTTCAAGCAATATCAGCGACATAACCTCGAGTTCTTTATTCGTGCCCCTGATGCACAGGTTGACCGGCTTTATTTCATCCGGCGCCGGCGAATATGGAGGCGGCGTTTATGTCAACCAGCCCGTCCAGGTTAATCTCGATATATCCCAAACTGCCGGTGAAATCACGGTAACGACACCGGGCGGCAACGTGGTCAATGTTAAATCGGAAATTGGCTCGTCGGGAGAATATATATTGTTCGAGGACACATCGGAGCCGGGGATTTACTATGTAAAATCCGGAGATAAAAATATCAGCGCCTTCGCGGTTAATGTTAATCCCAGGGAATCCCGGGCGGGTGCTGTGGATGTCAAACAACTCGAGGATTATGTAAGCCAGGGAACGCATCACATAATTGCCGGAAGCGGGAAAGAGATGTCCTCATTATTAAAGGAATTCCGTATCGGCAAGGAATACACTTATGCCGGTTTCGGGATTGTTCTGGCATTACTGGCGTTGGAGATGTTGGTAGCCGGCAGGTGGAGAAAACCGAAAGAGGAATAATAAAAATGGATGATAAATGCATACTCCCCCCCAAAGCGGATATCGCCCGGATTCCCACGCCTGTTGAACCGCTGATGAATGTTCCATTCGATATGAATGGTTGCGAAATTTACATAAAGCGCGATGACCTTACCGGCAGTTTGCTTCAGGGGAATAAAATCAGGAAACTGGAATATTTCCTCAGTGATATAAAATCTCAAAAGGCCGGCATATTAATTTCATGCGGCGGATTGCAATCCAACCATTGCCGGGCGGTGGCGGCGCTGGCATCGAGGGTAAATCTTAAGTCGGTTCTCTTTTTAAGGGGCAGGGAACCGGAAGTGCCCAGCGCGAATGTGCTTATAGATAAACTGGTAGGGGCGGAGATTAAATATGTAACCGCGCCGGAATATTTCCGCATCGAGGAAATTATGGCCGATTACGCGGAAAAATTACGCGAAAAAGGATTTAATCCTTATATAATACCTGAAGGCGGTTCTAACGCGCTCGGGCTTTGCGGTTATTTCAACTGCTATAATGAAATTCGCGAGTGGTCCGGGGAAAATAATATACACTTCGATTATATCATTACCGCTACCGGTTCCGGGGGCACCTATGGTGGATTAATCGCCGCCAATCGATATTACGGCGACCATACCGCGATAATCGGCATAAATGTATGCTATACATCTGATCATTTCATCAATCGTATTTCCAAATACATTGCCGGCTTCAAGAAGGCGTATTGCCCCGAACTCGATGTACGCAGACGCGATTTCCGCATTTATGACGGATTCGTGGGCAACGGCTACGCGTTGAGCAGGCGAGAAGAATTGGTTGTACTCCGCGACCTCTGCAAAGCGAGCGGTATTATGCTGGATCCCGTTTATACCGGAAAAGCGTTTTTCGGGATGCTTGATTTAATGAGAAAGAGAATTATCCCTCCTAAATCCCAAGTATTGTTTCTACATACCGGGGGCATCTGGGGAGTGATGGCTATAGGCGAAAGATTTAAAAAGTATGAATTAATATAATTTTAACTTGCATTGATATGTAATCGCTTGCATATTTGTGCATGAAAATACGTTAAATTTGTAATTTTTGACATTCAACAAGTTACAATTTTAACGGAACATAATATCTACTAACGCGTGTTAAACTGTTAGAGAGTAAAGGTTAGAGAGTTGATCAAGACCCCTTCAAATCCGAAGCTTTTTCGTTCTCCGAAACGGCATGTGGCTTGCTCTAATTAAGGGCAACATACCATACTCGGAAAGCGAGAAGGAGGACCCATGTTATCGAGCGGCATAAAAAGAGGATTTTCAGAAGAAAGGCTGAAGGGGATTAAAGACCCGAAAGTCAGCAAGGACGAAGGTGGCTATTTCATATATACCACCAATGAAAACGTCAAAGTTTACTTTGACGCATACTACACATTTTTAGAAAAGACTGAGGCAAAAGCCCAGGAAGAACTCGCTGGAATTAGAGAGAAAATTGGCGAATGCACCGAAGATTACGAGGAAACGTTATCATACCTCAGAGCTAAAAAGATAATTATCGAACAGCTCTTGTTAAATATTCACAGGTATTATTCCGATTCCTCCAATTTAAGCGCTATAATGAGTCCCTGGTGTTTCGGTACAGTGGTCCTCGAAAAAATCGAAATATACAAGGATAAATTGTCCAAAGGGCAGGTTCACGACCCCAATATACCGAATTATCCTTTCTTCGTTCTCCGGTATATCGACGAGATTTACAAAACCGTCCTTCTTGATATTTTCGAGTTTCCCGATAAAGCTTTCTCCATGCGCTGGCAGTACACCGAACTGCTGAAACGATACAGCAAGGTTCTCTCGAATGTTACTTCCAATCTCCAGAGCGTGATAACCATGATAAAAAATACGGGGGGCGTATAACTAAAATTTGCTAAAGAAGACAAAAAAACCCGCCATTCTGGCGGGTTTTTTTATTGTTTGAAATCGTGTTGTTTTAATTTTCTTTAAGCACATTTTCGTCATACTCGACTTCGAAGCGCAGTTTATGCTTGGCTTCCTCCTGGGCAAGCACCAAAAACAAGTTGTGCGCGGTCGAATCGGTCGTCCTCGCGGCGAGGTCATTATAGAGGCGGTAAGCGGCCTTCTCCCTGTTCATAGCCAAAATAAGGGTATCCTGGTAACTCATATCATCCGATGCCTTCATTGGAACCGAATAATCGGATATTTTCAGGTCGGTAATCTGGCCAAGTTCGGGAATGTCTTTAGCGCCTGCTTTGATCTCCAGCAGTTTTTTCTTATGTCCCGCTTCCTCCTGGGCAAATTCCTTGAAGACTTCCTTCAAACCCGAAAACTGGGTCTTATCAGCCATTTTCATATAGAAGTCGTAAGATTCTTCCTCGCGCCTTATGGCAAAATCGAGAATGTCATCAATGTTGTCCATCAATTATCTCCTTTCAACAATCTATGCCGTTTCAAATTAATTTCCTAAAATATTATATTCAAGTCCAATAAGCAACAAACTTATGGCTTTTCAGGCAAGATTTTAATTATTTTTTTGCCCGGCGGTAACGATTAAGATATCCTGAACACCATTTCCGCCAACCAATTATCCGGGCTCCCGCCAAAAGCTCAGAATACTGTTTTTTTGGTTGCTTGAAGCAGGCCCCATCAATATCTTTACGCAAAACTCAATGACAAACCCAACAGAGGAGAAAGACTTTATGGAGGAAATTACTCTTAAAAATTGTATGAAATTTGCCGTGGCCACCGAGGAAGCGGGAGCGAAATTCTATAATCAACTGGCCGAGAATTTTTCAGATAATAAGGAAATCCACGATTTATTCACCCAGCTTTCCAAAGATGAGGTTGTTCACCAGAAACAATTCAGTAATCTCCTGGACAAGGTCGGGGAAGATGTCAAGGTCGGCAAGGGCGAAAGCGGTTACGATTTTATAAAAGCAATGTCCGTTTCCGATTATTTCGATACCGAACAGGGTCCATTTAAAGATGTAGATAAAGTAAAGGACCGTGAGGAAGCCCTCTCCCACGCATTCGAACTTGAAAAAGCCACTCTCGGATTTTACAACGCAGTTAAGGCTGTACTGGGCGATAATGATACACTCAACTCGGTAATACAAGCCGAACAAAACCATATAACAACCATCATGAAAGTCATGGTTACCGAAGGTAAATTCCGCAGTTTAGAGGACAAGTGGTAGAATCGCGCTTCGGATTTGATCAAGCCCCTTTATCGAGGGGCTTTTTTTATGAGGATTAACCGACAGTATCCGGACGCGATGGCTTGCGTTCGAATAAATAAAACCAGTGTCTTTGAATACCGGGGTATTTTTCCTTCCAGAGCGAATCGGGAATCGTTATTCGGCGGTAACTTCCGTAAAATTCGATTGAATCCTGCTCGTTGCGGAAAAATTCGGTATCATAGGGATAGAGTTGATTGTAATAGAAATTAGGCGCTCTGAGCAATAAGTAGTCGGGTTTAAGCTCCCGCAATGCCTCGAAATACCATCCGCTGTCATTTCCGAGATTTTCACCATACTGTCTTTTAATCCTGGTTACCTCGGGCGAAACAAGGCCAATCTCGCAAATCAAATTTCTCCCGCATTCGTAACCGATTATACCCAACGGTTCCAACATTATACTGGCATCCTCCGGCAAATTATCCCTGAAATACATTCCGCGCTCCTCGAGGTCCACAAGCCCGGTAAACCCACTATCACTTGTATGAAAAGTTACTCTCCAGAAACCAATTATTATAAACAATGTCAAACCCGCGGTTATCAAACTGAACTTGTGTCTTTCAATCCAATGATTTTTAAAATTATCTCTAAGGGAGTGCGCGGCATAAAGTAAAACGATTACAATCATCGGAAGCATTATAAAGCCGTACCATTGAAACATCAGGGTACGCCCGTAGAATAAAAACGATGGATACAATACAGCAAAAAGGGCGAATGGGAAAATGCCGTAATCAGATTCTTTTAATGCTTTGCGAACGGATAAAACCACGGAGGCAAAAACTAAAAACCAGATGATGATAATCAACGCGTGGAAATTCCATAGGGGAACCGGCAGGAAAATCCGCAGGACATTGATTAAATTATCGTAATCGAATGAATAATTGGGGCCGTAGCTTATCCTCTTGGCCGTGATGGAATGTGGAAGGGGATTACCGTAATAAATGGCTAAACCGATTATTAACGGCAAAAGTATTGTTAGATTCCCCGCGATGAATTTTAGCATTTGGCGGGGATTTGGCAATGTAATTACACCGAGGCAACCGGCCCAAATCAGGCCATCCGGGCGCAAGCCGATTACGATTCCGCATAATATCCCCGCGGCTAACGGGCGGCCTTTTAGCATAAAAAACAGGGATAACAACAGGAATACTTGAAAAAACGCCACTTCCATTCCCCCGGTGGCCGAAGCCACCGACGGCGGATACGCGGCATATACCAATCCGCCGATGAACGCGGCGGCGGGTGATGAAGTCAGGCGCTTAATAATAAAATAGATCAACAGCGCGGAGCTTAAAAAGCCGATTACTCCGAGGATACGGGATATCATTGGTATTGATGCCGGCGATGTTATCCATCCTAATATGCCGAGGAGAAGCGCGTAGAGAGGCGTGGTTGTGCCGAGTACTTTTTCGCCGTCATTGTAAGTAAGTCCATTGCCCTCGGCAAATCGCCCGGAATAACGAAAGGTTATATAGGCATCCTCAACGCAATATGGAATCCGGATGATATTAATAACAGAAAGGAGAATCCCGATAAGGACTATTAAAACAAGCCCATACCTGTCAGTGAATTCCTCATTATTTAGAAAGGAGCCTGCGGTTATCATGGCTCCTATTCTAAATTAGGTATATGTATATGGCAAGAAAAAGATAATTTTCGAGAAATAAATCGGTTAGCGTATTACTTCGCGTTGGCATCGGGTTGCATTATGCCGGACATAATGCCTTCGGTATCTTTGAAATAGCAGAACCAACCCACACCCGAGATGGCCATTTTGGGAACAGCTATCTCGCCGCCGGCATCGGTAATTTTTTTAACGTAATCATCAACCGAATCCACGGTGATAGTGTTAATTACTGTCTGTTCGCCTTCTTCGCGGCGGCGCATTAAACCGCCATCAATTCCATCGGCGCCCTTTTCGCCGGTTGTAACCAGCCAGTAGTCTTCGGGACCGTCCCATTTCTCTATCTTCCATCCAAAAACATCTTTCCAAAATTTGGATGCGCGGCCGGGATCGCTAACCGCGAATTCAAAGTGTACAGGTCTGAGCATTAATGCCTCCTGAAAATAATATAGGTTAGTATTTAAAACGGGGGCTCCATTCGCCGGGCCCTTCGGGTAATAGCTCGAATAAATGCCAGATGCCGCAATAGTTATCCCCGGGACCGAATGTATCATAAGCGGCGCGGTAAATTTTACCATTGGCTTCCTTTATAAAGGTTGATACTCCCGGGAGATACTTGCCGTCTGTTTCAAAACCCATATCCTTCGTGAAGGATGAGTTCAGCGCGGAAACCATTTTGAAACGCCATCCCCTGCTTTGGGCGAACTCCTTTTGCTCCTCAGGGCTGTCAGACGATACCACCACGAATCCCGCGCGGTTTTCAAGATGGTCAATCATTCCATTGAACTCATCCGCCCACAGGGTGCAATATGCGCAGTTTTTGCCCATATTATGTATCAATATGAGTTCCTTATGAGAACCGAACAACTCTGATAATTTAACAGGATTGTTCCCGCCGTCAATAAACTGGTAATCATCAATTTCCTGGCGCGGTAATGTCCGCCGCAGTTCGACAAGCTGTTTTTTAGCTTCCATCAGTTTGTCTTCAAGGTTTTCTATAGCTTTTTTAACTTCCGATTCGTTTGAATTTACCATAGCGCATTTTCCTTGTTTTGAAAGTGGAAGACACCAAAAAGGATTGTTAATTAATACGCAACTATTTTAGTAGGGTTTCAGTTCCGGGATGAGATTTTTTTATGAATTTATAGATTTTCGGGATCAGTGGCAGATTTTATCATTAGAATTATTCCTGGTAATAACCTGTATCATTAAAGGTTAAAAATAAAACTGTTGCATCTATGGAAACATATTTCTATTATTTATGTTTAACATAATGTTGCACGTTATGTTGCGCTAACATTGAAAACCGAAGACCCCGGTTCCTGGGGGTGCTTGCTCTTCTGCAGGCTGAGATCAAACCCCTCTAACCTGATCTGGGTAATGCCAGCGTAGGAAATGGACAACCAAGATTTCAATTAACCGTTCCTATTAGCTGGAACGGTTTTATTGTTTAAACGAAAGGTCGATTATGAAAACTCAATTCCCCGATATAGGCAAAATTTCCAGCGAAATATTCGACGAGATTATATTTCCCCAATTAGGCCGAAAACGCGATGATGTAATAGTTGGCCCGCAGAACGGCGTCGATATCGGCGTGGTCGATATCGGCAACGGTCAAGTAATGGCTACCACCACCGACCCGGTTTTTGTGGTGCCTCCCTATGGTTGGGAGCGTTCGGCATGGTTCGCCATTCATATCCTCGCCTCCGACGCGGTTACTTCGGGCCTCCCCCCCCAATACATTACTATCGATTTGAACCTGCCCATGTCCATGACCCGTGAGGATTTCGAACAGTTATGGAGCGTAATGCACCGCGAGTGCGAAAATATCGGGATGGCGGTAATATCCGGTCATACCGGCCGGTATGAAGGTACCGATTACCCGATGATAGGCGGGGCTACGGTAGTGTGTATAGGCCCTAAAGAAAAATACGTAACTCCCCGCATGGCTGAACCCGGGGATGCGGTTATAATCACCAAGGGCGCGGCGATCGAAGCGGCCGGTTTATTCGCGGTTACCTTCCCCCATTTACTTGGTGAAAAATACGGCAAGGCATTTGCCGAGGACGCCCAGGATATATTCTACCAGATGTCGGTAGTAAAGGACGCTTTGACCGCCGCCGAGGTAGGCGTGCGCGGGGATGGCGTTACGGCCATGCATGACGCCACCGAATGCGGTATCTGGGGCGGCCTCGCGGAAATCGGATGGGCTTCGGATGTTGGTATGCAAATCGAAAAGGGTGAAATCATCTTAGATGATAAGGTGGAAAAGATCTGCGATTATTTTGATATCGACCCCTTCACTTCCATCAGCGAAGGTACCTTGATTATAACCAGCAAACCTCATAAATCGAATGAAATCCTTTCCCGCCTTAATTACGAGGGGATACCCGCGAGTATGGTGGGAGAGATAACGGATAAAAATAAAGGGAGATGTTACTTCGAAAACGGGAAAAAACATGAGCTGGTCCATCCTAAGGTCGATCCCTTCTGGGCGGCATTTGGAAAAGCGGCATCGGAAAATCAAAGTTGAGGAGCATAAATGGAAAAGGATAGTTTTGTTGGAGAAATCAGGAAGCGCAGTGATAATCTCTGGAAGGCGGTGCTGAACCATCCATTCGTGAAAGGCATCGGCGATGGTTCCCTCTCGCAGGATAAGTTCGAATATTACCTGAAACAGGATTATGTCTATTTGATCGATTTCAGCAGGTTACTGGCGGTCACCACGGCAAAGGGAAGGAATCTCAGTGATATGAGCTTTTTTTCCATACTTCTAAACGCCACATTGACCATGGAGATGGAGCTCCATAGAAAAGTATGCGCTGACTATGGCATAACCACCGTCGATCTCGAGAACACCGAGCCGGCGATGATTACCACGGCGTACACCAAGTACCTGCTCAGCACTGTGTATGAGGGTGATTTTCGCGATTGCATGGCGGTGCTTCTCCCCTGCGCGCTGGGGTATGTGGAAATCGCCGAACATTTACGAAAACAGGGACTGCCCGAGCACAAGCATTACCGGGCATGGATTGAGACCTACACTTCCAATGAAATGAAAGAGCTGGTAAAATGGTTGGAGGATAAGATGGAATACTACGCCCGGAACAGCTCTCCGGAGGACCGGGAAAGATGGTACCGCCTTTATCTTTTCAGCGCGCGTTTCGAATTGTTGTTTTTCGAGATGGGCTGGAGCAAGAGCTTCTGGACCACCGCAGTTCCCGCTGATTAAGGAAGTAGTCTTATGGAAACGAAACTGAAACCCGATGACTGGGGGGTTTACGTTATAACCGATGAAGACCTTTCCAATTGTAAATCCCACGCGGAGATAGTCCGGCTGGCTCTCGAGGGCGGCGCGGATATTGTCCAGTTGCGGGAAAAGAAAGCCGAAGGCGGGCGTTTTTATCGTGCCGCCAAGGAAATCCGCGAAATCACAGCCGCGGCAGGTGTAACGTTTATTGTTAATGATAGAATCGATATCGCCATGGCCGTGAATGCCGATGGTGTGCATGTCGGGCAGGAAGATATCCCCGCGAATGTTGCCCGTGAACTTATTGGAAATCAAAAAATCCTCGGAGTTTCCGCCAGGACCAAAAGCGAAATCGACAGGGCGGTTGCTGACGGCGCCGATTACATAGGGTATGGCCCCATTTACGAAGCGCGGTCGACCAAACCGGATACGGTTGAGCCGCAGGGGCTGAAAAAGTTGGCGGAGATACGCGGGTCATGCCCGGTTCCATTAGTAGCCATAGGGGGGATAAAAATGGAAAACGCCGGAGAAGTTATCCGGCACGGAGCCGATGGGCTGGCTGTTATCTCCGGCATCGTTTCCCAACCGGATATTACACGGGCGGTTATAAAGTTTAAAGAAGTAGTTAGAGAAGCGAGGAGCAAATGAAAAGAGCATTGACTATAGCCGGTTCCGATTGCAGTGGCGGGGCGGGTATACAGGCCGACTTGAAAACATTTGCCGCGTTCAAGGTCTTTGGTATGAGCGCGATTACCGCAATCGTCGCCGAGAATACCGTCGGCGTGCAGGCTGTTTACGATTTGCCGGTGGATATCGTGATAGAACAGATAAAAAGCTGTGTCGATGATATCGGAACCGACGCGGTTAAAATCGGGATGTTATCCAACCCGGAAATTGTTATCGCTGTATCGGATTACATCAGGGAAATCAAACTTCCCAATGTGGTCGTTGACCCGGTAATGGTCGCTAAAAGCGGAGACCCCCTGCTGACCGAACAGGCCCGGGAAACCGTTAAAAAGCATCTCCTGCCTTTAGCCACGGTTATAACTCCCAATAAATTCGAGGCGGAAGTTCTTACCGGAATGAAACTGAACTCATTGCTGGATTTCAAGGAAGCCGCCGGGCAATTGAAAGAGACAGGTTGCGGATGGGTGGTGGTGAAAGGCGGCCATCTTACCGGTGATAACGCCATCGATGTAATTTTCGATGGCGATAACTTCACCGAGTTGCCCGCCCGGTTCATCGACACCAGGCATACTCACGGCACCGGTTGCACATTTTCTTCAGCGATTGCCGCGGGATTAGCCAAGGAGTATGAAACAATCGACGCAATTAGCAAAGCGAAAGAGTATATTACTGAAGCTATCAGGGAAAACCCGGGTTTGGGTCATGGCCACGGCCCCACTAATCATCTTACCGGTGTGAGGAGCAACTGGTAGTTATTTCGTAATAGTCCCCGCCAGTTTCTGGATATCATTCCCGGAAGGATTTTGAAATACCCTGAGTTCGAATTCGGGTACGACCGCGAGGATATGGTCGAATATATCCGCCTGGATAGCTTCATAGTAAGCCCACCTTATATCCTTGCTGAAAACATATATCTCGATGGGCAATCCGTTTTCATTTGGGGCAAGTTGCCGCACCAGGAAGGTCATATCCTGGTGAACCATGGGATGGTTTTTAAGGTACGCGCCCACATAAGCCCGGAAAGTACCTACATTGGTCATATGCCGGCCATTGACCAGTGTGGAAGTATCGGCCTCTATATCTTTATTGTGCTTATCTAATTCTTCGATTTTTTTATTCACATATTCGGTGATGTATTTAATCCTTTTAAATCTCTCAATCATCTCGGCGTTGCAGAACTTTATGGTGTTAATATCGATATTCACAGAGCGCTTAATACGCCTGCCGCCCGATTCCTGCATTCCCCTCCAGTTCTGGAAGGATTCAGATATTAGGGCATAGGTGGGAATAGTAGTAATAGTTTTGTCCCAGTTGCGCACTTTTACCGTGTTGAGGGAAACATCGATAACATCGCCGTCAGCGCCATACCGGGGCATTGATATCCAGTCGCCAGGTTTCACCATGTCATTCGCTGAAAGCTGGATTCCGGCGACAAGCCCGAGGATAGAATCTCTGAATATTAAAAGCAGTATAGCAGTCATTGCGCCGATACCGCTGAGGAGCACCCATGGCGAACGGTTCATCAAGGTGGCGATGATGTAAATTCCGCCTATTATGAAAATGATTATCTTCACCACTTGTATATAGCCGGTGATGGGGATTTCTTTGGAGACTTCGAAAGTGCGGTATACGTCTCCAAACGCGTTTAACAGGGCGTTCAGGGTGAATATGATAACCATAGCCGCCGCGCTGAGGACAATATGCTGAATCGCTGTCTGAAAACCGGGGAAAATCGGCGCGGCGAAATAAACAACCAGGATGGGAGCGAGGTTAGCCAGCCGGTGGAAAACCTTGCGGTTGAGGAGGGCGTCATCCCACTTGGTTTTGCTCTTGCGAACGATGAAATAGAGCGCGCGAAGCAAGATATTCTTCACCAGGGCGTTGGCGAGAACGGCCAGTAAGATTACAACCACTGCCGTAATCCCCCAACTGATAAAATCCGAACTTCCGGAACTTATGCCCTGCGACCGCAACCATGAATTCAGTAACTCAACCATGACCTTTCTCCAATATATCCCATAATTACTTCAATGTATTCATAGGATAAATAAGAAATCCAATCAAGGCAAAATAAAAAGCCCCCGGAATTCCGGGGGCCAAAGTTATGACAAACTCTGAAGTAATATTACTTCAGGAGGTTCATCTTCTTAGTGGTGCTGTAGTCACCGGTTTCGAGGGTGTAGAAGTATACACCACTGGAAACTGTGGAAGCATCCCAGCTGGCTACGTGGGAGCCGGCTTCCATGTAACCATCAATAAGGGTTTCGACGAGCTGACCGGAGACATTGTAAACCTTTACGCTTACGTTGCCATTGTCAGCCAGTTCGAACGGAATGCTGGTGTTAGCGTTGAACGGGTTCGGGTAGTTCTGACCGAGAGCGGTAGCAGTCGGGAGATTACCTTCGCCGATTTCACGCCATTCGGTTCCCCAGTTTACTTCGCCGCCAGTACGGCCCCAGGGGTTGTAGAACAAGAATTCATCGCAACCTTCGCAGAGGTAGTCATCAACGCCTTTACCAACGTCGAAGTTGATAGCTACGTTGGTGAGGCCAAGACCGGATACGTCAACTACATGGTAGAAGTAGTAACCGCTGAAGCTTTGGCCGTTGGCCAGGTTGGTGGCCAGGACCTTGGTCAGGTTGAAGTCGAATTCGGTACCTGAGGCGCAGTCGCCGATAGTCGGGTAGATTTCACCGATAACTGTGGCGATGGTGTTGGCGCCGATGTTGGTACCGGAAACCATGAATTCAATGTCGCCATTGACGGACGGTACATACGGGGTAATGATGCTGAAGGAACAGCTCATGTTCCAATCAGGCGGAGGACCGGCATCACAAAGTTCCATACCCAGAGCGAGGTCATAGTTAGCCTGACCAACTACGAGGATGGTGTGCTTCGGACCAGCGCCGGCATCGTATACGATAGGAGCGGCGCCGCCGGCGATTCCCGCTTCAACAGTTACGTCATAAGAAGTACCGGTGTAAGTACCGGCAGCCGGGTCGAACTGCTCGAGAAGCATTCCGCCGCCGTTCTGGTTGTGTACCCAGAGCCACGGACCGGTCGGGCATTCATCATCCAAGGCCATACCATAAGTGGACTGGCTGTTGGTATAGCTGTTTATTACGGTACCACTGCGATCGAATTCATAGATGTTACTGCTGAAGTTAGCAGTCCAGAAATGATCGGTAGCAGGGTCGTAAGCAAGAGCGCGGTTCGGGGTCTGAGGACCAGGGAAAGTGTTACCGGTAGCTAAACCAGTGGCAGGATCGATCTCGTCAACAGTGCTGGTGACCGAAGCATAGAGATACTGGCCGTCATAGCACATGTCACGCCAACCCCAGCCGGTGGAATAGGAAGGCTGGTCGGTGGTCTGAACCAGGTTCCAGTTGGTGTCAAACTTGTACACCTTGTTGGGGTCGGCGGTAGCGCCGGCACCGGTGAACCAGTAGTGACCATCGGCAAATTCGCAACCGAGAATCTGGTTGTCGCCAGTCGGGGCTTCGATATCGATCGGGCCGAGAATGACATCGCCTTCGGCGAGGATTTCGCCAGAGGGTTCAAAACCAGGGGCTACTTCGCGATCAGCGGCGATAGCGAAAGAAGCAATCAAGAGAACACTAAGAACTGTCATGAAGAAATAGCGCATAAAAGATCCTCCTCTTAAAATGCGTCATTACGGGTTAATAAATCAAGAGCCGAAACTCCGGAACGAATTATCTAAAACCACCTCCTTTCACACATAGCAGGTTTGCGAAAAAATCTTCTTATTAAGGAAATCGCAAATATCAATTTTCCTGATACCAGATTTAAGAATAAACTTTTTGTCAAAGTTCAACAAGGCAACATTTTGAAGAATAAGACAGCTTTACCTTGCTAAATCAACACCCTCGTTGACTGAGAGACACTCTGCCAAGTTGCACTTAATATAATAAATCCTCGTATAAATTGTCAAGAAAAATCTTATTTCGAATTATAAAAAAAATATAGAAATATCGAATGGCTTAAGTTATGGAAATTTATCCACTTATGCCCAATTTATGGGGATTTACAGGAGGATAAAAAACGAGTTACACATTGAATCGGAATAAAATAACATCCCCATCTTTCACAGTATAATCCTTACCCTCCAATCGTAATTTTCCACCTTTTTTGGCATCGCTCCAACTGCCTGATTTATCCAATTCGTCGTAGCTGACAATCTCGGCTTTGATAAAACCTCGTTGGAAATCGCTGTGAATTGCTCCCGCGGCTTCTTGAGCGGAAGCACCTTTTTTGATTGTCCATGCCCTAACCTCCTTTTCCCCACCTGTTAAGAAAGATATTTGCCCCAACAACCGGTATGATTCGGTAATTACTGTATCGAGAGCCGAGGATTTAATGCCGAGAGTACTCCTGAATTCATCGCGGTCCTCCTCGTCGAGTTGGGCTATTTCCATGGCAATCTTTGCGCATATTGCCACCGCCGATGACTTGCGCGGTTTCAAGTGCTCCTCAAGCTTTTCGGGTAATTGGCAATCGGCAATCTGGCTCTCCCCGATATTTAATATATAAAGTTGGGGTTTCAGGGTCAGGAAGCCGTAACCCGATAACATCTTCAATTCGTCGCTGGTGAAATCGATATCGCCAAGGAATGTGTCCGCTTCCAGCGCTTCACAACTGCGCCGGAGCAACTCCCAGCGTTTTTTATTCTCATCGGATTTGGCCACCCGCATACTCTTTTCCAACCTGTTGACATTGTTGTCGGCTACGATAAGATCATTAAAAATAAGCTCCGAATTAGCCGAATCAATATCCCTGACAGGATCGATACTCCCCTCGGGATGGGGAACACTGTCATTTTCGAAAACCCGAACCACCTGGGCCAGTTCATCGACCAACCGGATGGCGGCGACATACGCGGCCTCGCTCTTTTCGGTTGAGGCGCCGCCGGTCATTCCCGCAATATCGATATACTGCACTTCGGCATGGGTTATCTTATCCGGTTCGAAAATTTCGGCGAGCCGTTTCAACCGCGGGTCCGGCACCTTAACCATGGCTTTATTCGCCTCTTTACCGGAAGCGAAATCGCCCACCGAAGCCATCTGCCCGGTCAGCGCGTTGAATAATGTTGTCTTACCTGAAGACTGCAGACCAATAATTCCAACCTGCATTGGCTATACCCTGAAAAACCTTTCTAAATCAATTGTTTTGTAGTTTAAGGTTTGCTGACAATGAAATTTTGACCGCTTATTGAGGCTGATTCATCTGAAGCGAGAAAAAGGCACACACGAGCAATATCCGCCGGTTTCATAGAGGGTTCAACGCCGGGAAATGTACCGCGGAACATTTCCGTATCCACGCCCCCGGGGCTGACCGCGTTTACCCTGATATCGTATTTCGACCATTCCAGCCCGAGGATTTCGGTTAAACCCCATAGTCCGTACTTGGAAATGTTATACGCGCCAAGACTCTCGAACTTTTGAACCCCAACTACACCCGACAACGAGGATATATTGATAATACTACCGCCTTTTGGCTTCATATAGTCAAGCGCCGCCCGGCAACAGCGAAAAATACCGAGGACATTTGTTTCCCATGTTTTAATCATCAATTCGTCAGGCATATCTTCAATTAATGCCTTTTGAAGGAAAGCGGCGGAATTAACAAGGACATCGATGTGCTTATACTCAGCGCCAATAATCCTGAATGTGTTCTCGATATTGTCCGCTTCGGTAATATCACATTCCAGCGCGGCGGCTGTTCCACCGTCGTTTTCGATATCCTGACGGCATTGCTCCAACCGCTCCGAATCCCGGGAAACCAGAAAAACACGGGCGCCCTCACCGGCGAACATCTTCGCTACAGACGCGCCTATTCCCCGGCTTGCGCCTACGACAACAGCATTTTTACCATTGAGCATTTTCATAATCAAGATGCGGAAGATAAACATCCAGGGAAAGAAACGCAAATTAAAGTAAATAAAAAACCCGGTATAATAAATACCGGGTTTTTTGACATCTGACGATCTTCCGAACTTACTTAAGCAATGTCATCCTCTTGGTAACGGCGAAGTCCGGACCGGTCAACCTGTAGAAGTAAATGCCAGCGGCAACAGACTGACCCGATTCGTTCTTACCATCCCAGAGAATCGTGTGGGGACCGGCAGTCTTCGCGCCCGACTCCAGAGTTCTGACCAGGCGTCCGAGGATATCATAAATCTCTACTTTAATATCACTCGGGTAGCTCAGATCGTAGTTAATCTGGGTCTGGGCATTGAACGGGTTCGGGTAATTCTGGTCGAGTTCATGCGAAGGAACCGGCATGTTGGAACCATCAGGGAAACAACCCTGAAGTTCAAACCACGAAACGCAATCTTCGGGAGAACCTTCAAAATCATAATCCATCGTATAATAGAATGAACTCGAATCCCATCTTACGCTGTTAGCAGGATTCTGGAAGTCGAATTCTCCCACGAAATGGGTGTAAAGGTAATCGCCCTCTTCAACGCATCCGGGCACATGTTGAGCGAGATGGATACAAATTAAAGTATCATGGGCCGGAAGGCTGAGAATGTGGCTGTTTTCCCAAATCGGTTCATATACGAGACCGACGGGGAAGATAATCCTTACCCACTGCTGGAAACGAAGCGAATGGTCGGTGTTGTTGATAATCTGGCCATGGAAATGGAACCATCCGCCATACCAGCTACGAATTATGATTGGGGGGTTTTCCGGAATGATCTCGATAGAAGCAGGAGGTTGGGCGTAACTATCCGCCACTATCGGAATCATCATTAAGGCTGTCAGAAGACACAAAGCTATAGCTTTTTTAGACATCTGATATACCTCCTAATAATAGGATTAATAAGTTTATTTTTATCATCATCACTGCTATCTGAGCAGATTTTCTTAGTAAGAAGAAAACAGGCTTATTCATTGATAAATTAGTGGATTCGCTCATATTTGTCAAGCATTTTTTAGATTTTTCCAAAAATTTCATAACTCTTTAAGCCCACTACTTTTGAAGCGTCATCTTTTTAATTCCAACTTCATTTCCCACAGATAATCTGCAGAAATATAACCCGCTGGAAACTTCAGCTCCATTGCCGTCAACTCCATTCCAGATTACGCTGTGTAACCCGGTATCCTGGTATTCATCTATCAACGACACTATCTTCTGTCCATGAATATTATAAATATCGGCCTTTACCCGTCCTGAATTGGCCAATGTGTAACCAATTACCGCCGAAGCGTTGAAAGGATTGGGGTATACATCGTGTATCTCGAAGGCGTTCGGGCGGTTAGAGCCATCGGAGAATCTGTAATAGCCTTCAGCTTTCTCGAACTCGATCATATCCCACGACTTAGCGTTCGGATAATTCCCTATATAAGAATAGAATTTGTACTGCCCCGGAGGAGCCCAACCGGGAACATCCTGGAATAAATTGAAGTAAACACGCTGTTCGAGCGGCTCGAGGTCGAGAGTCCACTCGTTTAGTTTAACCTGACGGTATCCATCAGGATGAACGATAACCGTCCATACATCAAATGAACGCGGTTCATCAAGACGGTTTGTAATCCTGCCGTGGTATTCTATCCGTCCACCCTCGGGAGGTATGATAATATCGGTCTCCGGCACCATCATATCCACCATACCGTCGGTGATCTCCAGGTCCGGTAAATCAATTTTCGCTGTTTGAAGAACCGATTTGGATTGCTGGGCCTGCACCCACACCGCAAATCCGATCATATCCGGGTCCGCGTCTTCCGGCATGGTAAACGGTTTGTTGAAATACAACGTGTCGCCCTGCTGAATCATGAATTCTTCGCCGCCTGGAGTCGGAATAAAATCGTAGACCGTTTTCGTGTGAATATACACACTATCCGGGTCCGGGTAATAGACACTGTCCTCGTAAGCGGCAACTTTGAGGCGAAGATCATCGTAAGTCATCTGGTCGGTGGCAATCAGCTCGATAGATAATACTCCCAGCCTGGATTCATCATTATAGAAACCGCTTAAATTGATTTCCATAGGTGATTCCACTCTCCATGCCTCTAATATCTTTCTCCCGTAATTCCACCACGACATCCCGGCTTTTTCCCCATCTATAAGCATCTCCGGCAAAGCCCCGATAATATACCAGTAACGGATATCGTCTATCTCCTCCGGATTACGGTTATAGAAGGGATCGAAAGGATCGGGAAAACCAGTATGGTATCTCAGGGTAACAAAATGATTCACACCTTGTACATCAAGTGAGTCCATATACAAAGTAGCATCCCTCGCGCCATGACAATGTGTGTTAACGAATAACTCGTTAAGTACAAATCTCTGAGAAGCAGTTGAATCATTAGCCATCCCTGAAATTGTAATTAGCGCCATTAAAAATAATACGCCAATTTTCCTCATTTAATTTAATCCTCCTAAATAGTTATAATTAATTTATTTTAATTTATAAATAACTATTGTTATGCAGGTATATTTATTTACTTGTAGAAAGAGCAACCCCTAAAACGGCTGGTTAGATATAACAAATCCTGTTGGTAATGTCAATCGGTTTTTAATAATGGAAGCGTTTTTAATCAAATATTTACAATTTTTTATTCCCGGTGAATATCAAGACAAAAAAACTGTAACAAAATAATCCCGCCTTAAATCATCAACTTTATACTTTTCCGGACTCAGACGCTCAAACAACTCTTCGACCTCCCTTCGGCTGTAAAGATACAGGTCGCATTTGAATTTATAACGTATTTTCCTCTGGAGAGAAAGCCAGTGCTGTGAGGAGGGAAAGCTGAAAAATGCTTTTGACGATGTTACTTCAAGCACATGGCGCGCAAAGCTTTCCGCGTCGGCGATATAATCCATGACCCCCATCACAATCGAATAATCGAACTTTACTTCGGGATTATATTCCATGAAATCCCGCTCTAAAAACTTGCATTTATCAGAAACACCGGCATTGGCGGCGTATTTCCGCGCCAGGCGGAGCATATCCGGCGCAAAATCAAGCCCCACAACACGTTCAGCGCCCATTTTGGCCAGGGCGATGCCGTAATGGCCGGGACCGCATCCGATATCCAGCGCCGAGCGTCCCTCGACAGGCCGGCAACCTTTCAATGTGTATTCATAACGCTCGCGCATACTCTTGCGGAAAAGCCTGCTGATAATCCGGTTGAAGAAACTCCCGCTCCCGCCGTAGATGGCATCGAAACCTTCCGCGTATGAATCGAAAAACTTGTCCGCTGTTTTAGAACTTACCATTTAAGTTACCACCGATTTGTACATTTTCAGCCATTTGTCATAACTCGTGAATTTAAAATCATCCATGAACCGCCTTAACTTATCCTCCGTGGAACCCAGATTGACATACGATTTAAAATTCCTGACCAACCCCAACCGGTAACGGGGCTGGCCGCTATCAATATCCCTCGGGTGGATATATAGTATTATTGGACGCCCCTGGGCAATCACTTTTTGAGCCATCATCTTAATCATCCAGTACGGGAACAGGCGGAAATAACCGCCTCCGAAAAAATAAAAGCGCTTCCCAAGAACATTGGTAATGGAGATAGGAAACTCGAGAATAGAACCGCGGGCGGTTTTAATAATATGGGGCTTCAGCTTGTCGATTATCAAGCCGCCGAAATCCCGCGACGCAGGAAAAATCGATGAGTCGTAACGGTATCCGGCTTCGATGAGTTTCTCCATAGCCCACGGCGTACGTTCGGTGATGGAAAATGCAGGGGCGCGGTAGCCATAAACCTCTTTGCCGGTAATATCCTCGCATACTTTTTTCGCCCGGGAAACATCCTCCCCGAATTCATCGGGAACCTGTTTGTAAACAGGACGGTGATAGTAGCCATGGGACGCGATACCGAAACCGGAATCCGCGGCCGTTTTCACCAGGTTGGGGAAACGCTCGGCAACCCAGCCGAGAAAAAAACAGGTGCCTTTTACGCCCTTTTCGATGAACAAATCGAGAAGTTTTGTAAAATTTGACTGCACCCTCGAGGGCAGATTATCCCATTCGGAAGGTCCGGGCAGAAGAGGATGTTCCATCAGGTGGAAATAATCCTCAACGTCGATAGACAGGATGTTATGCATTCTAACCTCCATTGCATAATTTCAACACCAGTTTACATC
>WJIJ01000053.1 GCA_014730345.1 Candidatus Zixiibacteriota bacterium | reverse complement strand
TCAATTAAATTGACAACGTCGATAACCCCTATAACCTTTTCCGCCGCTTTCTCGGCTTGTTGCCTTTCAAAAAGCGTATTCACTTTACCCTCGAGAAAGACGGTTCCATTAGCGGCCCTCACGTCAATTTCAAATACTTCGACATTGGGGTGCCTTAATAAAGCTTTATTGACTCTTTCTTCAAGCAACTTATCTCCGGGAGCGTTTTCGGGCCGGACACGGATATAGTTCTTGACTCTCCACACACCGGTAGTGTTCAATGCGTCTTCCTTCGCCGCATTTTTGGCCTCAAGGTTATCCACTATTCCGGTGAGAGTAGCTACACCCTCATCAACATCAACGTCTATCTTGAATCCAGCGACGCGAGGATCATAGAAAAATGCGTCTTCAATGGACTCTTCTACCTTATTATTGTTAGCGGGAGTATATTTTTCGCTCCTGCTTAAATCTTCCTTTGCCCACCATTCGACCTGCAAATTGTCAGAATCAACAGATTCAACTCCGGACACCCAGGAATCGAATATGGCGTATCTTTTCTCGGCGGCGCTTCCCACGGTGCCCGTCAATTCAACCACTCCATTATTCACCGAGACATCTATTAATTCCTCATCCACCCAGACATCGCCGGACAATCGGCTTTTAACATCGGCTTCAATTTCCGGGTCCGCTCTCGATTCCAGGTAGTTGACTTTAATATCGTTCTCGACCTCTGCAATACCCTTAACCCCCATAGCTACCGTTACCGCTCTCTGCTTTTCCTGCCAGGATTCAACTTCGCCTGAAAGCTGAACGTTTCGTTCACTGACCTCGACATCGATTTCAAGTGACTCGGTTACCGGATCGAACAACAGCGCCTCTTCAACGAGGTTTTCAACGGTGTCGTCACTTAAAAGCACCGGTTCGACCACAATATTATTTACTACTGAACGTACACCTTTCACAGTTTCAGCGAGTTCAGCGGCCCTCTTCCTGGCGAGTATATTATTAACGGTTCCAGTCAGAGTTACCACACCGTTTTCAGTAGCAACGTCTATATAATTTGCGGGAACTGATTCATCCATCAATATTTCGGATTCAATCGCGAAGGATATATCCTTGTCTTCCAGCGGTTGAACAGTCGATGGTTTCCTGCTCCAACCAGTGGTAAGCACAAATAACATTGTCAGTGAAAAAAATAATAAAAGTAGCCCCGGGTATCTTCTCATCTTCGAATATTTTTCTATCATCTCTTTCTCCTTTCGTTACCTTCCTATTATAAGATAACCTCATTATCAACCGCGAAACGGTATTAAAACAATTCATCAGACACTTATTGCAATTATTATGCCAACCCCCGAATCTTTATATTTTTCGCGTAAATCAGTGTCTTTACATTTATTTAGGTGATTAAACTCCATCGCAGACTATTTTATTAGCAATTATTCAAACGGAATTTTGGAATAATTCTAAATAAGGATACTACGCGAAATATTCTAAATTATCGTTTATTTTACTGGAATCCATTGATGGAATTTTATTTTATTGTTTATGATATGAATACTAAAGACAGGTTCAACCAGTTTTATAATAACGACGATCTATCTTTCGGTGATAAACCGACATACGGTTTACTTAAATATGTAGACCTCGACAAGGTTGATGGTGAAGTCCTTGATCTCGGTTGCGGAGATGGACGTAATACGCTTTACCTCGCTCAACAGGGAATTCCAGTAACCGCCCTGGACACCTCCGATATAGGGCTGGATAAATTGATGGGCATAGCCGTGGATAGGGGTATTGACCATCTAATAACCCCGGTGTGCGCGGATGTCCGCCGGTGGAATTATCCCATCAGAAAGTTTGATTTACTCGTCGCTATAACTATTTTCGATCATCTGGAGCCCTCGCAAGCAGTCCCCGCTTTTATCGAGGCGGTTAGTTCAATTCGCTCCCATGGCACAATACTTTCTAAGGTTCACACCACCGAAGATCCCGGTCATACGCATGTGGGGAATTCAAGCGGTCTCTCTGATATGATACACTATTATTTTAAACCGGGGGAGTTATTGGATATCGCCAAACCGGTCTTTGATATAATCCACTATGAAGAATACAGTATTGAGGATGATACCCATGGTCCGGTACATTTCCATCATTTTGCTGAATTAGCCGGGCGGAAAAAATAAAGGCCGCCGGAGGATGACCGCCGGCGGCTTCGTGGATAATATGTGGGGGAGAATTATTTACTCTTGAATAAATATTCCTTCAATTCATCCGAGAAAGCTGAGTCATTTTTACGAATCCATTCCAATAGCATCGCCGCGTGTTCCTTCTCCTCGTCACGGTTGTGAGCGAGTATCCTTTTCAATTCTTCATCTTCGGTAACATTATATCGCTGGTTATACCAATCAACCGCCTCGAGTTCTTCTATAAGCGAAACTAAAGCTCGATGCATATTTATAGTTTCTTCTGAAAGTTTTCCAAGTTCCTCATGAAGCGCTTCTGAACCCATTTACGATTCTCCTTCCTTTAGTTATTAGTTCTTTAGACTGAAACTCGATTCGAACGAACCTATCATTTCAAGATAGCGTTCAAGCAAGTGAATTAAAAGGAATTTCTGTTTTACGGTTTCTTTGGCATTTTCTCCGATATTACGGCATAATTGTTTGTCTTTAAGCAATTGCACAACCCGCTCGGCGGTTTCTTCAACCGAGTTTACCAGGAAGCCATTCTCACCATCTTTGATCTGGTACTTGATTCCGCCTACATTTCCCCCGACTACCGGTGAACCTTTCCACATGGCTTCGGTAACCGTTAAACCGAAACCTTCACGTTTCGATTTCTGGATAACGACTGCCGCCTTTCTCTGCAGGGCGTTAACCAATGCCGTGTCCTGGCGGCTTAATATTATCAATCGTTCATCTCTTTTATCCAAAAGCGACTTATAAACCTTTTCGCCTTCGGGGTCATCGGTGGCTACGTTACCTAACAGCACCAGCGTGCAATCCACCTCTTTCCTTATTATATTAAATGCTTCGATTACGCCTTCCGGATCCTTCCATTTATCAAAGCGTGATATCTGGACCACAAGCGGAAGATCGGTTGGGATGTTATAATGCTCTAACCTTTCTTTAATTTCATGCTCAGACAGTTCTTTATTCTTTATCGAAAAGGGATTGATTGCCGGAGGAAAGAACCTCTGGGGAGTTTCCAATTCCCTTTTATATTCTTCCAATGAAAGAATAACGGCGTCGTATTTTTCTATAAAACGGGTAAGGTAATTCCATAACTCGCGGTTCGGGTTGGTCAAATCTATATGGCATCTCCATATCCACGGCCCCCGCTTTCGGTAATGGTTTATCATCGGTAATGGCTGGGGGTCGTGGATTATCACTATGTCGTGGTCGAGATGATTACGGATGGCGTTTTCAAGAATCGTATCTTCGTAAATCTTCTTCTTGCGATCGCTCAGATTTATATCGCTTCCCTGGAGCGCGTTGTGAATCTTTTTCGTGATCCCGAAATAATCCGGTGAACCCTGCAAAACTCTCCACCCGGTCTTAATCCCCACGCTGTTCATCATAAGAACAAAAGAGGAAAGCACTTCCGCAACACCCCCGCCGTAATAGGTGGAATTAATGTGGGTAACGTGCAGGTCCCTCAACGGTTCCGCTTTGTTCAATACCCGCTCCACTGTTTCGTACCCAACTATCTTTTCGTAGTCCTCAACACTTACAATATCATTGCCGCTCAATTTAGATGTTTCACTCCTTCCGGCGCTTTGTTTGATTTAATTAGTAATTAATGTTTTTTCATCGCTCCTATCAAGAACCGATCTTTCGATTATAATATTGGCATTCTTTATCGCCTCGCTTACCTCTTCCTTAGGAATATTCATCACTTTACCCACTTCGTCATATTTCAACTCGCCTATGGAATTAAGAAGATACGCCATTCTCCACTTGGAAGGGATCCCATGTAAGGTATCAAATAATACTTCCTTGCCTTTGTTTACTATTTCACGAGTTCCCCCGCCGTTCGACATGGATTCGATCTCCTTTCCATCAACCATCATTTTCGAAAACTCATCAGCGTCAATCTTACTGTTACCGAAATTATCTGAGCCATTCAATTTCATGTAATTTTCGTTCAATATACTCAACAACCACAGGCGGGGACGCGGTTGCGAAGGATTGTTCAGATATTCGCGATATGCTGTTGAATAAGTATCCTCCACGAGATTCGCAGACTTTCTCCTGCTTCGGAAAAGCAGTGATGTTATATTATATATCTCCTGCATTAATGGGAAAAACAACCGGTGAAACTCGGCTTTAATCCGCTCTTTTCCTGTATCAAAATTCATATCTCCAACACCTTCAATTTAATTTACGTAACCGTACCATCATCGAAGTCAGCGTCAAATCACCCGTAATCAATCCAATCCAGCCTCCCGCCATCGTAACTATGTAACAATGAATTCACCACGTATACAAGCTCGTCGGAGTCTATTGGTTCAAGAATACATTCATCAGCCATCCAGGTGAGGTAGTCATCTCTGAAATACGGATAATCAAAATTCAGAATAAACCTGGGCTTGTTCTTCATTTCGCGTATTTTTTTAAGCAATATCATCTCATTAGAATAAAAAAGGTCATAATCGACAATGACAACATCGATACTCGTATTGCCATTGATAAATTCCAGTAATTCGTTTATGCCGTTTTTTAAGATAACATTATAACCGGCTTCGGTCAGCGTCGGCTCGTAATAGTCGCGGAAATGTTTTTTATAAGCGGCTATAAGGACGTTTTTCACCCCCATTCTAAATTTACTGACATCACTCAACATATCCAAAACTCCATTTTAATTTAATCCTCCGGCTCATTACAAAGCCATCTAGGAAAAAAAAATAAAAGCAATTAATATGCCAATGCCATTTACCCTAATATATCCATGTCATTCATGTACTTATAATAATACTACAAAGATATTTTAACCGATTTGAAGGTTGTTTTTGAATTAATTCAAATGTAATTTTCGAAGTATTATTAAAACTTATGAATCTACTCGTTTTCAATCCCGAGTTTTTTCCTGCGGTAGCGGAATGTGTGATGATTTATTTTCAGCAGTTTCGCGGCCTTGCTTTCATTACCCCCGGCCAACCTCAATGCCTCTTCGATGTAGTACTTCTCAAGTTCTTCCTGCGTCGATTCCAGGTCCAGTCCCTCGTCGGTAAGACGGGGAAATTTGCCATTTCCCGATAACACATTTTCAACCTCGCCTTTCGGTTTCCGTTCCAGGGCGAGGTCCTCAGGTTCGAGCAAAGTCCCTGCGCATACTAATATCGCCCGTTCCATCATATTCCGCAGCTCGCGGATATTACCGGTCCATTTATGAAGTTTTAAAAGTTGTTCGGCTTCCGGGGATATCGATTCAATATTTTTGCCGAACTTTTTATTATATTGGTCTATGAAAAATTTAGCCAAGGGCATAATATCAGCCCTGCGTTCTTCCAGAGAGGGTATCGCAACTTTGACAACCGCCAGCCGGAAATAAAGGTCTTCACGAAATTCCTCATGCTCCATCATCGTCGCCAAATCCTTGTTGGTGGCCGAGACGATGCGTGTCCGCACCTTTTTGGTCTTGGTACTTCCCACGGCACTTATCTCCCCATTTTCCAGAAAGCGCAGTAGCTTAGCCTGTGCTTCGGAACTTAAGTCTCCGACTTCATCAAGGAATAAGGTTCCATCCTCGGCTTCCTCTATCATCCCTTTTTTACCGCCTGGCAAGGCTCCGCTGAACGCTCCTTTTTCATATCCGAACAACTCGCTCTCGATTAAATCTTTCGGAATTGCCGAACAATTTACCGTAATGAAAGGTCCCTTGTAGTTCGGGGAACGGTAATGAATCGCGCTGGCCACAAGCTCTTTGCCGGTCCCGGTCTCTCCCTGTATCAAAACCGGAGTGTCCGGGCTTTTGGCGATATTATTTACGAATTCCATCACGTTTTGGATCGCCTCGCTTTCAGCAATAAAGCACGGCACATTTTCCTCCAGGTATTTTTCCTGCAGGGCGCGTACTTCTCTGCGGAGCTTAACCGTTTCCAACGCGTTGTCTATGGTAACTTCCAGCTCGTTCATATCCAGCGGCTTCACTATATAGTTGTGAGCGCCCTTCTTCATAGCCGATACCACGGTCTTGACTTCTTCCATTCCGGTTATCATAATTATTACGATATCATCATCGATTGCTTTAATCTTCTCCATTGCTTCCAGACCGCTCATCCCCGGCAATCCGATGTCCAGTAATGTCACCTCAGGCGCTTTCTTACCAATCGCTTCTATCCCCTTCTCCGCCGTATCAAAACCTTCAATCCTGTACTTTTTATTGAAAGCGGCTTTGATACCATCGCGTATTATATCTTCATCATCTATAACATAGACCTTGAATTTAGCCAAGTTTTCCCTCCATTTTCGGCAGAGGCATGATTATTGTAAATTGCGCCCCTCCCAATGGCGAATCCCTAACAGTAATTTCTCCGCCGAATTGGGTTATCATTTTCTGGTTCAATGCCAGGCCGATTCCGGTTCCGCCCTTTTTAGTAGTATAGAACGGCTCGAAAATCTCATCGCGGATATTCACCGGCACCCCGGGGCCTGAATCATTTATGACAACAAATGCTTTATTAGAGCTTGAAAACGTCTTTATCTCTATCGCTTTTTCGCCTTTATAGTTCTCCAAAACCTCTATCGCGTTCACTACTATATTGGTAATTACCTGTTCTACTATGTCCCTATCACCTTTAAAATGCGGAATATTTTCTTTTAAATCCAGGAGTATTGTAATATTTGAATCTTTCATCGATGGTTTGATAAGATCGAGGATCGCATAAACTGATTCATTCAAATTTACAGAGGTAGCTGCTGTAACGCCCGTTCGGGAAAATTGCATCACCGTTTCCACGATTGATTCTATTTTTTTAGACGCTGATTCTACCTGTTCGACCAGTTCATCTATATCAGTATCAGCATTCGATTCGGCCAGTTTGTTCTTCAATGCCCCTACATAGAGATTCAATCCCGATAGAGGATTCCGTATCTGATGAGCCACTCCCGCCGCCAGCTTTCCCACTGAATTCATCTTATCTTCAATACGAATCATCCTTTCCATAGTCTTTTTCTCGGTGGTTTCTTCGCTTTCAATTAGAACCGCCATCTCACCGTCAACCTCAACATTGCTCAACCGGTTGCGCACCCAAGTGTAATCATTTGGTTTATTAGTATCCCTAAGGAATCTGAACTCATTATCTATGTAACCCTCAAAACCATTTTTGATCCTGGATATTGTATCCTCAACTATCTCTCGATCCTCAGGATGCACAGTATCCAAACTAAGGAATTGGTTTCTTTCTTGCAATGAACCAAAAATCTCGCTCGCCCGTCTGTTTCGATAGACAATCTCATCATTCCTGATGACACTAATTCCATTAAGCGAATTCTCGATAAGATACTGAAAGTTATGTTTACCAATGTTGGATATCACATAATGTTTATATGTCTCTTTATTGGGTCCTTTTTTCATTGAAAACCTGTTTTACCAAAGATTATCGCCAATTACGCAAAATTCTGTGTTAATACATGGAAGTGCCGCGTGTTGATGCAAAACAGAGATAGAGATAATTAGTTAAGCCTTAAATATATAACTATTTTATCATTTCGCAACAATTTAAATATCCTTATAAAGCATTTCGAACCCCGGGGCCAAAAATATTTTGAAAATTTTAGAAATATCTTTTTAAAATTTTATTAATTTTCTTAAGACATCCCTGCCAAAAAACGTTTCGATATATGCTTTAAGGCTCGTAACCTTTTATATTATAATCAATTACTAATTGTCATGTTAGGCGGCATATCAATTGCTTTATTAATGAAATCAAATATAAAACTTAGAATCGTTAGGAGATGATGTTTCATGCTTAATCTGATTCGCGACAATAAAACGCTGGTCATCGATGATGATAGATTTGTACGCGATTCGATGAAAGCGATGTTCAATAACGGAAGTAAAAATATGTATTCAGCAGTAACTGCTGAAGAGGCATTGCAAATGGTCAATGAAAACGGGTATTTCTTGATATTTTGCGATTATAAACTGCCCGGAATGAATGGTATTGAATTTTTTGCCCGGGTTCAGGAATTAGATGACAAGCCAATCCTTATCCTGATAACCGGAAACTGGACCCAAAGGATAGAACACAGGGCTTTCAGCGTCGGGGTGGACGCGATAATCGAAAAACCTCTTTCAGTATCCAAAATCGAATCGGCTCTGGAGGGGATAATGAGGAAGCGGGAATAATTTGTCAACCGAAAGCGCGGAAAAACAAAAAGACTCTCCGCAAAACCAACACAGTCAAAATCATCAAAATAACCACGAGGGGCATGAGGAAGACCAGCACGATCATCAGGGGCATCACGCGAAAATGGCGCGGGATTTCAAGCGGCGATTCTGGATATCGCTGATTATAACTGTCCCGATTATATTGTTATCCCCTATGATACAACAATTTTTGGGGCTCAAAGAACTTATGCGGTTCAGCGGCGATTCCTACGTTCTCTTCGCAATTTCCACGGTTGTATTTGTATATGGCGGTTATCCATTTCTTAAAGGTCTTGTTAATGAATTATCATCGAAATCACCGGGGATGATGACCCTTATCGGCCTGGCGATTTCTGTATCCTACTTTTACAGTGCCGCAGTTGTCTACGGCATCTCGGGAAGACTATTTTTCTGGGAGTTGGCTACTCTTATCCTGGTTATGCTTTTAGGACACTGGATTGAAATGAGATCGTTAATGGGGGCTTCGCGCGCGCTGGAGGAACTGGCGAAGATGATGCCCGAGAACGCCCACCGGATTCATGAGGATGGACAAACCGAAGACATACCGGCTGACGAACTCGAGGCGGGTGATAGGGTATTGATTAAACCGGGCGAAAAGGTCGCCGCTGATGGGAAGGTATACGAAGGCGAATCATCGGTGGATGAATCGATGGTAACCGGCGAATCCCAACCGGTTGGAAAAAAGAATGGGGATGAAGTCATAGGCGGTTCGATTAACGGCGAGGGCTCGTTAAAAATTGAAGTCGAGAAATCAGGAAAGGAGTCATTCCTCTCGCAAACAATAGAAATAGTCAGGCAAGCTCAAAAGAGCAAATCAAAATCGCAGGGTCTTGCCGATCGGGCCGCCCTATGGCTTACTGTCATCGCTATTACTGCCGGAACAATTACCCTTCTCGCCTGGTATTTCTGGTCGGCTAAGGACTTTAATTTCGCCCTGACCCGGTCTGTTACTGTAATGGTAATCACCTGTCCGCACGCTTTGGGGCTGGCCATACCCCTCGTAGTAGCGGTATCAACATCAATAGGCGCCGCCAAAGGACTTCTAATACGTAACCGAACCGCTTTCGAATCCGCGAGAAGGATAAACGCGATTATTTTCGATAAAACAGGTACCCTTACCAAAGGAGAATTTGGCGTGGCCGAAGCTATTTCTTTCGATAAAAAGATTGACGATAAGGAAATCATGAAATACGCGGCCACCGTGGAATCCGAATCGGAACACCCTATCGCGAAAGGCATTGTGGAAACCACAGGGGACGTTTATGAGATAAAAGATTTCGATTCTATTCCCGGGAAAGGCGCCCGGGGAAAAGTTGAAGGCAAAAGCGTGAAAGTCGTCAGCCCTAATTATCTCGAGGAAAATAATATCTCGATACCCGATGACCAACGCATAAATGAACATCTCGATGATGGCCGCACAATAGTATATGTACTGGTAGAAGAAAGTCTGAAAGGCGCGATAGCCATGGAAGATATTATCCGCGAGGAATCGAGGGAAGCCATCTCCAGTTTAAAGAAAATGGGTATCAAGCCCATGATGTTAACCGGGGACAACGAAAAGGTCGCCCGTTGGGTAGCTGAAAACACGGGTATCGAGGATTATTTTGCTGAAGTGCTCCCGGATGAAAAATCGTCCAAAGTCAAAGAAGTTAAAGGAAAGGGAATGACGGTGGCAATGGTCGGTGACGGAGTCAACGATGCCCCGGCATTGGCCGAAGCCGATGTGGGCGTGGCGATAGGCGCCGGGACAGATGTCGCGGCCGAGACCGCAGATATTATATTAGTAAAAAGTAATCCGAAAGACGCAGTTTCAATAATCAGGCTTTCCAGGGAAACCCGCAAGAAGATGCTTCAGAACCTGGTTTGGGCAACCGGTTATAACACGTTCGCTATTCCTCTCGCGGCCGGGGTGTTATACGGTTTTGGAATATTGTTGAGCCCGGCGGCAGGGGCTATACTTATGTCAGCAAGCACCGTTATCGTTGCCATCAACGCCAAGACAATGAGCATTGATTGAATCACGCTGAATACTAACTCGCAATAAATATCTCAACAGGTAATAACGGCTGACACCAGAGATATTTCAGCTTACATTATTTAACAATGATTTCCAATCGAGCGTACCCGATTTTACTTCATCCGCTGAAGGCTCCCTGCCCTTTTTCATAAGCTCTTCGATAATATCAAGCTGTCGGTCAAAACCATTGGCAACCGCCGCGTACAGGCGGTTATGTTTTAAATAATAAGCGATGAATTTCATTTCCCCGGAAGATCTATGAAGGATTACCTCTTCCCATTCAGGCGCATGTCCCACATAACCGAGATGCAACCCGGCCTGAACGCTCCAGAAGAACGGTACGCTTTGATATTTTACATCTTTTCCGAGCATATTTTTCGCCGCGTACATTCCCTGCTGTTCGGCGGTTCGCCAATGTTCGATGCGCATTTTTTCACCGGTCCGCCAATCCCTGAACTTAGCGATATCTCCCGCGGCATAGACATCATCCCCTGCCTTAAAATACTCATTTACGAATAATGAACCATCATCTTCGGTAGCTAAACCATCGATATATTCTGTAACCGGGCGTACGCCGATGCCGACTATAACAAGATCTGTTACAAGTTCTTCGCCGGAATCAAGCACTGCCTTCTGAACATTATAATCTCCCTTAAATTCCTTAACCGTTGAGCCCAGCTTAAAACTGACGCCGTTGTTTTCATGCGCTTCCCTGATTATTTCCCCGACCTTTTTATCAAGCGAGTACTCGAAGGGTTCGGATTCCGGGGCGACGACGGTAACAGGGATACCTCGTTCACGAAGACTGTTCGCTACCTCCATACCGATGAAACTCGCTCCGATGACTGTAGCTGATTTCACTGATTCAAATGTTTCAATAATAGCATCACAATCATCGAAAGAACGGAGGGTGAAGATATTTCTTAATTCTGTCCCGGGTATTTTGAGAATATTGGGCTTACTTCCGGTAGCCAGGAGAAGTCTATCATAATTGATCGGTTCGCGGTCAGTGAAGCGGATGGTTTTTTCATGAATACCAGCGGATTTAATCTCCACTCCCAACATCAATTCAATTGAATTACTCCTGTAAAACTGCTCGTCGCGCAAGGGCATCCACTCATCTTTCGCTTTGCCCTGCATATACTCCTTACTCAGATTAGGCCGGTCATACGGAAGTTTCCTTTCATGGGATACCAGTATAATCCTTCCGTTGAAACCTTCCCGACGCAATGTTTCCGCCGCGGAAGCGCCGGCGGCGCCGGCACCCAGTATCACGAAGGTCCGGTTATCTTTTTCAGGATTGAAGTCAGCCATGGAACATTTTCGAGAAGTCGAAAAATCGGCGGGGATTTTCACGATTATTTCATCCTTGATAACCTCCAGTTCGAATTTCGTAAGGCAGTCTCTCGATGGGGGTTCCAGTAGGTTGCCAGTTTTAACTTCGAAAGCCGCATGATGCCAGGGGCATATGATATGACCATCGTGCAATACTCCCTCATCAAGCGAAGCGCCGTAGTGCGGACATTTCGATCCCAGCGCGTAGAATTTATTTTCGTGTCTGCAAAGGAGAATTTCATTGCCTTCGACGTCAACTATTTTCATTTCTCCATTATCGAGATTATTATGTTTTCCTATGTTTATCTCTTTATATTTCATTTGAACTCCAATGCATGAAGGTATTTTAATTAATATCTCAAAATGGCGGCAATCCTTTGACCGCTATCCAATGTATCCGGTTCAATAACATGTACGTTTCCGTCATGCAGTACCGTTTGGCGAAATACTGCATCAACCAGGTCCTCATCGCCATCTTTCTTATTATCATGGACCGTTACGCTGTTGTCGTCTTTGTTGTACCCGCCGAATTTTTCGAGATGGGGGTCAACCAGCAAAGTATCAATTTTTCCGGCGTGCGAATCCTTTACTATCCGAGAAAGGTCCGAGGTCGATTTTCCCATACCCCGCAGTTGATTAAATCTCCCTATGGTCTCTTCAAAATCCTTCATTGACCTGTTTTCAGTAATTTCCACAGCATAACGGTGGAGTTCATTCATCTGCATATCATCAGGATTCTTTTCGATGGCTTCTTCAAGTATGTCGGGATATGAATTCGCCTTTCTATAGATATGAATAACATATTCTATGCCGGCGATTATCAACGGTATATTGCTTCCGGCAATCATCTTAGACACCCCCCTATTGATATTCTGCATGAATCTCAGCAGAAATTCCTTCCGCTGGGTATCATCTCCGCCAACGCCGTGGCCATGAAACATAGCGGATCTTTGACCCGGAGAGTCCGCTGTACCTGTATGAAATTGAAGTTGTTTTTCAGGGTCTTCGTATTCCATGAATTCATCGATATTGTCAATTATTTCTCCAGCGCTGATTCTTTCCATTTGAAACCTGCTACCATGGTATAGTTTGGTCTTTTCCTGGCTGATAACCAGCAGGTAGAAGTCAGTAACCGGGCTATAAAAGGGGATCAGGGGCTTGATAAAATATTTATCGTTAACCGACGCAACTTCTTCGAACTTCACCGGTAGTTTGAAGTATCTCAGGTTACCGGGTTCAACGAAAACTGCTAATCCCTCGGCTTGATGCTCCCAGAAACTTCTATCATTCAACAAATCAATCGTCGGCTTCAGAAGAGCCTTTATTTCCTTATCGCGAATTCCACTTCCGGATAATATATTTTCAACTTGTCCAATTAAGTTCTTAAATCGTATTGCATTTTGTTCAGTCTCATTGCCTTTCCTCACCGCAGGCATGTATAAGCTAACAAGATTTTTATTATTTTTCCGCGCTAATTCATTTATTTGGTTTTTATGAATAGATTCCATTTTTTGCTCCAGACGTTTCCCTTTACGTGTTGCATGCTAATAATTATTCAGGATTTGACGGTAAACGAGCGCCGGGTTTATTTACGATTTGAACTGTCGTAGCCTGAGGACCTTTGTCGCCGGCGGTTTCCGAATAACGTACGCCAGTTCCGACTTCAAGTCGTTTAAAGTCATCATTAACCACGCTGTTTTCATGAAAGTAGACTTCCCGGTTGTCGATGGTTTTCAGAAATCCGTAACCCTCATTTTTAAACAACCTGTCAACAACGGCTCCCATTTCCTGCTCCGGATGCTCTTTTACTTCATATCTTCTTTTATCATTGACCTCGATAAGTTGACGTTTAGCCACCTCGAAGGCATCTTTAACTATCGACTTCAAGGGAGCGTGCATTGGAGAATCATTACCGCCTTTTGAAACAACAACATCCGTATCTCCGGGAATAGTAATCACTATCCTGAATCGGTATGGATTACCTTCCTGCTGATGTTTCTGCGGCTTTTCGACAACAACGCTACAACTAATAATATTTTTAGATATAGATTCCAGCTTATCTACTTTCTCCAAAATATATTTTTCGACCTCGGGGTCCTTTTCCATCTCTCTAAACGTAAGTTCCAATGGTACTTCCACTATTTTCACCTCCATGGGGATTAAATATACTATTCACTACATATTCTCCTTATGCTTATCTTCTAATTGTGCGACTCTCTTTTTAACTTCGACCACGCTGTCGGGATTCAGCGAAATAGAATCTATTCCACAATTGACGAGGAACTCAGCGAATTCAGGATAATCGCTCGGAGCTTGTCCGCAGATACCCACTTCGCTGTTATTTTGATGGGCGGAGTCAATAAGAATTTTTACCATTGATTTCACCGCTTCGTTTCTCTCATCGAAAATATCCGAAAGTTTTTGCGAATCCCTGTCTACTCCAAGGATAAGCTGAGTCAGGTCATTAGAACCGATAGAAAATCCATCGAAACGGGATGCGAATTCCTTCGCCAAGACAATATTCGATGGTATCTCAGCCATAACGAAAACCGCCATTCCTCCTTGACCGCGCCCGATCTCGTTTTCAGCTAAAACTTCTAATACTCGGTCCGCTTCCTCCGGGGTGCGGCAAAAGGGTATCATAATAATTACATTATCCAAACCTATTTTCTCGCGCACCCTTTTAATCGCCCTGCATTCCATGCCAAAAGCTTCCCGGTAATCATCACTGTAATAACGTGATGCGCCCCGAAAGCCAAGCATGGGATTACTTTCGTCCGGTTCGAACCGCGAACCACCGATAAGATCCGCGTATTCGTTTGTTTTGAAATCGCTCATGCGCACGATAACCGAATTGGGGTAATGGGGAGCCGCTATTTTGGCAATGCCCCTTGAAAGGTTGTCGATGAAATATTCAACTTTATCATCATAACCGCGAGTCATCTTCCGGATCTCTTTTTTCGCTTCTTTATCTTCAAGGTCATCATAGCGCAATAGAGCCATCGGATGAACTTTTATAACATTGTTGATGATAAATTCCATACGCGCCAGGCCAATTCCATCGGTTGGCAGGCGCCACCAGCGAAAAGAAGCGGCCGGACTGGCGATATTCATTTTGATCCGCATTTTTGTTTTGGAGACATCTTCGAGGTTCAATTCTTCAGTATTATAGTTAAGCAGGCCATCGTAAACGATACCCTGATCTCCCTCGGCGCAGGAGATAGTTATTTTCCGCCCATCTTCAACATTTTCGGTAGCTTCACCGGTCCCTACAATAGCCGGCAATCCCAGCTCGCGGCTAACGATTGCCGCGTGGGATGTCCTGCCGCCATAATCTGTTACTATTCCCGACGCCTTTTTCATTATGGGCACCCAATCGGGATCTGTCTGCCCGGTGACTAATATAGTGTCCTCCTCGAAC
>WJIJ01000052.1 GCA_014730345.1 Candidatus Zixiibacteriota bacterium | reverse complement strand
AGCCCCGGATTATTCATGGCTATAAACATCGGTTCGAGAGCAAACCTTCGGTGCTCTTCTTTATAGTATCTCGAATCGGTGGAGGCATCGCAGTTAGCCGGGCATACTATACGGCAGTTTTTACAATTAATGCATGTCTCCAGGGATTCCCGCTGGTCTTCGCCCGCAGTTCCGGGGTAATTGCGAATTTTAATGCGCCCGCGGGGACTATAGATCTCGCTTCTGCGGGCATGAAACGATGGGCAGTAGGGTACGCATTTTCCGCATTGCGAGCAGTTCCAGTTCAAGCGCTTGCTGTCGATATTCTCGGTTATGTCGCGGTTGTCAGTCAATTTTACCCCGGGATTGAGTATGCCATGAGGGTCGAGAATCTTTTTTATTTGCCTGAAGATTTCGTAAACTTCATCGCCGTAAACCTGCCTTAAAAAAGGAGAGCGGACACGGCCGTCGGCATGCTCACCGGATACCACTCCTCCGAGGCGGAGTATTTCATTGTAAATCTCCATGGAGACAAGGCGCATCTTTTCGCGGTCGGTCGCGTCGGAAGCGTCCACAAGCGGCTTTATATGAATATTGCCGTCGCCAATATGCCCGAAACTGCCGTACATCAATTCATGTTTTTTAAATGTTCGCTCCACAAACTCGAAAATCTCCGGCAGTTTTTCCGTGGGAAGGCAGGCATCCTCAACGAATGACAGCGGTTTTTTCTTCGGGTGGTGCAGGTAGAGGATTGGAAGCAATGCTTTTCTGGCGGCCCATAGAGCTTTCTGTTTCTGGTTGTCGGTTTCCAGTACCGGGGGGGTGCATAAATCACCTGCCTTGATAATTTTGCTTAATTGACTATCGATTTCCGCTGAATCCTTTTTTGAAAACTGCATGAGAAGCATAACCGCCGCATCCTCCGGGAGACTATACTTTTCACGGCCCATCAGGTCCATGGAATTACTGTCCGCTACTTCCAGCGAGTATGGTTTGAGCCTGAGCAGGGGAGGAATTGCCTTGCCGATATCGTGGTAACGCTTGAAGAACAAAAGACAGGTGAATAATTCGGGCGGAAGCTCCTCAAGGATAACATCCGCGCTTTCAAAAAGGCAAAGGGTGCATTCGGAACCAACTAATAGTTTCGTGAAATCAACATAGCCTTTGTCGTACCTGTCAATGAATGTCCAAAGGTCATAACCGGTTGAATTTTTCTTAACGTTGCGTCTACGGGGAAGAATGATATCTCTTTTGGATATAATTAAATTGAAAACCTGCTCGAACTCAGGATTATACCTGAAGAATATCTTAAGTTTATCACTGCCGGCTTTTAGCGGTTCGATAAATATCTGTTTGCCCGAAGCGGTAACTATATTCAACGCTTTGGTGTATTTCCGCGTTGTTCCATAACGCACTGTCCGCGCTCCCGAAGAATTATTGCCCAGCATGCCGCCGATACGGCATGAGTCTCCAGAAGATGGATCGGGGGGGAACATAAGCCCGTATTTCGAGGCGGCGCGATTCAAATCATCGCAGATCACCCCGGATGCCACTCGCGCTAACCTTTTCTGGGAATCGATGCGGATTTTTTTATCATAAGCGCAGAAATCGAGTATAACTCCGGCTCCCACGGCTCCCCCGGCGAGTCCCGTAGCGCCGGCCCTGGCGGTTACCGGTACATCGAATTCCCGGCAAATATTGATTGTTTTGACAATATCCGCGCCTGATTCCACCCTGACTACAGCTATTGGTTTAACTGAGTAAATGGAAGCATCCGAGCTGTAAACGGCAAGGTTGCCGCTGTCGCTGTAAACCTTGTCAGGGCTGAGAACTGAGCGGAGTCTGTTAAGGAACAATGTTGACATATTGACTTATAATTAAACGACTGATAACAAGAATGGTTCGCAATAACGATATTTAACTGTTTTGAATTTATTTTTAGGTAATTAATTTACAATATCTTAACACAAGAAAAATGATTTGTTACTTGATTCACATGATATCCTGATTTATATTGACACTTTTGGGAATTTTTCTTAAATTTCCGCAATTTTTAATATTAGGATAATAATTAACCGATACCATTTACAAGGATTTTTTATGTCGATAATGTGCGATAGCTGGATAAAACGTATGGCTGTCGAGAAAAAGATGATAGAGCCTTTCGCTTCCGAACAGGTGCGCAAGGGGGCTATTTCTTACGGGTTGTCATCTTATGGTTATGATATTCGGGTGGGAGACGAGTTCAAGGTTTTTACCAATATTAATTCCACCGTTGTCGATCCAAAGAAGTTCGATGAAAAATCCTTCGTTAATTACAAGGGGGATTATTGTATAATTCCTCCGAATTCCTTTGCTTTGGCAAGGACGGTAGAGTACTTTCGCATTCCGAGAGATGTGCTGACATTGTGCGTGGGAAAATCCACGTACGCGCGATGCGGCATTATTGTAAATGTAACTCCTTTTGAACCTGAATGGGAAGGATACGTAACATTAGAGATATCGAATACAACGCCGCTTCCGGCGAGAATATATTCAAACGAAGGGATAGCGCAGGTTATTTTTTTAAAAGCGGACGAAGTTTGTGAAGTTTCTTATGCCGACAAGGCGGGTAAGTATCAAAAGCAGAACGAAATTACATTTCCTAAAGTAGATTAGCTGAGTATAAATCATATAGCCTATTTTACAGGAGGATATATTGAAAGAAATTAGAATACATGGTCGAGGAGGACAGGGCGCTGTAACCGCCGCTGTATTGCTTGCCGATGCCGCTTTTCATGATGGCAAATTCTCGCAGGCATTTCCTTCCTTCGGCTCCGAAAGAATGGGCGCTCCCGTCCAGTCCTTTTGCCGGGTTGATGATCACCGGGTGAGAACTCGCGAACAGGTCTATACTCCTGATTATCTGATCATCCAGGATTGGACCCTGATCTCGGCGATTGATTGTTTACATGGATTGAAAGAAGATGGTCTGTGTTTGATCGATTCAGAGAAGGAACCGGGAGAGTTCAAATTGGACACGAAAGCCAGAGTAGTAACAATACCGGCTACGGCGATTGCCCGCGAAATTATAGGACGGCCTATCCAGAATACAACTTTGGTAGGCGCTCTTTGCGGGGCGACCGGATTAATATCCGTGGACGCGGTTAAGCAATCGGTTCAAAACCGTTTTCCCGGACCCGTGGGCGAGAAGAATGCCCAGGCAGTACAGAAAGCGTTTGATTTAATGAAGGGAGGTCGGTAGTATGGCTATACCCAAAGGAACGATTGTAGAACCGGGCTCCAGTAAAAAGAATAAAACCGGTAGCTGGCGTACCGAAAGACCCGTTTTTAAACATGATACCTGCACCGATTGCCGTATCTGCGTGCTTATATGCCCCGACGGCATTATTTTCGGTTCGGACCATGTTTATGACGCTGATTTCGACTATTGCAAGGGTTGCGGTATGTGCGCCACTGAATGTCCCGTTGATGATATCGATATGGTCCCGGAGGTGAAATAATGAAAGAATTTATAGAAGGGTCAATGGCTGTCGCGCGTGGTGTAGCCGTATGCAGGCCTCATGTAGTCTCCGCTTACCCTATCACCCCGCAGACGCATATTGTTGAGCATTTATCCGAACTGGTTGCCGATGGCATCCTCGACTCCCAGTTTATTAATGTCGAAAGCGAATTCGGCGCGGCTTCGGTAGTTCTCGGCGCCGCCGCGGCGGGAGGCAGAGCATTTTCCGCCACCACTTCCCAGGGGCTTTTGCTTATGGGAGAGGTCCTTTACAATATATCCGGTATGCGCTTGCCGCTCGTTATAACCGTGGCCAATCGCGCGGTATCAGCTCCGATCAATATCTGGAACGACCATTCTGACGCAATGGTATTCAGGGATGCCGGCTGGATAATGCTATTCGCTGAGGATAACCAGGAAGTGCATGATATGCATATCCAGGCCTATAAAATCGGCGAAACCCGTGAAATCAGCCTCCCGGTTATGGTTAACATGGATGGATTTATCCTTACCCATGCCTATGAACCGGTTGATACTATATCCCAGAAAGATGCCGATGATTTCCTGCCGCCTTTCGATCCCGTGGTCAAACTGGATGTCGATAATCCCTTAACCATGGGACCTCTCGGAGAACCCCAGTGGTATTTGGAAACGAGGTACAGAATTCAGCAAGCCATGCTTGAGGCTAAGCCGGTGGTTAAGCAGGTTGCTAAAGAATTCAAGGAGAAATTCGGCAGGTGGTACGGCGATGTCATCGATGGCTACCGCATGGATGACGCTGAAATAGTATACGTAGCGATGGGATCTATCTGCGGTACCATTAAAGATACTATCGATGAACTTCGGGACAAGGGAGAAAAAGTTGGATTATTGAAAATCCGCATGTTCAGACCCTTCCCCGGGGAAGAGATAATTGATGCTCTCAAGGATAAACAGAAAGTAATCGTCCTGGAGAAAGCGCTTTCACTTGGAGCATCGGGTATGCTTTCCGATGAAATCAAGGCCGCTTTTTATGCTACCCCGCATCGACCGGAGATTTCCAGCACTTTCGCCGGATTGGGCGGCAGAGATATTTCCAAGACCTCTCTTGCTGATTTATATCACAAGGTAAAAGGCGAGCGTCAGGACAACATGTTTGTGGACCTGAAAGAAGAACTCGTATAACCAGATAACAACGGAGTTTTAAATATGGCAGAACAAGCGGTAAAAAAGAAAAAGAAAACAAAGCCGCCGGTAACTGAATCGTTGCTGGCGCCCGGCCATCGCGCATGCGCCGGTTGTGGTGAAGCTCTTGGCGCTAAGCTGGTTATGGATGCCGCGGGTCCAAACACCTACGTTACCACCTGCACTGGTTGCCTCGAAGTTTTCTCCACTCCTTATCCGGAATCGGCGTGGAAAATGCCCTGGATTCATTCATTGTTCGAGAATTCCTCGGCAGTTGCCGCCGGTATCGAAGCCGCGCTTATTGCCCAGGGTCGCGATAAAGATGTCAATATTATCGCCCAGGGCGGTGATGGCGGTACCGCCGATATCGGTATTGGTTGTCTCTCGGGTATGCTCGAGCGCGGACACAATATCCTTTACGTATGCTATGATAACGAAGCATACATGAACACCGGCGTGCAGAGAAGCGGCCTTACTCCCTTTGACGCGCGTACTTCCACTACGCCGGTAGGGAAGCGTTCGATGGGTAACCAGACCAATAAAAAGAATCTGCCGGAGATAGCCGCCGCGCATGGAATTCCCTATTCGGCCACCGCGACTGTAGGTTATCCTAACGATGTAATCAGAAAAGTCCAGAAGGCTTTGAAGATCAAGGGACCCAAGTTCCTGCAGATACATGTTCCCTGTCCATTGGGATGGATTCACCCGACTGACCAGACCATCGAAGTCGCCAAGCTGGCCGTTTTGACTGGTCTGATACCCATATTCGAGATGGAAGATGGCAAACTGACGCGCGTCCGGAAAATCGGCAAAAACCGTAAACCGGTCGAGGAGTACCTTAAAGCGCAGGGGCGCTTCCGTCACCTGTTCAAGGGTACCCCTGAAGCGGAAGCTGAACTGGAGAAAGTACGCCAGATAGCGGAAGCCAATATCGAAAAGTACGGGTTGGCATAAATTATAGAATAGCCAATTATTGCATTGAGGCGGAGTTTCGGCTCCGCCCTTTTCTAATAAGCGGCTTTTTATTGCTAACCTGCAAAATTAAAAATTCGAAATTATCCGCGTTATTAATAATTCGCATTTATTATAAAAAATATGAGTATGAGTAGTTCAATAAAGGAGCATCCTCAGTATATAGCTTTAGCATGTTTCGGCGCAGTGTTAGGAAGCATACTCGGGGGGGTGATAGAAGCAGTCGATATAACATTGGGCTCCGGCTATTCAAAATGGAACCTGCTGGTTTACGCCGTTGGATACTATGGGTTTATCGGAGCCGCCGCGGGATTTCTGTTCGGCATTTTCTACAGGATATTTTTATCTGCTTCAAATGGCTATATCACGGAGAAAAACGTATTTAGCATCTCCGGTAGCGCGATGGCCACGTTTTTCCTGTTGAGTCAGTACAATAAAGATATTAGTTCTCTGCTCGGTATTGAAAACCTAAATCCAATAGCGAATTTTTTATTCCTCTCTCTTAAAATTATAATACTTTTTATCGCTTTATATCTACTTTTTTCCTTGGGCTACAAGCTATTGGGAAGCATGCCGCGAAAGCCGTGGTTATCCCTGGCTGGCAGTTTTATAGTAATATTTATTATCTCGTTGATTATTAACTCGGCGTTTTCGAAATCTAACAAGAAAATCTTCTATGCGGATTATTATCCCGAGCTAAATGCAAAATTAAAAGAAGCGCCTAACGTTTTGTTTATCTTAATGGACACTTTGCGCGGGGACAGGATTTCGCCGGCGGGATATGAAATTAATACGCCGGCAGTTCAAAAATTGGCTGACGACGGTATTTACTTCTCGAAAACCTATGCTAACTGCAATTGGACCGCCCCTTCGATCGTTAGTATTTTCACGTCGCTTATTCCTTCTGACCACTCCAAAGAAGGGGGATATATCAGGCTTCCGGCTCATCTTCCCAATTTGATGGATGAGTTCCGCAATAAGGGATATTACACCATTTGCATAACATCAAATCCGCATTTATCTCCGGAAAAAGGATTTGCGAAAGGCTTTAATGAATTTTATGAGGTAAAAGGAAGAACCACACTGCCCTCGGATCCCGACGGCAAAGACCTTCGTTTCCAGAAGAAAATCCTGAATGGTTTTAAAAGATACTTGTACTTCTTAAATTGGGAAGAACGGATGTATGCTGATGCTCAAGAAATTACCGATAGAGCAATCGATTGGTTAAATGGGAATAAGGGAAAAAGATTCTTCCTTTATGTCCATTATATGGATCCGCATATTCCGTATTATGAACATCCATACGACGGCACCTATGGAAGCCCTCTCCATCATCCAGGAGGGGAGAATCTCGAAGAGTATTCGAGGCTTTACGATGAAGAAGTCGAATACGCTGATTTGCAGATGGGGAGGATAATAAACTACCTAAAAGAAAAAGAACTTTATGATTCCACACTAATTGTATACGTTTCCGACCATGGCGAAGAACTTTTCGAACATTACTTTTGGAGTCATGCTAATTCCATGTTCGAGGAGCAAATCCATGTACCTTTAATAATTAAATCTCCTTTTGATAAGCGGGTGGGAGTTGTGGACAGCGGTTTGGTTAGCCTTATTGATGTTGCTCCCACTGTTGTTGAAGAAGCCGGATTTGAATATCCGCAATCATGGCAGGGGATGAATGTTTTAAAGCCCGGTATGAGGAAATCCCGAATATTATCTCAGGATTTGGGGATAATGTGTATAAGAACGGACAGTCTTAAATGGTCTTATGCTTTTCCTGAGTATGTCGCGGAAAGACGTTCGTTAAAACGCGGAAACGAAGAACCGGATCCGCGGGCAATATATGACAATCACCAACATTTCAATCTGGCGAATGATCCTCTCGAGAAGAACAATATCTTCAATACTGATTTACAACACCCCAAGACCGATAGCATTATGAACTATATTATCGGAATCGTTAATGAAATGAAGAAACAAAAGGCATTTACGGATACATCGGTAATAGATCCAAAGACCAGGGCGCGATTGAGAGAATTGGGCTATATTTTGTGATTACCGATTGGTAATTCGATCTTTTCTGAGCATTGTTGCGTATTCACCTAAAAATCTTCATTTTTATCCACTTTTCAGTTGCTATTCTCAACAACGCCGAATATATCTATGCCTTGCACCTTTAAACCGTGTTGAGAAATAAGGAGTTTATATGATAACCAAGAAGCAAGCCCTCGATTACCATTGTATGGGCAATAAACCGGGAAAAATCGAAGTAAATCCCACTAAACCATGCCGCACTCAGCTTGACCTGTCGCTGGCATACACACCCGGCGTCGCCCAGCCATGCCTGGCCATCAAGGACAATCCCGGAGATGTCTATAAATACACCAGTAAAGGCAATCTTGTAGCCGTGGTTAGCAATGGCACCGCGGTACTGGGTTTAGGGAACATCGGCGCCGCCGCAGGAAAGCCGGTTATGGAGGGTAAGGGCGTATTGTTCAAACGGTTCGCCGATGTCGATGTGTTCGATATCGAACTTGATACCCAGGATCCTGAAGAAGTTATCAAAGCCTGCCAATTGCTTGAACCGACATTTGGCGGAATCAACCTTGAGGATATTAAAGCCCCCGAATGTTTCCAGATAGAAGAGACTTTGAAGGAAACATTGAATATACCGGTATTCCATGACGACCAGCATGGCACCGCGATTATTTCCGCCGCGGCTTTGCTGAATGCTCTTGAGATTGTCGAAAAGGATATAGATAAGATTAAGGTTGTCTACGCGGGAGCCGGAGCCGCCGGAATCGCTTGCGCCAAGTTATACTGCGCCCTGGGCGTCAAACATGAAAATATCCTGATGGTCGACTCCAAGGGAGTAATGTATGAAGGGCGTGGGGATGAATTTAATAAATATAAGGCGGAATTTGTCCGCGATACCGACCGGCATACGTTGGCCGAAGCCCTGGTTGATGCCGATGTTTTCGTGGGTGTTTCCGTTGCCGATACGGTAAGCCAGGATATGGTTAAGTCCATGGCTAAAAACCCCATTATTTTCGCTATGGCAAATCCCGATCCCGAAATAACTTATCCGGATGCTGTAGAGGCTCGAAGTGATGTTATAATGGCTACCGGACGTTCGGATTTTCCGAACCAGGTCAATAATGTTCTTGGATTTCCCTTTATTTTCAGGGGCGCTCTTGATACCCATGCTACCGCGATTAATGACGAGATGAAAATCGCCGCGGTAAAGGCTTTGGCTACCCTGGCAAAAGAGGATGTTCCCGACGAGGTCGCCCGCGCGTATGGCGTTGATTATTTCAAATTCGGGAAAGAATATATAATCCCCAAACCCTTCGATTATCGCGTGCTCGAGTGGGAAGCTTCCGCCGTTGCCCAGGCGGCAATGGACTCAGGGGTGGCCCAGAAAAAAATTGATATCGAAGAATACAAACGGGAACTCTCCCAGCGTGTTGGCAGGGGCAGGCTGATTATGCAGGTTCTCACCGACAAAGCCAGGAAAGAACCGAAACGCATTGTATTCCCCGAGGGGGACTCTACGCGGATCCTGAGGGCATGCCACATCATCCTGCAGGAGAAAATTGGACAGCCGATCGTAATTGGACAACGGGGTGTAATCGAAAGGCTTGCACAGGAACATGAGATTGATATTGAAGGAATCGAGATCATAGACCATGTTCAGTACGATAAGCGGGAAGCGTACGCGCAAAGACTTTACGAGAAACGCTACCGCAAGGGTATTACCCTGAATAAGGCGTGGAATTTGATGTTCGACCGGACATATTTTGGTATTATGATGCTTGAAATGGGTGATTGCGATTGTGTTCTATCCGGTGTAACCTCTGAGTATCCTTCGACGATGCGGCCCGCCCTGCAGATAATCGACCTCAACCCGGGAATAAGCAAAGTATCGAGCATGTTCGCTATGATAGACCGTGATAAGGTTTACATGTTGGCGGATACTACGGTAAACATCGATCCGACCGATGAAGAGTTAGCGGAAATCGCTATCAGCGCCTCCAATGTTGCCAGGGCTTTTAATATCGAACCGCATATCGCCATGCTTTCCTTCTCTAATTTCGGCTCGGCCCAGTATCCGGAATCAAGGAAGGTAGCCCGGGCAACTAAGCTTGTTAAGGAAAAAGCGCCCGATTTGATCGTTGATGGTGAAATGCAGGCCGATACCGCTTTGATGCCTGAATTAATTGACAAATACTATCCATTCTCGGATCTAAAAGGCCCCGCCAATGTATTTATATTCCCCGATTTGAATTCGGGCAATATAGCTTATAAACTCCTTGAGCGAATAGGCGGCCTGGTGGCGGTAGGCCCCATTCTGATGGGACTTTCCAAACCCGTCCATGTTCTTCACCGCGCCCTCGATGTCAACCAGATCGTTGATATGGCGGCGATCGCGGTCGTGGATGCCCAGCAGGCGGCCAGGAGATAAAGATTAGCTTGATGTTGAGCCGCCGGAAGCGCTAATCCGGCGGCAACAATTCGCATTTAAGACACCAGGTATTTAGATTTGCTGGTTTTCACAGACAACGTGGATTTTGCCCGGGAGGTAATGAAAGCCTCGGGGCAATGGTATGATTCGAATTACCTGACGGGTAAGGAAAATATCGATTCCCTTCGTGAAGAGTTTTTCAAAGGCAAACCCAATTTTACGCTTGATTTAGACAAAGAAAATTACTGGAAATATCTATTTATCGTGAAGTACGCGGAAGGTTCGCATTATGACCTTCTCATCAAACTTGCCCAGGAAAATTTCGAACTGCCGGACCTTTTACTCGCGCTCGCCGGGGAGGGCAGGGGATTTCATGGGCATAAAAAGCGAACCTGGGCAACCCTGCCCGGTAATATCCACTTGTGCGTATCACTGCGACCCAATAAGAAGATAGAGAGATTCCATGTTGGATACACGATACTCACTGCCATATCTGCTGTTCAAACAATCGACGGCCTGCCGGGTATGGAAAGCTCCGCGGGCATTAAGTGGGTGAATGATATATTGATAGACGGATCGAAAGTATGCGGGGTTCTGGCTCACACTCAATCGCAGGGAGATAAAGTTACTAATGTTACCCTGGGTATTGGTATGAATATTATGTCTTCGCCGGATGTTGAGCCCACTCCATTCGTACCCAACGTCGGAGCTGTAATCGATTATGCTGACCATAAAGGGAGATGGGATAACCGTGATGTTTTTTTGTCACTTAGAAATAACCTGGCAAGAAACAATGAGATACTTATGAACGGCGGTTATCGTAAACTTTTACGCGATTACATCGAAAGGTCTGTCATTATCGGCAAGGAGGTAAGCATTTACGCCGATAGTGAAACTCAATCGCTTGGAGAACCGCAGACCGGAGTCGTAGAGGCAATTGGCGATAATCTCGAACTTTACCTGTCGGGTTTCAAAAAGCCGATTAGTTCGGGGCGATTGGTATTAAATCGTTAAAACTTCTTGACCTGTAGATTCAATAAATTTAAATTGATATTTTTAAAAATGGTTTCGCAACGCGTGGGACATTTAAAATGCCCGGACGGAAATTTATCAATTGACAGTAGGAGATCTTGATGGAATCACCTGCCCTCATATATGTTTGTATATCCTCCTTCGTAGGAGTATTTTTATTACTTTCATTGCTGGCGGTTATTATGAAAGCCATAATCGCTGTCTTCCCCATGAAAGAATCGCGAACCGACAGCGCTTTAATAGCGGCTATCGCGTCTACTTACAATAAAATTTACCCGGGAACAAAGATAACCAAGATTGAGGAATTGAAATGATATTTACCAAGAATCCAAAAACCATACGAGTCATGTTCACTCCGTTCAGGGATGGGCTCCAGAGTTCCTTCGGCGGAAAGGTTCGTCTTCAGGATTTCCTCCCGGCTATGGAAGCTTCAGCTAAAGAGGCCGAGATAAAGCATTTCGAGTTCGGCGGGGGAGCGCGGTATCAAGCGCCGTATTTCTATCTCGGCGAGGACCCCTTCGAAACCATGCAGAAGATACGCGATGCCGTTGGCCCGGAAGTCGACCTCCAGATTCTGACGCGTTCGGTTTCCGGGGTAACCCTTACTACTCAATCGATCGAAGCTCTTCAACTCCAGGCAAAGCTTATGAAACAGTATGGCACAACCTGGGATAGAAACTTCGACTACATGAACGACAGCGATAACCTCGTCAAGACCGGTCAACCCATTGTTGACTCCGGAATGCACCACCAGGTATGTATCGCGTTGATGGGCCTGCCTTTTAAATCCGACAAGGTACATACAGCCGAGTTCTATGTAAATATCGCTAAAAAACTCCTCGACAGCGGTATCAAAATTGACAGCATCTGCATGAAAGATGCCAGCGGCACCACTGATCCTAAAACATGCTATGAAACCGCTAAAGGTTTACGCAAGATCATGCCTCCGGAAATGTTCCTCTGGCAACACACACACGATACCGCTTCTATGGCCGTCGCCTGTTACATGGCCGGTATTGAAGGCGGCGTAGATGGCATCGACCTTTCATGCCGTCCCATGGCCAGTGGAACTGTTCAACCCGATGTCCGTTCTATGGCACATGCCTTGAAAGGAACCGGTTATTCTCTCGATATAGATGCTTCCAAGATGGGTATGATTGAGGATATGCTCAATGAATTAATGGAAGACTATAATTTCAATCCCACGACTACTACTGCCGATGCCCGCGTGGTTGGATTTCCCATGCCCGGCGGGGCTATAGGACCGAATGTCCACATGATGGTCAAGGCCGGTATCATCGATAAATACAGCGATGTGCTTGCCGAATTCCCGGTAGTGGTAAAAGCCGGCGGAGCATGGACCAGCGTTACGCCTGGTTCTCAGCAATACTGGTTGCAGGCATTCAACAATGTTATGTACGGCAGGTGGAAAAAGATAGATGCCGGCTACGGACGGGCGGTCCTCGGGTATTTCGGCAAAACACCGTTGCCTCCCGACCCTGAAGTTGTCGAAATAGCCTCCAAACAACTTGATATGCCCATATTCGACGGCGATCCTCTGGAAGCCGCGCCCAAGAATATCGGTCCCGCCCAGGAAGCGTTGAAAGAGAGGGGTCTGGAAGTAAATGATAAAAATACGTTTCTCGTTGTCGGCTCTATGGTTCCAGGCAAGAAGATGGAAATCAACGAGGGTATCCGTTTACTAACAGGCAATCCCAAAATCGATATTCCTTTCAAGAAAAAAGAAGTACCCAAAGCGGAAAAACCGGCCGCGAAAGCCGCCGCGTCTTCACCGTCGCCGGCTGTTTCAGGTCCTGTAACATCGAGGTGCGTAGTCCAGGAAGGACCCGTTTCGCGGACTTTCACCGTGACCGTGGAACCGATGGGGTCATCTGGCGGAGGAGCTTCGAGCGCTTCACCAAGCGCTACAGCTACAGTTCCTGCCGCCGAACCGGCCGCCGGAAAGCAGGTATTTTCAACCTTCACCGGCCAGGTCGAGATTGTCGATGTTAAAGTTAAAGTAGGGGATAAGGTTACTAAGGGACAGGTGATAGCTGAAATAGAAGCCATGAAGGCTACCCATGATATCAAATCTCCCATCGATGGCGAAATTTCGGCAATACATGTAAAAATCGGCGATGAGATAGATTCCAGTCAGCCCATAGCCACCATAGCTTAAAAGGTCGGGACCATGAGTACATTTATTGAATTAATTTCACAGTCGGGTTTCGCCAATCTAAGCATAGGCAATATTGTCATGTTTATTATTGCCGGTGTTTTAATATACCTGGCAATTGCCAAGAAATATGAACCATTGCTGTTGATTCCAATAGGTTTCGGAACCATTCTCGCCAATCTTCCTCTGGCCGAGATGGGTTCCTACGGCCAGGGAATTATCGCTCTTATCTATAATTCGGGAATAAAAACGGAACTTCTCCCGCCGATTATTTTCCTCGGAGTCGGAGTACTCACCGATTTTCGTCCGCTCCTTGGAAGACCGTTGACCTTTCTTTTAGGCGCCGCGGCTCAGTTGGGCATCTTCATAGCCGCCCTCGGTGCCTCGTATTTACTGGGATTCACCCCGAGGGAGGCGGCATGCATAGGCATCATTGGCGGAGCCGACGGACCAACATCCATATTTTTAACCAGTCAAATGGCTCCGCACCTGCTTGGTCCGGTGGCGGTCGCGGCATACAGCTATATGTCATTGGTGCCAATAATACAACCCCCGATAATCCGGATACTGACCAGTAAATCGGAAAGACGGATTGATATGCCCCAGGCAATCCCGGTCTCCCGAACGGCTGTAATTCTGTTCCCAATCATAACCGGTATAGTGGCTTCACTGGCTATTCCATCCAGCGCGCCGCTGATCGGTATGTTGATGTTCGGCAACCTGATTCGCGAATGCGGCGTTACCGAACGGCTCAAGAAAACCGCCGGAGGGGCGTTAACGGACATTGTAACCATATTCCTCGGTGTGGCCGTAGGCGCTACCATGGACAGCGCTCATTTCCTCACCTATAAAACAATTATGATTCTGATATTGGGCGCGATAGCCTTCGCTTTCAGCACAGCCGGCGGCGTATTATTCGCAAAGATAATCAACATCTTCCTGTCAACTTCCAAAAAGATTAATCCCTGCATTGGCGCGGCGGGGGTT
>WJIJ01000051.1 GCA_014730345.1 Candidatus Zixiibacteriota bacterium | reverse complement strand
AATCCCCTCCCTATGGTAATCCGGCCTTCGGCGGTGTCAACGGCATCTATAGCATTGAGTATGAGGTTGATAAAAACCTGGCGTATTTTTTCCTCATCGCCGACCGCGGCAATGCCCGCTGGCAATGTATTGAAAATCTCAATACCCGATTCAAAGCGTTTGTCATTGGAGATAAATTCAACGACCTCATCGGTAAGTTTATTAAGCTCTATTTTAGTGAACATGGTCGGTTTGATGCGCGCGTAATCTAAAAACTCGGTGAGTATCCTGTTCAATCTTTGGGATTCCTTGATAACCACTTCCATCAGCTTGCGGTTGGTGGGATTTAAATCGAGTTCATTCTGGAGAACTTCGACAGAGCCGGAGATTGAGGTCAACGGATTGCGTATTTCATGGGCGATTCCGGCGGAGAGTTGTCCAACTGCGGCGAGGCGGTCATATATACGCAGTTTTTGTTGTAATTTTTTCGCTTCGGTCAAATCCTGGAAAACAGCTATTATTCCCACCGGTTTCTCATCAGGGGTGGATAGCAGTGATGTGGATACGGCCAGCGGGACTCGAATACCATCATCGCGGGTAACAACGACTTCATACTGGTCGAAGTCCCGGTTTTCAACAGCGGCTGTTTCGAGGAAAACGGCGAGCGGTTCATAGCCATTATGAAGATAATCCCTGACGGTGGTTTCATTGGAACGCGGAGTATTGATCCCGAGTATCTCCCGCGCGGTACGGTTGATGAGAATAATCTCGCAAGAATAATCGATACATATCAACCCGCTTCCCATGCTTTCGAGGATGTCCGATGTAAATCTCCGGGCGCGTTTCAACTCCTCCTCGGTTGTTTGCAGGAGTACTCCTCTTTCACGCAAACGCTCGGAAACATAGCCGGCGATGAGACCTACCAGTGTAAAAAGGACTATATGGAGTGAAACGGGAAAATAGATGTCGGAATTATGGCTCAATATCCCTGTAAAAGAGTAGGCGCTGTCGGAGCTGTAGAGGTTTTCGAGAAAAAAGTAAATCGATATCAGGTATGATATCGAGGCGGACAGAGAGACAAACATAGCTCCGCGCATTTGATAAACCATTGACGCGGAGGCGATGCTTAGAATAAACAATAGAATCAAGGGGCTTCTATGGCCGCCGGAATGGAAGACCATTAATCCGGAGATAACCACCTCGAGGATAATGTGCGAAATGAGTATTCTGCGAAGCGCGGCCTTCGCGGTGTTTTTTCTCAGGAGCAGAAGCGAGAGGTAGGCAATAGCCGCGGCGCCGTAAAGGGCCAGCAGTTCCCATAGAAAGCGGTTCGATTTGACGAGGTAAATCGAACCGCCGAACAGGAAAATGAATGTTATAAACCTCGGAAGCAGAAGGAGAGTTATGTTATCCGCGGTTTTAGTCCGGTTTTCCATCAGGCATCATCGTCTGTAGTCCGGGTTTTAACCGATTTTGCCGATAATATCGAACATCGGCAGGTACATGGCAATAAGGATACCGCCCATGACCACGCCGAGGAATACGATAATAACAGGCTCAATAATCGATGTCAGGGCGGCGACCGCGGCATCGACTTCTTCATCATAGAAATCGGATATCTTGGATAACATCTCATCGAGGCCGCCGGTTTTTTCGCCCACGGAAATCATCTGGATTACCATAGGCGGGAAAACGCCGGATTCCTTCAACGGAGCGGTGATAGTTTCACCTTCGGCGATGGACAGCACCGACTTTTTTATCGCTTTCTGGACGACCATGTTGCCGGAGGTTTTGGCAGTAATCTCCAATGCGTCGAGAATAGCCACACCGGATGAGAGCAAGGTCGAAAGCGTTCTCGTAAAACGCGAAACCGAACTTTTACGGATAAGATCGCCGAGCAATGGAACTTTCAGCTTTATCTTATCCATCCGCAGTTTTCCTTCCGGTTTTCGCACATACCATTTGTAGAGGAAAACAATGGCGATAATGGCCACGGTAATATTGAGAAAATTAGCCTGAAGGGTATTACTGATAGCCAGCACGATTAGTGTCGGTCCGGGGAGTTCCGTTCCCAGGCCGGCGAACATTTTTGCGAATACGGGAACGATAAAGGTTAACATGGCGAAGGTAACGCCGAGGGCGACGATCAAAACGACAATCGGGTAAACCATAGCGCCTTTGACCTTGCGGGCCAAAGCGTCGGCTTTTTCGCGGAAGATGGCCAGGCGGACGAGGATGACATCCAGCGCGCCCCCGATTTCACCTGCTTCCACCATATTAACATAAAGATCATCAAACGCTTTTTTATGCTTACTCATAGCTTCCGAAAGCGTAGACCCGCCTTGAACGCTTTCCTTTACTTCATTAATAACCCGGCGCATCTCGGGATTCTCGGACTGCTGGGCGAGGATTTCCAGGCATTGAACCATGGGAAGGCCGGCGGATATCATAGTGGCGAACTGGCGGGTAAACCTCGATATATCGATTTTCTTAATTTTCTTCTGTCCGATACTGATATTTATCTGCGACGGTTTTTTGACAACCTCGGTAACGAGGATACGCCGCTTACGTAGCATCCGCTCCAGCTCCTGCTTGTTTTTAGCGCTGAGAGTTCCGGTTACAGGATTTCCGCTTACGCTTTTACCTTTGTATTCAAAAAGTGCCACTTAAAACACCTCGCTTTCATTAATAAGCCGCGACAGGTTTGCCCTGTGTGCGCGAAATCATTTCATTTAACTCCTGCGTGTTGGAACTTCTCGCAAGGGCGTCGCCGAGAGTAATAAGTTTTTTACTATACAATTCAAACAACGATTGATTCATAGTTTTCATACCGTACTTCGTACCAGCCTGAATAAGGCTGTAAATTTGATGGACTTTGTCATCGCGGATAACCGCCCTTATCGCGGGGGTGCAGACCATAATTTCGAGGGCGAGGGTACGTCCTCCGCCGACTTTTGGAATCAACTGCTGGGAAACAACGGCTTGAAGGCAGAATGAAAGCTGTACGCGTACCTGCTCCTGCTGATTGGTCGGGAAAACATCGATGACACGGTTGATTGACTCGGCGCATGAGTTGGTATGCAGGGTAGCGAATACAAGGTGCCCTGTTTCCGCGATAGTAAGGGCTGATTCAACAGTTTCCAGGTCCCTCATCTCACCGACGAGTACGACATCGGGATCTTCACGCAAAGCATATTTCAACGCGTTGGCGAAACTCTGGGTGTCGGAGTTTACTTCTCTCTGGTTGATAAGACAGTTGTTGTGGCGGTGTAAAAACTCGATAGGGTCTTCCACAGTTAAAATATGTTCATTGCGCTCTTTATTGATTTTATCGATTATCGACGCCAGCGTGGTAGATTTTCCTGAACCTGTGGGGCCGGTAACGAGAACCAGGCCGCGAGGAAGATTCCCCAGTTCATTAATAACTTTTGGGAGGCCCAACTCTTCCATGGTCATAATTTTGAATGGAATCTGGCGGATAGCCATGGCGACATTGCCGCGTTGCACAAAGATATTAATACGGAAACGGGATAAATTTTCCACGCCAAAAGAAAGGTCGAGTTCGGAATCCTTCTCAAATTTGAGCTTTTGTTTTTCGCTCATAATGCTATATGCCAGCCGCCTTGTTTGTTCGGGCGCCAGCCTTTCGGAACTTAGCTTCTGCAATCTGCCGTCTACTCTGATTTGGGGCGGACTTCCGACAGTAATATGCATATCCGAAGCCTTTTTTTCGACCATGTATTTCAGTAATTCCTGAAGGCTGTCCATACCAACCTCCCTTTCTTAAATCCGTTTAACTTTTCAACACCTACCCGGCGGTATTGGCAAGAACCTCTTCCCAGGTGGTAATACCTTTTATCATCTTTTCGATTCCCGCTTTCCGCAGGGGAACCATACCTTCTTTAATTGCCTGTTGTTCTATATCGATAGTAGTACCTTTATTCACAATAACGCGCTCGATTTCATTGGAAACGGGCATAACCTCGAACAAACCGGTTCTTCCGGAGTAACCGGTTCCGTTACATTCTTTGCAACCTTCGCCCTCGTATATAGTCATGCGGCTAATATCTTCTTCCGTTAGCCCGAGTTGCAACAATCCTTCCGGTTTATCTTTAACTTCCGAACGACAGTTAGTACAAATTTTACGGACCATCCTCTGAGCCATAATAAGCTTGGTGGCCGAGGCAACGAGGTATTCAGGGATACCCATATCGACAAGCCTTAGAACGGTCGAGGGCGCGTCATTTGTATGAAGAGTAGAGAAAACAAGATGGCCGGTCAACGCGGCCTTGATGGCTATTTCGCCGGTTTCCTCGTCACGAATCTCACCTACCATTATAATGTCAGGGTCCTGGCGAAGAAATGAGCGAAGGGCCGCCGCAAAGGTCAAACCGATATCGCTCCTGACGGCGACCTGGTTGATGCCATCGAAGTTGAACTCAACCGGGTCCTCGGCAGTCATGATATTGACATCAATAGTGTTCAGTGTTTTCAAGGCGGAATAAAGTGTCGTGGTTTTACCCGAACCTGTAGGACCGGTTACCAGAATCATACCATAGGGAAGATGAATGGCTTTGTCGAAATTTTTCAAAGCGAGTTCCGGGAAACCGAGCTTGGTCATATCCACCATTAGACCCTTGGGGTCAAGGATACGCATAACTATCTTTTCGCCGAAGATGGTAGGCAGTACAGACACGCGCAAATCTATGTGCCTGTCTTTCATTTTTATTTTAATACGTCCATCCTGGGGAAGCCTGCGCTCGGAGATATCCAGCTCCGACATAATTTTCAGCCTGGAGATAATGGCGGCGCGGTATTTGAATGGAATCGGGGACATCTCCTGCAGTTCACCGTCGATGCGGTAGCGTACGCGGATCCTTTTTTCATAGCATTCAATATGAATATCTGAAGCGCCCTTCCTGATTGCCTCGGCAAGAATTGAATCGACGAGTTTGACTAGAGGTTTGTCCTGGACCATGGACTGTAGTTCGAGGTCGGCTGGGTCTTCTTCCTGTTCAACCACTTCCAGGCTCTCATCCTCGTCAAGCCCCTTTATTATCTCATCCAATCCGCCGGTGTCCGCGCCGTAGTATTGGTCGATGGCTTTTTTAATAGACTCTTCTTCGGAGAGCACAGGTTGAATGGTGCAACCGGTGATGAATTTCAAGGCATCGAGCACATAGATATTGTTCGGGTCGGAAATGGCAACAATCAGATTGCGCCCCAGGCGAGAAATGGCCAGAACATTGAACTTCCTGGCGATATCCTGGGGTATGAGCTTGATAATCTCCGGATTGGGTTCTATATCGTTAATGCGCAAAGCGCCGATATTGAGCTGTTTTCCAACGAACTCAGATAATACTTTCTCATCATCTATAGCGCCGATTTTAACAAGCGCTTGCCCTATCTTGACGCCTTCTTTTTTCTGAATGGCCAGTGCCTGCTGAAGCTGTTCGCCGGTAATTTTACCTGCTTGAACTAAAAGTTCGCCTATCTCACGATTTTTATTTTCGGTATTTGTGTCAATCATGAAGTGAGTATCCCTGAACCTTTAATCTTTGAAAATGTCGTCTAACTTTCCTTCCGCGAGTTGAGTAAAGTTATCGTCCAGCTTTTCCTGAGGTTCTTCCTTCTGGGATTTTTCGACGATATCCAATATCTTCGCGCTGATTTCCTTGGCGTAAAGGCGAACCATTCCTATGGTAGTGCGGTCATCAAAGACAACCACCAGGATGATACGTTCACCAATCAAATTAATATGAATATGGTCCTTTTTGCCCTGATGGAACAAAACTGAAAATTCAGGTTCGCCAACAAGGCGGGCTATCTCTTTAGTGGAAGCGAAACTTCCCGCGAGTAGCGCCCCAAGAGCAGTAGTATCAAGCGTATTTGTAAATCCCTGGCGGGTTATTAGCCTTCCGTCCTTATCGACTAAAAGCGCGCATTTTGCTTCCGCTTCCGAAATAAGCCGGGCCATCAGCTTGTCTATCTGCTTTACATCGTTCTCATAAATTACGGTACTCTCGCTCATCTCTATTCACCTCCTTTGGACCGGCCTAATTTCTTAAACCATCCAAACAAGGATTTCTTCTCTTTTTTGCGTTTTTTCATGCCATCCATCTTTGGTTTGTAGCCATCTTCCTGTTCGGATTCATCGGTTGGTTCTTCCGCTTTATCTATATTTTCGTCCTTCTTAACGCTCTTTTCAGTATTCCCGATTAAATCATCTGCTTCCGTGTCAGCCTCGCTTGATTGAATATCATGGGAAATATCGGCCGATTGCTCCACATCCTGGAGGATATCATCGGCAAGCGATGAGTACCCGGAAGCGGGCGGCTGATTATCATTTTGAACTTCTGGTTTTGCTGAAACCGGAGGCTCCGGAGGCAGTTTCTGGTTTATTGCTTCCTCCGCGGGCTTTTCGGGTGGTAATTGATGATTTGTAATATCCTGCTCTGGTCCTTCAGGAACTTCGGATTCCTTAGGCGTTGATGATGCCGTCGGCTGTTCGAAAGCGGTGTTTTGTTCGCCAATTGAGCCACCGCCCGGCGGGCTATCATCTTCCTCGCTAAAATCGAAACCGGGGATAAATGGCTTGGACTTCTTTGGTGAAGCATCCGCTTCTGTTTCAAGATTATCAATCTCCGATTTCTCGGTGTGTTCCTCTTCCGGCGCCGGTGTCTGGTCGGATTCGGCGGCGTTCATTTCTTCGGATTTAATGGTATCGGTCTGGAAATCATCCAGGCCGATATTGACCTGGTGAATCTTGTTGTCCGTTGTGGAATCAAGGGCGTTATCATCGGCGGGCTGTTTGGTATCTGAATCAGAATCATCCAGTACATGGACATCCGGACGGAAACCTGCAGTGTCAGGTGTGTTTGGCGGAACAACGTCGTTTGACGGCGACGATTTTTCGTTCTCACTTGACGCCGCCAAGGGTGTTTCCGCGGTTTTTTCCTTCTCCGGTTGAGATTCAAGCGGCGTTTCGGGAGTTTTTTCTGGTTCAGATGGCCCGGCAATAGGCGTTTCTTTTGCTTCTTCGGCCGGAGCAGGAGACTGTTCACCGGGCTCATCTACAGATAATTCATATACATTCGGGTCTTTCTGCGCCGGGGGTTCCTGCGGGGCAGATTCCTGTGTCGACGATGTTTTCTGAGGAGGCGCCTGTGCCGGAGGTTCTTGCTGAACAGGTTTTACCGGTTCAGGTTCCGGGGCCGAGGTTTGCTGTGAACCGGGAGTTAGTGTATCTTCGTTTTCATCTTTATCATCATCGAGTGTTTGAGTGGGAGGTTGCAATGCCGGGGCGGAGTCATCGAGACTCGATGGTGTTAAACCCTGCGCCTGGTTTTCGGCGGATTGCATCTGTCCGACCGGGACCTCCTCGGTAGCGGTAACACCGTGTTCACTGCGGGCTCTGTCGAGAACGATTTTGCAGATAGCTTTAAGTGTATCAAAAACTCCTTCCCCTTTAGAAGCTACGGCTTCGAAATAGGGCGCTCCTGCCGGATTAAGGGCGGCTTCAAGCTGTTCGATGGTAGCGATATTGGGGAGATCGCGCTTGTTATACTGGATGATAAGAGGTATTTCATCGTAATTGATACCATATTCAACGAGGTTTTCCTTGAGGTTATTCAGACTCTCAAGGTTTTCATCCATTTTTGCAAGTTGGGAATCGGCAACGAACACCAGGCCATCGACGCCCCTCAAAACGAGTTTCCGGGTAGCATTATAGAAAACCTGCCCGGGAACAGTGTACAATTGGAACTTGGTGGCGAACCCCTGGATACTCCCGAGATTGATGGGGAGGAAATCGAAATACAGGGTCCGGTCGGCTTCAGTTGCCAGGGAAATCATCTCCCCTCTGGTCTGGGGTGGGACTTTTCGGAAAACATAATGCAAATTCGTTGTTTTGCCCGAAAGCCCCGGACCGTAATATACGATTTTACTGACTACTTCCCGGAAAGCGTAATTTATTGTTACCATCTTATCACCTGTTCTCCCCTTAAGATTTGCCGGTGATTACGGTGGAGTTCTGAATTCGGCTTAAAGCGGTTCTCATCTCCAACCTGATTAATCCGATATTGACTTCGTTGTCGGCAATTACTACAAGTATACCAAACTGATTTTCACTAAGAAAAACTTTTCCATGCTCCGCTTCAATCATAACATGATTAAGCTGACCGCGGTCAAGTCTATTCACAGCTTTTTTGATACCGGCGATTATGGAAGCCGCCAGAGCCCCTACGGTATCATCCTCGAGTTCATTATCGAGGTCCGCGGCGATTATAATGCCATCGGCGCCGACCATCATACTTCCCTTTATACCCGAGGTTTTATTCAGTTCCGCCAGAACATCATACATTATTATCCTCCGTGCACATCCTTATCAAACTTCAGACGCGATTACATTCCCATATCTGGATTTAACTACCTTGCCAAGCATCTCTACAGCGCGGGCGATGCGAATGCTAATTAGATTGTCTGTCGCTGATGCCTGGACAATTACAATCAGCCTTATGCCCGAGACATCATAAATTCCAATGTTAAAATCGCCGGCGAGGAATTCGGCATTTTTAAGCATGCCCACTCCATAATGATGCATCATTGAATCGTTGGATACAAAGATTTTTTCGAGCCGCGCGGCCCATTCCTCCGCTTTTTTCTGGGTCCTGAACCTGTATGCCAGCAACAGCCCTTCACGCGAGGATATCATGCTTCCAACCACGCCCCTGCCGCCGGATACGTAATCCAGTACGCCCTCGACGGACATATCGCCTTCGACAGGTTTTTCCGGCTCTAAAATTCTTTCTTTTTCCTGCTGAATTTCTTCCATCTGCTTACGCACTTTCTTTTCGTAAACAGGCACGTCAGGTTTGGATATACTCCGGACTTTCTCCTTGTAACTGTCCTTAAGAAACGACAGCAGTACCCATGGCGAGACGAGAATCATCGAAAATACCTGCGGCAGGTAGCCGACTATTCCGAGTCTGATCGATTCGGTGAAACTAATACCATGGGCTGTAGTTATCGCGGCGGCGAAGACAAGCGAAGTGATGACGCGGAATATAAAGCTTCCCCCGGCGTAAACAAGATGCTCCACAAATCCCGTGCTGTTATCAAACATGGAGATAATCAGGGCATAGTAAAACATCTCTAAAATGAAATTGAACAGGACAGGCCAGGGCATGCTTAAGTCTTCGCCCTGGGGATAGAAAAAGGAAGTAAGAACCCCAAGGACCAAAGCGATAATCGATATCTTTATAATCTCTTTTCGTTCCACGTCATTGCCCCTTGTTTTCCAGATACGGAAGCATTTCAGCGAGTTTCATACTCAGAAATCCGAAATTTGAATTGTCATCGGTATCAAGCAACAAATAAAAGCTCCCCGCGTCTTTCAGGAAATATTTACGTTTATCGGTTTCCACCAAACAGCTTCCCATCTTACCGAATCCAACCGAAGGAAGACAATGATTTAATCCCTGGCTGATTATCCTGCAGAAGTGCAGATGATCATCCATACACTCTTCAGCCGGCGGATAGGCGGAAAGCACGTTGTTGTCATAGTCCAGAGCCAGTACGTAATTAACGCCTTGATACGAACCGATGGTTTTTACCATAAATTCCACCGATATCTTCTCATCCTTTAAATTATCGGCATCTCCGGCATAGCCGTTAACCTCATTTTCTTCGGAATCGTCGGTAGAATCAAAGGCATGGGGACGTTTTTTGTTCTGTTCCCTTGCTTTATTTAGTAATCCTGTAAGGAATCTTATGGCCGGGTTCTGCGGCTCTGTAATTTTCAACTGTGAAAGAAGTATCTCACCCTTTTTTAATTCGCCTCCCCTCAGGAGGATCTCGCATTGGAGATAATCAATCGAGCGGGTACGCCCCATGTAACGTTCCGCAAGGTTCAATTCTTCCTGCGCTAAGCGATAGTCTTTTTTATCGAGATTTATTTTGGCCATTACCAAATGGCCGGTGCCATACTCGAAATGGCGTTGAATACCATTAAGACCGATTTCATAGGCTTTATCGAGATCGCCTTTTTTTCGATAGCATTCGGCGAGGGATGCGAATATCTGGGAATCCGGGTCCTTCTTCAGTATCGCAAGACATTTCTCGATTCTATCATTTAAATCTGTGTCTGGAGCAGGCATATTAAAATTTTAACGAATAACGGCCTTTTTATATAGATATCCAGCAACTATTAAAACTAAAACCCCGGCGGCGAAACCGCCGTTGGAGATGGTAGTCCAACCATTTAAAAATTTAAAAAGTTCGGCGAAAGAGATTATAGAGGAAACAGCGAAAACCGCGAAGGCCGAGGAAAACAATATCCAGGGCAACGCAAGCCTTCCCTTTCTGAAAGCCCTGCTTATGCGAAAAGCGGTTAAAAATCCAAGAACCGAGCAGATCAACCAAACAGTTCTAATGGCAAGGTCAATATAACTAATCGCATTCGGCGAATTACCGAACTGGGCATACGCGTTATTGAATTCCAGCAAGACGCTGAAAAGTAAAGCTGTAATTAAGAAGATTGTTTTTTTCTTACAGTTCATTACTATCCCGGCTATTTTAAATACAGTAGATGAAAAACATCGTCTTCTATACCATAATTAATCAATGACTGCCTTCTGCTTTCGACATATCTTGTATTCGCTTTTCTCAATTTTCCCATAATTTGCGAGAATACATTCGCGCCCAGGTATTCCCTTACGGCGCTTAAATATCTTTGGGAGAGGGCCGAAAAGGAGTTAGCTACCTTGTGAATAATAGCATTTTCCGGCAAGGTAAGGGCTTCGGCAACCATTTTATCATAATTCACATTTTTCCCCCCGGAACCGGAAAAACGATCCAGTACCTGGTGATCCGTTTTACAAATCTTGAAAATCCTTTCCAGGATGTTTATACCCTCTTCACCCATATAATCGGTAAAAACCAGAAAAACTATATCATAAATATCGCGATGGAATTTCAGGAAATCTCGGAGAACGGCTTCAAGGCCTACATCCCCGCCTTCGTTAGCTCCTTCAGGCTTGTAGGCGTCTATCAAACCAAGGGAAATAAACCGATGGATAGCTTTAGAAGTGGAAAATCTGTCGCTGGGGCTGTCTACCAATACCTGCTTGAATGAACGTTTACTATCGATCAGCGTGAGCACCCCAAACTCCTCCCTGCTCAAGCGTATTTCCTCGTCATCTATTCTTTCGGGTACCGCGCCATAGAGAATATAGTTTTCCGGCGGGAGGTTTTCTTTCATCTCGTTCCATTCATCCATCCGGCGGGTAGCTTCCATGATAACATTCATGGGATTGAGGGCGATTTCATAGTTGGATTTATTCGGCGATTTGCCTTCATGGAAGATAAACTCACCGGCGCTCCATCCAAACAGGCTATAAATGATTTCCTCAACCTGCATTTTAAGGCAACTGCAAATCTCAGCATCCGAGAAGAGCCCCATTTCTATTAAAACCTGTCCGAGCATTTTTCCGGAACTTTTATGCAGGGAGAGCGCGCGATTCAGGTCCATCTTTTTGATCTTGCCTCTTTTTAGCAGAAGAGTTCCGAGCATATCTTCGTTCTCTGAGGATTCCGCGCCGACTATCATCCCAGTTTTGAGGTATACTTTTTTACTGGAGTCCCCATCAGTAAGCTCGAGCATACCGGATTTTTTACCGCTGAAAAGGAGTTGGAAAACATCGAGGAGGGAAACCGTATCCAGATTCCCCTTAAAACCTTTATCGCTTTTATCTTTTGTATCCAGCATTTTTATCCTTCGACAGGATGAACGCCTTTATCATCAATTTCAAATAAAACAGCGCCGCGGTATCTCGTTTTAAAAAATCTCCGACATTCTCCAGAATCATCAAAAGCCGCTGATTTTTCCTTCCAGTAGAGAAATGGCTGACCAGATATTACAAAGTATGAACCACCATCCGAATTTCCGGCGCTACTTTTATCAGCAAAACCATAGCCAATTTGAATTATTTCGTTATCACTTAGCATCTGGTTACTTAGCTTAATCTCGTTATCAGCAGTAAACATAATATTGCTGTTCAAAATTTTAATTTGAACAGCATAACTCGATTTGGAGCTTTGTTTTTCTCTTAAATTTATATCGGGTTTAAAGATGAAGTATTTAACGCCTGAAGGCGAAATCAGAGAATCGCCGGAAATAATTTCCTTTATTTCGCCATGATATCCATAATTCCTGATAGCCATGACCAAACCCGAATCGGGCGGTAAAAGGATATTCTCAACAAGATTTTCCTTCAGTAAAATATCTATTCCCCACAACGCGTCTTTGGAATTGTGTGTTAGAATCAGGTTATCAAATTTCATAAAACCCAGTTTCAACAAATAGGGTTTTAAAGCCCAGCTGCCTACTGATTGAAAACTGCGGCCATCGCCATGATAAATAAGAGTATTCCAGCGGGTATCCTGACGAATCAGCAGAGAATGTGAGAAACCGGTATCCAAAAACTCGACATGGTAATCATCATCACCAAAATAAGGCACTTCAGCCCATGCTTTTACATTCAAAACAATAAGTAACCCGATAAGAAGATAGACGCTCATTCTCTTATTCCAGCGGATAATCATCAATGATGTCAACGCGAGATAAATGGCTATAATAGTCAAAATATCCGGCGAAGGGACATCAGGATCCGCATAAGGAATCGATGAGAAGAAATCGGCGATTATCCTCATTAACGTTACCGAAAGGTCGGTAACCCAAAGCAGAATATCCCTTACAAACCCTCCGATGGGATTGAAGAAAGCGAGTAAAGTTCCGGCGGCGGTAACAAAAAAAACCGCACCGGCGGCGGGGATATTAGCTAATATGGAATAAACGGCGAGCCGGTTGAAATGATAAGCTACTACGGGAGCAGTGAATAAAAACGCCGCCGCGCTGACGAAGGCGGCGTGGATGATCAATCGCCAGCTTTTTATGAAAATATTGGCGCCGGGACGTGGATTATAAAACTTCGACCTGGTGTACAAAACGATCCCGGCAACAGCCGCGAATGAAAGCTGAAAGCCGACCTCGAAAAGCCAAAGAGGATAAACGGCGAGTATAATCAGCGCCGCGGAGCAGAACAGGTTGATTGGCTCAATCCTGCGGCTACTCATATAGGCTATCACTCCCAGTAGAAGCATCACCGCCGCCCTTACCACCGAAGGTTCATTGTTGGTCATAAAACAGAATATGATTATAAACGGGATACTGCCGATCAATTTCCACCGCCTGCTTACTGGTATGTAATAAACCAGCAAAAGGTAAATCGTACTTACAAGCGCGAGGTTACTGCCGGAAACTGCCAGGAGATGCATTGTTCCTGACGCTATAAAAGATTCCCTTATATCGGGAGGTACTCCTCTCTTTTCGCCGAGCAGGAATCCAGCAAGCAAGTGACCGTTGCCGGGTGTGGGGAGTTGATGAAAAATATCAATCAGGTATTTTCGAGCTGGAAGCACTACGCCGGAAAGGAAATCGAATCCTTCGGAGGGAACCAGCAGTTTAATATCGCGCTGGTTTTTGGTGTACATGTAGCCGGCGATGCCTTTTCGATGGAGGTAACCGCGGTAATCGAATAAAAGCGGATTACCGGAACGGGGCGGATTATTCAAATATCCATAAACCGATATTAAATCTCCATATTGAAAACGCGATGTAGCTGGCCGTATTTTAACCAGTACACGCCCATTTACAGGTATTGCGCCCTGCTGTAAATATAAACTGTCCGCTTTCAGGGTCAGGTAGGTATAGTAATCTCGAATGTCGGGGTCAAGAATGACCTCGCCGGAGATACGAACCTTGAAATCCAGTGAAGTGAAGCTGGAGATATGATTAGTAGGGAATTGCCCGGTGAATAGATGACTTCGGAAAAACCCAAGACTCACCAAAAGCAATGCGGTAGAGACCATAAGCAATGCTCTTTTTCCCAAATACAAAAAGACCAGGCCGAAGACAATCGATAACCCGCCGGCGAATAATGGGATTTCCGCCGGGAGGGGGATATAGTATGCCCCCAGAATTCCGGCGGCTAAAAAAAACAACGCTATGAGAGCCGGGTAACCCATCAGGAAGTATTATTAGTATTCGATAGTAGATTTGAATTTGCGATGAGCCCAGAACCAGTGATCGGGATACTCGCGCACAAATCCTTCCAATATTTTCGTGTATTTCTGAGTATAATTCCTTATATCTTCCTCCCTGTTACCCGTTGATTGAACCGGTATGGAAGGCATACAAATAAATTCATGATATATGCTGCTACCTTTCCTTATCATATAGCCGGAGCTAAGCGGTTTGCCGGTTTTGAGGGCGAACGCGGCGGGGCCTTTTGGCGTCGATGCCGGATTGCCGAAAAAGTCAACCACAACGCCGTCTTCTCTGGCATCCTGGTCGGAAAGCATAGCCACCATCTTCCCTGCCTTAACCGATTGTAGTATTCCCCGGGCGGCGACTCCCAATTTAATAATTCCAATTCCCATCATCCGGCGGTGCTTATTCATCATATTATCGACGAGCAGGTTATGCTGTTCGCCGACAAGGAAATCCACATAACCGCTCCATGTGTAGCTCAGCGCCGCGCCCATTACCTCCCAACTGCCGAAATGACCCGTAACTCCAATTGTACCCTTACCTTCCCCGATGACTTCGTCGAAGTTTTCCCGGTTTTTAATCTCGACAAATTTCATAATTTTACCGTCTCTTAGCTTGGGAATTAACGCGTATTCGAGGACGGAGCGCCCGAAGTTTTTGTAAGATTCCAATCCGATTTTTTTCAGTTCGGTATCCGAATATTCTTCCTTGAAACAAAGCTTGAGATTCTTCAATGCTACCTTCTTACGGATACCCAAAATGCTCCATGCCACCCATCCGAGGAAAGCTCCAAAAGATACTCCCATGCGGTAAGGAAGTAAGCGAACTACCGAAAGGGTAATCATCATGGGTATATATTCTAAATAATGTTTAATCCGGTGGCGGGCCATAATCAAATCTGTCGTAGTTTTCTTCCTCTTCCCATCTCCTGATTTTACGGCGGTTCTGTATCCTTTTCATGATATAGATAGTAACAAAAAATAGTACCAACGCGGTCCAGAGCACCGGCCAATCGCCAAACCAGAAGATAAAAAAGTATCTTTTCTCCAGGTAATCCCGGAACTCATCTTCCCATTTGCCATACCAGAGGCCGGTAGCGTGAAAGAATGCAGTCGGGAATTCCTGCCCGGCCCGCATGTTGTCAAATAGGTCAACCAATGCCTGCCTTCCGAATTCATCCATGTAATAGCGCAGAGCCAGGAAAGACATTGAATAGGATAAATCCGCTTTAGCCTGAGAAAACTGGTTCACGCTTTCCAACTCCCGCAGTTTTGGCAGTTCGGAAAATGCCGCCGCCCTCGCCACGGTAATATCCCTTCCGACGCGCCATTCACCCGAAAACATGACCGCGCATCCTTCATGGAACCAGCGGGGCCATTCGCAACCGCGGCAACTGCTTTCCAAAAAAAGATGCGCGAACTCATGACGGACAACTTCACCGAAATTCTGCCCATAGCTAAACCGGGAAGGATCCTTGATAACAATCATATTTCGAGAAGGCAAGGCAACACCAATTCCCCAATCCGGCATCCTCCCTCCGGCGTAGGAATTGAACTCCTCATTTGAACTCGCCACCAGCACGGTTACTGTATCGGGAAGGTATCCTTTAAAAACGTCCCCGCCGAACCGGGCGACATGGTCCGCCCAATCAACTATTTGAGCTTTGGCATCGGGGTCGGTGATATTACCTTCAATAACTAATCCGGGACTTACATCGTAAATACCAAAGACGATAAAAACAAAACAAGCTATATTCAGCAACAATGCTTTCAAATCAAAGCTCGAAACTTTCGCCAACATTCAGGACTGTACCCTTTACCGTTTCCGGGAGCCGGGAGATAAATTCCTCGGGATTTTGTTTGATGACATCGAATGTATTATAGTGCATAGGGATAACATTATTCGGGGCAAGAAGCTCTACCGCTTTGACCGCTTCGGGTATGCCCATGGTGAAGTTGCTTCCTATGGGAAGCAGAGCCAGATCAAGCGGATACATCTCGCCGATCAGTTTCATATCATAGAATAACCCCGTATCCCCGGCATGATAAACATTCCTTCCCTCGAAGTTAACCACAAAACCGCACGGATTGCCAAGATAGAGTATGCCCTTATCCGTAGAAAGCCCGGAACCGTGATGGGCGATGGTCAATGTTACCCTGCCAAATGCAAAATCAAAACTGCCGCCGATATGCATAGGATGCGCCTCCGCGCCCTGTTCCTGGCAGAAAGTCGCCAGCTCAAAAGGGGCAATAATTACCGCGTTATTAGCTTTGGCGATTTCTATTCCATCGCCTATATGGTCGCCATGCCCATGAGTTAAAAGAACTGCTTCGACTTTTATGTCTTCCGGTTTAGTTTTCGCATGAGGATTTCCGCTCAGGTATGGATCTACGATTATGCTATGCTTATCAGTTTGAAAACCAAAACATGAATGTCCATGAAATGTAACTTTTACCATCTATCCCTCCTGTCCGTATAAAACAATTTCCATAATTTAGCTTCACTTATGGTTTAAGTCAACATATTCCCGGTTTAGGGCTTGCTGAAAAGGTCCGTTAAGGTACTTTTCCGTCAAGGGTGGCATGCTCAGTTGCGGAGTGAAACGTAGCAAATGAGCCCGCACCGGCGGATTCAAGAACATGTTCCTTGAATTTAACATGCTTATTCCCCCGCGATAAATCGAGGGATACTAAGCATGCCACACGAAGCACGTTTTTCATCAAACCCTTTAAGAAACACACTCGATAATTCCCCCTCCGCATACCTTTTCTGAATCATAGAAAACAGCGGATTGCCCCGGGGTGACGGCTCTCTGTGGTTCGGCGAAACTAACCTCCACTGCCCCATCCTCATTTAATACACATTTTGCCGGAGCGGGTTTATGACGGTAGCGGATTTTGACATCGAAAGAGAGTACATTACCCGCCGCCGGTTCATTAATCAACCAGTTTAACCTGTCCACCGTAAAAGACCGGACTTTTAATCCCTCGTCCTCGGCAACAGTGATAATATTTTTATCCGAATTTACCCGTTTTACATAGAGCGGCCGGGGATGGGCTATGCCCAATCCTTTTCTCTGGCCGATGGTGTAGTGTATGAATCCCTTATGTCTTCCGACAATTTCACCGTTTTCATTTAGAATATCTCCATCTGGTATCTCTAAATTATGCTCCTTAGCCTTTGACCGGAGCCAACCCTCGAGGTCGTTATCGGGAATAAAGCAAATCTCCTGGCTTTCGGCCTTATCGGCAAAGTAAATTCCATATTCCTTCAGAATTCCCCGGATGTTCTCTTTACGCTCCCCGCCTAATGGAAGCAATGTCCTCGATATGAGTTTCCGCTCGATGCCCCACAGAGCATAGGACTGGTCCTTGGTTGCATCTATGCCTTTCAGGAGCGAATATTCACCTGTTGTCTCATCGTACATTATTCGCGCGTAATGTCCGGTAGCGATGTACTGAGCATCAAGTTGCCGGGCTAACCGGTAAAGTTCTCCCCACTTCATGTATGTGTTGCAACGGATACATGGGTTCGGGGTTTTACCGGCGAAATATTCATCAGTGAAATTATCGATTACCAAGGATTTGAATTGCTCCGTATAGTCTATGGTATAATGAGGAATTCCAAGTTTATGGCAGATATATTTCGCGTCCCTCACCGAATCGAGGGAACAACATGATTTAACGGCGGTGTCCCATCTTCGTTCATCATCGCGCCAGAGTTTCATAGTAACGCCGATTACTTCATATCCATCCCGTGACAAAATTATAGCGGCAGTGGAACTATCAACTCCGCCGGACATGGCTAAAACAACTCTTTGCTTATCTAAATTCGGCATTGATCAACTATATAGTAAAACAACCGGGGCGGTCATCCCCGGTTGAACTCATTTATACAAGATAACAATATAATTCACTACAGCCTAAGCTACCGGGGACATCTTTCGCAGACGTTCAATAACCGGCGGCAATTGCTCAAGCGTGTATTCAATATCCTCATCGGTAGTGAACTTACCGAATGATATCCTTACTGAACCGCGGGCGATTTCCGGTTTAACGCCCATAGCCAGCATGACATGAGAAGGTTCCGTGGAACCGCTTGAACATGCCGAACCCGAAGCTACGCCGATACCGAGCATATCGAGATTCAAAAGGATAGCCTCGCTCTCGATACCTTTGAATGAAATATTCAAAGTGTTTTTCAATCGCCTTTCATCGGCGGGTCCATTAAGCACGATATCCGACAGTTTTTCATTCAAACCATCCCAGAGTTTGCTGGAATACCGGCCGTATTTCTCCAGTTCGGAATCCATCATTTCGCAACTTATTTCCAGGGCTTTGACCATTCCGATCATACCGGCTACGTTTTCCGTACCGGCACGCATCCCGCTTTCATGACTGCCGCCATGAGCAAGGCGTTGAATCCGTGTTCCCTTTTTGATATAAATCAAACCGGTGCCCTTGGGGCCGTTGATTTTATGGGCTGAGGCGGAGAGCATATCCACGCCAAACTCCTTAAGATTAATAGGAACTTTGCCGGCCGATTGCACAGCGTCAGTATGGAAATAAACGCCTGATTCTTTAGCTATTTTCGCGAGGGCGGGAATATCCTGGACAACACCGGTCTCATTGTTGATGTGCATTATGGAAACTACGGTCGTATCCTTCCGAATCGCCTTTTTCAATTCATCGGGGTCAACGAATCCCTTGCTGTCAACTGGAAGATAGGTTACCTCATAACCTTGCTTTTCCAGGAAATGGCATGCTTCCAAAACCGCGTGATGTTCAATCGGCGATGTAATTACATGCTTCCCCTTTTCCGAATTCGCAAATGCGGTTCCGATAACCGCAAGGTTGTCAGCTTCGGTGCCGCCGGATGTAAAATACAGTTCGGAAACATCGCATCCTAACAGATCTGCCGCCTTATGGCGCGCATCAGCAATAGCCCCTGAAACCTCCCGGCCGAAATGATGAATACTGGAAGGGTTTCCGTATAACTCCTTATAAAATGGAAGCATGGCTTCCAGGACTTTAGGATGAAGCGGCGTAGTTGCGTTATTATCCAGATATGTTTTTCTCATGCTTCGGTCTTAACTTCCTCTTCAGTAATATGTTCCGCTTCTTTGACCATATCGGAGAGGGTTACTCCCTCAAGCATCTCATCAATCCTGCCCTCAAGGCGTTTCCATAAAACCCTTGCGGCACAGTCGTCTGGACCGATACAGGTTTCCCTCGCCGCCGGCGGGGAATCGCATTTTGATAACCTGATGGGACCTTCCATAGTCTTGATAATACTGCCAACGGTAATTTCGTCGGACGGACGACCAAGATGGTAGCCCCCGTTAACTCCTCTTACTGAACGCACAATGCCGACCTTTTTCAACCTGTTGAAAATCTGTTCCAGGTAAGAAATGGGCAGGTTCTGGCGTTCGCTTATCCCTCTAAGCGATACCGGAGAATCGGTCTCTGATAGGGCTATGTCCAATAAAGCCCTTACTGCGTAACGTCCTCTTGTTGATATATACATACCATCCACCTCGTTTCTGTATAGACAATCCTTGTGAAAATAACATTCTATACGCTAATTGTCAAATTTTTACCGGTTGTTTTTGAAATTAATAAATACATAAGGTTTTACAAAGCCATATTTTCGTATAATTTTTACAGTAGTTATAACGTCCTATCCCCCATATAGGTTCCAGAATCCTGTCCCTTTTTGTAGTAATTATTTACGGGAACATTTTTCCACAAATGCCCGAAATATCCTTTTAGAAACCTGTGAATCAAGCATTGATTCCGGATGCCATTGGACTCCAATTACAAATTCATCCCCATCCAGCTCAATTCCTTCGATTATGGAATCCTCGGTCCAGGCGCACGCTTTCAATTTATCGCCAAGCCTGTCGATTGCCTGGTGATGAGAAGTGTTAACCTCGAACTTGTTACCGCCAAGAATTGAGGCCAATTTGGACTCTGGTTCTATCTCCACGGGATGCAACCTGGTGAAGTCCTTTAAAGGGGTGTTCTCGTGGTCGATAATTTTTTCCGGTAAATTGTAAATATGCTGGTGTAATGTACCGCCTAAAGCGACATTTAAAATCTGCATTCCCCGGCATGCTCCCAACAATGGTTTCCCCGACTTCATTACCCTGTTTATCAATTCGATCTCGAACCTGTCACGTATTAAAACCGATTTATAACATTCTGGAATACGCTCCTGATGATAAGCGGAAGGATCGATATCACTCCCTCCAACAAGAATGACGCCATCGAGGATATCCAACAGTTCGTCGATAGTATCCCCATTTTCGGTAGCCGGCAGGTAATATGGCAATCCTCCTGCCTCATATACTCCTTCGGCCCAACCCGTTTCATTCCATTCAAAGGAAAGTACACTTGGAAATCGTGCTTTGGTGTCGCGTAAGACGTATCGTTGAGATAATCCAATCCGGGGTCTATTCATCTTTAGTTTCCTTAAAATATATATAAAATACTAAAATGATACGCGCCGCCGGATTCATCACCGGCGCGAATCACTCTAATTCCATAATCCGCCCTTATAGGTCCGATGGGAGTAAAAAACTGCAATCCCAATCCCGCTGTAACCCGGAAATCTTCAAGCTTGAACTCTTCGGGATCCTCCCACAGGTTTCCCACGTCGATAAAAGTTGAACCGCCAAATCTCCAGAACAGAGAACGTCGGAGTTCAAAATTACCGAGTATCGCCAGTTTTCCTCCCTTGGGATTCCCTATTAATGATTGTATGGAATCGGCGCTTTCGAATTTGGGACCAAGCTGGTTTTCCCGGTATCCTCTTATGGTTGACGCCCCGCCGAGGAAAAACCTGTCCTCGATAGGAACTATCTCGGTTTCCCCGAATTCCTTTAGCCAATCCAATTGGAGCCTGCCGGCGAAAACATTGGACTTTTTAAATACCTGGTAGCGGTTCCATGAAAAATGAAGCTTGACCAGGTCGATATCGCCGCCCTGAATTCCTCCGATGTACTCAAATGATATCTGGGTGAAGTAACCGCGGGTGGGCATTAGTATATTATCGCGTTTATCGGTACGGAACGATGAGATAAACTTCCTGCGCAATCGAATTTCCTGTTCAGCGCGGAATATTTCTTCCTGGTCTCCCTGGAGGTCATGGATGTTAATCGATTCAAAATCCTCGGTGAATTTGAATTCCGTTTCCGGTGACAACTCGCGGGTTAAGGTGAAGGCGGCGGAATAACGGTCATACTGATAATCCTGGGTTGCGCTCAGAGTATTCGGTTCGTAAGTCAACTTAATCTCCAGGGGCATGCGTGTGAAAAATATCCAGGGTTCGGTATATGAAAAGATAAACTGGTTTTTAAAGTTAGCTTGCCTGGTGATAACCTGGAACGATGAAATCACTCCAAGGCCTATTTTACGGCCTGTGCCGAACATGTTGCGGTTGCCGTATTCAGCGGAAGCGTTCAAAGTAAGGTCGCGTTGCCTGTCCTGGCCGGCGCCCGTCCTCAGGTTCAAGTAGTTTGGTTTGCGCTCTTTGAGAGAGATGTTGATATCCGGCGGCTCCTGTTTCTCGGGATAGTAAACCGGGTTCATGGAAACATAGTTGAATAAACCGGAATTATAGAGAAAACGATGGCTCTCATACATACTTTCTTCATTATATATATCTCCTTTTTTAAACTGGATTTCCCTGCGTACTACCTCCGGCTCGGTAAAATCCAAACCTTCGATATTAATCTCTCCGAAAGTTGTCAGGTCCCCGGCCTCAATATTTATAGTTATTGAAACTTCAGTCGCGTCATCAGAGAATTCGGCAACGGGTCTAACCCTGCAATACGCATAACCATTTTTAGTATATAAGCTCCGAATGCGATAAGCTATCTCGGAGACAAGCATATGATTATACGGGCTTCCAGTTCTTAAATTCCTTACAATATCAGCCGTCTTGTCATTTAAATCCTCTACCCCTCCCCGGAAATTGACTGATTTTAAAAATGTTCGAGGGCCTTCCACCACATTCACTTCCACCTGAACATGGTTTTCTTTATCTGCGGAATTGATTTTGATTTCGCTGGAAGCATCCAAAAATCCGTTTACGTGATAAAGAGAATCCACCAGGGATTTCTGATATTCGATAACCCGGTCGGTCAGCCGTTCCTTTTTATGGATAATATTGTACCAGCGGTTCTGGCTGACGGTCAGTTGTGATTTTATGGTTCCACTACTCAATGCCTTATTGCCGTTAACTTTAATATCATCGATTATCACAAATCCGCGTGTTTTGCTGTGCAATTCCTGCGGATGCGCAATAGAAGGCAAAAGGAGTAAAAATGCCAATAAGAGACAGAATCTATATAAAAAGCGGGTCATTTAAACTCTAATTTAAAATTGAAGTCGACATGGTACAGGTTATCTTCATCAGTCTTGGCTTCGAGTGAAAAATTCCGGTTCAAACGATATTCGGCGGCGATTTCCTGCCCGGAAGCCGTTGACAGCTTGGTTGAATATTTCAGATAAACACTCGGTGATATATACTTTCCAACCGCTATACGCGTCTGTGAAAGGTCAAAACCGCCGCTCTCGGAAGGTTGAATTTCCAGCGTTTCAACCCCCAGGGTTTGCCGCGCTTGTGATTTAATCTGCCTGCTAATCAAATCGCTGAACAACCCCACTCCCCGTTCGCCGAGAGAATTATCGGTACCGATCGAATCGGTTGAAGAACCATCCAAACTCCTTCTAAAAGCAAGATACTCTAATATTTCCTGCTGGCTATCCTCTCCTGAAGAAAGAGACAGGGTTGGTTCAGAAAGTTCACCGCTTACCCTGAGTTCGATTAGTTTTTCGTCCGCGTCACTCTGGTAAATCCGTTTTGAAGCAAGTATATTAAGCTCAGGATCAACGAAATTAAAGGAAACAAACTCGGGATCGTTAAATAATATCTGCCCTTCGTCTATCTTGAAATCTACCAACGTCGGTAGATAGTACCGTCCCCTGATAACTCCAATCTCACCTTGAACACGGTAGAGCCCCAGTCGTCTCGTGAGGTTTACCTCGCCTTCGAATTCAGCTTCCATATCCGGATTTATTACCCAGATATTATTATCCGCGTATATGTCGAGGTCAAGATTCCACATATTTTCATCAATGGCATGCACAGGCTCAACATCAAGGAGGTCCGAACCAGAAGAGACAAATGGTTCATTGTAAATAAACTGGACAACTTCGACATCGCCGGTTACAAGGGGCGGTGTGGTACCGGTAACCTCGGCGTTGATATCTACAATAGCGGATATATCATAGAGTTCATGTACTAATGGTATATCTTTGCCGGTTACATCCAGCGAGTAATCGAAATTGTCGAGGGATCTAACGTCAATACTTCCATTAACTCCAACCCGTCCTCTCCGGTCTTCAGTACTGAATAATGCCGAGTACAACTTTTGGAAAATCGACTGTCGGCGATTATCCTCGTACTCGAAATGCCCCTCAGCTTTCTCGATTTTGATTTCTTTATCCTGAAGTATTATATCACATTCTAATCCGTAGATAGGTTCAACCCAATCCTGGACTTTAAGAACGCCATCCTCCATCCGCAGTCTTCCATTGAATGTCGGTTTGTAAACTGTATTGTCTATGATCATGCTGGCATTGAATGAACCGAACAGGTATTCTATCTGCGGAATAAAAATGGTAGCCACGTTCAGCTGTTCGCCGCTGGCCTTGAAATTAACAAAGAAGGTCGTGTCCGGTATTCGCGTTTCGGTTTCGGCCAGTGATAAATCAATAGGGATGTAGCCGGAGGCAGTAATGTTCTCGAGGGAATCAGTAAGATTGAAGGAATCAATTATAAGGGATTCATCCCTGTAGCTGAATTTACTGTCGATATCGCCCAGCGCGTAAAATCTGTATCCAAAACCATCTATCTCAATAGCTCCTACGTAGCTGGGATTCTCGAAATTCCCACCAGCCATGATATTGCAGGACAATATTCCATCCCACCGGTCGCCTGGATCTATTATGGAAGCAAACGGAGAAATATCAAGTCTATCCAATGTTAAAGCGAGATCCATGTTTTCATCATAATCGATAATGCCGGCAAGGCTGGCAAGCCCCGAATTCACGGAATAAATCATCGATGTTATTTCAACATCCTCCTCACCTATCAGCAACTTTATCTGTTGGTTATTGATAAGTTTATTATCGAAAAAACTAATCGCCGAGGAATCAATCGCCAATCGAGGGGGGAAGAGAGTACCGTCATATTTGCCCTGGAAAAACATGTCCCCCGCGGGGTAATCAACATTGACCGAATCTATAAAAGTGTAATCGCCCGCCACAACAGTATATCCATCAACCCTTTCGACGCCGAGGGTATATATATCTCCCCCGCTCCAGCCGAAATCGACCTTACCTATGGGATGATTAACAAAAGTGTTCAGGGATAAATCCATCTCAAAGTCAGGGGTATATATCCCATAAATATGACACGAGTCCGAGGTAAACCGTGCGTTCAGGTTGAAATCCCCGGTCAGCCCATCGGCGATGAAACTCGCGTTTCCCCTTCCGCCGATATCCGTAAGAAATATCTGCCCGTCGAAATTATCGAGGTTACGGAAATCCGCGGTACCCTTTATCTCCAAATTCCCGCCATACTCGATAAACCCTGAGTATTCAGTAGCCGTATTTTTGTAAAAGGCCTGGCATCCATCCTCGAAATCAATCCTTTTGACATTTAAACCGAATTCTCCCCTGGTGCTGTCGAACTGGTAGGTCTCTATACGGGTAAAACCAAGGTCGGCATTGAAGTTCATATACATATTATCATCATTAAAGCCCCGGCCGTCGATGAGCAATTGTCCATTAAATTCGGTATCGAGGGAATTGAATACGAGATTGCTTAAATTAAATCCTTTTATACGTATATCCGCGCTGTACTCCTCCGGTTTCACGCCGAGGTTTAATCGCCCGTCTCCGGTAACCGAAGCGCCGAAGATTTTCCCTGAGACATTGTGGAACGACAATTTTTTATCCTGAAAGCGGAAACCGGTCTGTACATTCTCGAATTTCCTTTCGAAGAAGTATCCATTCAAAACGGCGTCGCCCTGGATTAACCCGCCTTTGCCGTTGCCGGTTATCTTGTATTGGATATCCCCTCTCAACTTGGTTCCGGCTATACGCGACATCTCCTCGAATGAAAAATTATCACCATTAAAATTAAATGAATACTCCAGGGTATCCCTAAGAAGTAAACTCAAGCTTCCGCGGGCATCGGAATTTCCGGTTATCAGTTTTACATCGTCGAAATCGATTTTGCCCGGTGAAAAACGGATCTCGGTTGTAAACTTGGAAACTTCAAAATCTTTGCGGGGATAGACAAAATCCATCATGTAAATTTTCGCCGAAAGAGTGTCCGGGGGAAGACGCCGCGCGGTTCCCGCGATATTCAAACTATCAATGCGGTTATCCTGTTCGTAAAGTTCAATCATACCCTCATTAAGTTCAAAATATTGTGCTCCATAAATTAATCCCGGCAAAATAGCTATACCGGCAGATGGATCTCCTTTTTCACTACCGCCCGGGAAAATCAAGTTTCCCTGTTTGTCTTTTTTCAGGTAAATCCTTGGTTCATTAATAATCAGGCTGGTTACTACGAACCTGCCCTGTATAAATTCAATCAGGGAATAATCCGTATATAACGATTTTACTTCCGCCAAACGATAGGTTGTATCTCCCTTCTGGTAATCGATGGTAATATCAAAAAGCTCCAGCTCTCCCCACCATGTGCGGTTAAGGTTACCTATATGAACTTCCACCCCCGATTCCGCGCTTATGAGAACATCAAGAAGGTTGTTAACCTGTTTCTCGGGAAGATCCGTAAAGAAAAAGACGGCGAGGATTACGGATACGATTAAAGCCAAAGATCCGAGTATAAGTAAAGATATTCTTCTCCCTCTGCGTCTCTTCATTAAGATTCATATATAGTATAAGGCACGATTAGCGTCAAGGTAAAATCCTACAGTACAATTACTTGAATCTCTCCAATGCCTTCCGGGCGAAATCCGTATGTGTTTTTTCATTCCAGATTTCTAAAAACCGGAATAACATTTCTATATTACTTATACTCACGCCGACATTTATCGATCCCTTGATGTGCGATATTACCTGGTCGGGAACCCTTTCAGAAAGCATGGAAGATAAGTTAATCAGTTCCCTTTTGCGCCAATCCAGACCTTCCCTGGACAATACCTTGCCATAAGCTTCCTTAACTATCCATTCCCGGATTTCAGGCGATGCTGATTCAATGGTATCCAAAATCAGAATATGTTTATCGCCATGTACTTTCCGGAATAATTCGTCTCCATATTGTTCATAATTATCATGGGCAATGCCGGCCGCATAGCCTACTTCGATTCCGGCGGATTTGAACACCGACCGCAGAATTTTCATACCCTCAATTGCCCTGGGATAACCAAGCGACAGGTAGCATTGGAGGACGCCCTCGTAAATCTCGCGGGGTGAGTGCCCGGTATCGATAGAAGCGCGCAGGAGAATCTTGAATAATCCCCTATCCATAAGTGACAGAGCGGAGGCCGCGCCGGGAAGGACAACCGCTGGAAACGGTTGAGGGAAACTTACCGAGTAGTCCCTTATACTCTCCTTCCATTTCGACGGTAATTCCGTCCAGCCGTCATATAATTCAAAATCAATCATAAATTAAAATAAAAAAACCACCACCATGTGAAACGGCGGTGGTTTGGCAATAATTCTTAGTTTACTTAAGACCCCGCTTCATAACCATTCCGAGGTAGAATACGGGCAAATAGAGCACAATAATTATGGTTCCGATTACGGTCGCGATAATAACAATCAACATCGGTTCGATTAACGAGGTTAACCTGCTGACCACCGCGTCAACCTGTTTATCGTAAAAAATGGCCGCTTTGGCGAACATATTTTCTATTTCACCGGTTTCCTCGCCGGTCGAAGCCAGGGACACCAGAGTAGGCGGATATACAGCGCTTTTCTTCATCGATGCCGAAATACTGTATCCGTCCTTAATATAACGGATCGTATTTTTTACCCCGATTTTAATTACATAGTTATCAACTACCCTCGAAACAAGTTTCATAGCGTCAATCACCGGCACGCCCGCGCCCATAAGCATACCGAAAGTACGGGAGAATTTGCTCATCAGGGAGTTCATTTGGAGCTGTCCTATAATCGGTACTTTAAGCCGGACCCGGTCAAATATCAGCCTGCCGGTATATGTAAGGTTTATCACCACAATAAGACCAACGAATGCCGCCACAATCAGCGCGCTTACTATGAAATTGCTCCTCACCGTGTCGCTTATATGAATGAGTATTTGTGTAGGAAGCGGCAAGTCAGCTTTGAACCGCGCGTATACTTCCTGGAATATAGGCACAACATAGATTATCAAACCAGCGACAATCAGGAAAGTTATTAATAAAACAAAGGCCGGATAGTACATCGCGGATATCACTTTACGGCGGGTATCCTGGATGAATTCGAGGTAGTTTGCCAGTTCCTCGAGCACCCTGTGCAAGGTACCGGAGACCTCGCCGGATTTCACCAGGGCGATGTACAGCGGAGAAAAAACCCCGGGGTGCCGTTCCATGGCATCCGAAAGAGATAATCCCTTTTTAATATCCGCGTTTAATTGTCCGAGAACCTTCTTGAATTTCTTGTTGGATTCTTCAATCAACAGTTGGGAAATAGTTTTTTCGATATTTAAACCTGCGGAGAACATCGTAGCTAATTGCCTGGTAAAGAACACGATTACTTTCAAAGGAACATGGGTGCGGATTTTAAAAATCAGCAAACCTATCTTATCTAACAGGCTTTCCTGCTCAACGGCGGAAGCATCCTTGTAATCCTTTACGGATATTATTGTATTGCCCTTTTCACGAAGTTTGTTCAAAGCCGCGTCCAGGCTGGCCGCCTGGATTATACCGTCCTGTTGAGTGCCGTTCTTATCTTTGACTATGTAAGAAAAACTCGGCATAATCGTTCCTTATCTATTAATCCTCTTCTATAGTTGATCTTAATACTTCTTCAATGCTTGTCTTGCCCTGAAAAGCTTTGCGCGCGCCGGCTTCACGAAGGTTGACCATATTCAATTCCATCGCCCTATCTTTGATTGCATCCTGATCAGCTCCCTCGAATATAAGTTTTCGGATCGGATGGCGCAACTCGAGCATCTCGAAAATGCCTGTCCGGCCATAGTAACCCGTGTTACGGCAGTGAACGCAGCCTTTAGCCCTGACGAAGTTATGCCCATTATACTTAGAAATATCCACCTTGAGGGAATCCAATTCCTCTTGGGTGGGAGTATAGCTTTCCTTGCAATGCGGGCAAATAGTCCTGACCAGCCGCTGGGCCATAACCAGGTTAAGGCATGACCCGACTAAAAAGGGCGCTACGCCGATATCCAGAAGGCGGGTAATGGTCGATGGGGCATCGTTAGCGTGCAATGTCGTGAAAACAAGGTGACCGGTTAAAGCGAATTTCACGGCGATATCCGCCGTTTCTTTATCGCGTATCTCACCGATGAGAATCTTATCCGGGTCCTGGCGTAGAATATGGCGCAGGGCCGAACCGAAAGTCAAACCGATTTTATCGGCGGTGGCAACCTGGGCAACGCCATCAATCTGATACTCCACCGGATCCTCTACAGTTACTATATTATCCTCCTCGGATTTAATTTCATTCAGCGCCGCGTGAAGCGTGGTTGATTTACCAGAACCGGTAGGGCCGGATACGATTACCATGCCGTAAGGCTGTTTAATCCATTTCAAAAAGATATCGTGCATGTCCGAATCGAAACCGAGATTGTCAAGGTAATAGGAAAAGCCGGTTTTTTCCAGCAACCTCATAACCACTTTTTCTCCCCTCACCGTGGGGAGAATGGAAACGCGGACATCGACCTCTTTCTCCGGCATTTTTATGGTAATACGGCCGTCCTGGGGAAGCCTTCTTTCGGCGATATTAAGATTAGCCATAATCTTAATGCGGGAGATGATTCCCATCTGGGATTTACGGGGAGCGGTCATAACCTCCTGTAAATGGCCGTCGATACGGTAGCGGATGACGAGTGAATCAAAAGTGGGTTCGATATGTATATCAGTCGCCCTGCTCTTGATCGCCTCGGTGATAGTCAGGTTAACCAGCTTTACGATAGGAGCATCGTCGATTTCTTTTTTAAGCTGGTTGATATCGACATCATCGAGTTCCTGGTCATCGCTGGTAACCACGAAATCAAGGCCGGATAAAGCCTCGGTAACCTCGCCGGTTGCCCGTATTTCCCGGTAATGCCTTTCGATAGAATCATCGATATGGAACTGAGGACCAAGGACCGGCACTATCCGGTAGCTGGTCATTTTATGGAGATTATCGAGCACGACGATATCTTCGGGATCGGTCATGGCCACTTTTAAAGTGTCCTCGTCGCGTTCGATGGCAATTACATGATATTCCCTGGCGAAAAATTCGGGGATAACTTCGACAACTTCCCGGGCTATCCGGGCAAGATCCTCTTCTCCAACCTTCTCTATTCCGAGTTGAATAGAAAGAGCATCGACGAGATTTTCCTGGGTTATTAAACCATCGGAGATAAGAATTTCTCCGAGTCTTTTACCTAATCCTTTCTGTCTCGCTAAAGCATCATCCAATTGTTCCTGTTTAACCAGTCCTTCTTTAAGCAGTATCGTACCCAGGAATTCCATATTGTCAATTTTCTCCTATTCTTAGTCGGTCTAAAACTAATTGACGCGCAAACAATGTATATCGAGCGTTGCCTCAACCTCGGGATAGCTTCTTAATCGGGCTACAACGGTCGCCGTTACTTCGTTGGGAAGCACCGGTGATATTATCTCTTCACCGCGAATCCAGAATACCGCGTAGGCGAAGCCCTGATCATCGGTAGTATCCGATTGAGGGGGGCCGATATGTCCGGCGTTCTCTGCGGCAAAGTCGATTATGCCATTGGCGATGGGGCAATTGTTATCATCAAGCAACTGCGCGGTGATATCTGAAGAATCCACATCGCTGGTATTCTGTAAAACAAGATTTTGCTCGGAAGCGCTTAGATAAATCCTGGTTTTTTCCGGATCCAGAGGTATAACCACGCTGTCAAGAACACCGTATATCGAATCGCCGTTCTCGGTTTCGATCCTGGCGAATATGGAAACAGTGTCGTTTAATGCCTGGCATGTGTAAGTTGCCGTGGTGAAAGCAACTCCGGGATAGGAATTTCCACTTTTAGACTGGTTGCCGGTATAGATGCTGTCGCCGCCAACATTTAGCACGGTTTCAGGCCTGGCCGAAAAGTAAACAGTTGTCCTCTGTATGACCGGGTTTGAGTATAAATCGGTAACCGTAGCTGATAATTCCCATTCATAGATGGCGTTGGTAAGTTCGGTGGCTCCTAAACCAACGTTAATATGAGCAGGTGGTCCCGATTGTACGGTTACCAGCGGCTGTGCCGTGGAAACGCCGGACTCGAGGGCGGCCCTGATCGAAATAGTACCCGGGCGGTCACCGGAAACCAGCGTGGTTCTCGCCTCGCCATTGGCAGTGTAACTGGTGTCCTCGAACTTGGCGAGAGTATCCAGGTATGCCCTGCCGTTGATAGAATCGGATTGGGGAGCCGCGATAATCTTAAATACTACCCTTGTTGAATCAGCGGCGGGATTCTGGTTGTTGTCCTTCACCGATGCCGAAATCACCGATGACTCAACGCCGCCCGCTCCGCGTACGGTTACTGTCGGCGGTTGAGCCAGAAGGGAAATCTGGTTGCCGCTGGAGGACAAACACCAGGTATTGGCAGTACCGGTTATGGTGTTTTCGGGGTCAATTACATATGAAGCGGTTATGGTATCGACTCCGGCGGTTTCGCCAACGGTATACAATGAAGTGGCAATTCCATTTACCGTATTGCTTAATCCAACGACACTGCTGGATGTCAAGGAATTGTCAAACTCGATCTGGTAACCACTGCGTACAAGGTTGTCGTAAGCATCTTTAACAGTCGCCTGCAGTATAGCGGTATGCCCGGAACCAACGGTAAGCGAATCAGGATCAGCGGTAAGGGTAATTAATGCCGGTTCACCGGGAAGAATACTGACTGTATCCTCATCGAAGACCTCTCCTTCAGCGGTAACATGATATGCCCTGACAATAATACTGTCAGATGTAGAAGTAGTGTTCTTTAAATAGGCTTCGGCGATGCCATTCGCGGTCATTCCCGAATCAACCGGACTTATTTCGCCCTGGTAAGGGTTAGAACCGTCTCTTACGCTGAACAGGATCCGGGTACCATCTACAACCGGAAGCCCGGTGCTGTCAGTAACTGAAGCCCTTACCCTCAAGCTGTCATCTCCATCGCCAGTCTGCAAATCATCTCCGAAGATACTCATAGCGATATTATCAACATCTTGAATAGGAAGCATGCTAACGTTAATTGTATCAACGGCATATTCTTTAAAACCGGGACGCGAGTATTCCGCGGTTACAACAGCGGTTCCGGTATTACCGAAAGAACCGTAAAGGTAAGCAACAGCCTGCCCGGAAGCATCGGTAGAATCAATAGCGGTAATGGTACCCTTTGTTGTAGTGAAATTGATTTCCTTATCTTTTAATGCTGATCCGAGAGTACCTATTAATGTAGCCCCGATTTTCAATGAGTCGTTGCGGGTGGCGAACAGGGTCGAATCATCTGTAAAGCCGAGGGCAAGAGAATTATTAACTTCTTTGATCTGGACGGTTTGGGAGTCGGCAGTACCGCTTGAGGTCGCGATAATATTTGCCGTTCCGGCTGTTCCTATATCCGAAAAGATCGCCAGGTATCTTCCTTCATTATTGGTCAAGGAATCGCCAATCGGGCTAATGCTCCCGATATTATTGGCGACCCTGAGACGGACCGTGGCGCCTTCCACCGCATTGGAAAATTCATCAATAACTGTTACAGTCAAAGTACATTTGGTCGCTCCATCATCGGCGGCGATTACTTCCGGTTTGGCATCAAGAGAAAGAAACGCAACCAATTCCGAAATTTCAGCGTCTGATGGGTTTCTATTATCACAGGCGGTGTAAAATATAAAACTCAGGCATAATAACAACAAAACCCCCGTTACATAGAAACTTTTTGTTCTTTTAGTTAACATTTGAAAACCTCCTGAATAGGTATTATTTTTCTTTAGGGGTCGTAAATTTTTCCTGCAATTCCAATAACTTCGCGTATGAATACTCCGGGTCGTTTTCAGCGCGTATCCCCGGATTAATCGATTCCAGGTCCATCATCTGGCCTTCATCAAAGACCTTTATTTTCCCAAGGTAACCTTCATCTTCTGCCAGTTTTGTGGGAGAAATTATCCTCGGGGTTATTTCTATCAATAAATCCGTTTTCCTCGCTGTGGAACTTTTATGTTTAAAAAGATTTCCAAGTATGGGAATGTCACCGAGAATCGGGAATTTATGAATAATATCCGAATTGTCAACCGAGAGTAAGCCGCCGATAAATATCTTCTGATTATCTTTGACCATAACAGTGGTACTCGCGGTACGGATTTTCTTCCTGGGAAGGTAGCCCTGTACAAGCTCTATAATCGAACTGACTTCGGGATTAACCCGGACCGTTATATATCCATCGGAATTGACAGTTGGAGTTATTCCCAACTTAACGCCGATAGAATCTCTCTCAACAATCTGCTGTCCAAGAGACAGTCCCCCGGAGACCACTGTATTCGGCGGGGAGAAGGGTATGACCTCTCCGATAAGGATTTGCGCTTCCCTATTATTCAAAGTCGTAATCTTGGAGTTTGCCAGCACCCGCGCGTTGTCATTTTTGATAAGAAGGTCAAGGGCAAGGTCAAACGCCAATAGCCTTCTGCTGAAATGGAAGAATTTGTCATCGTCATCGAACGCTTCAAAAACCTCCGCGGGATCATCGGGGCCAAGTTCTTCATTTTGCCCGAGCCTATCGACATAAGGCCAGATATGACCGGGCGGTCTGCCGGTTCCATCATAGTTGGTGGCGTTTTCAGCTATTACCGTTTCAGTACGGGAAAGGCTCTCCCAGTCAATACCTAATTCCATAAGGTCGGAAGTGGCAACTTCAACAAGGCGCGCTTCAATAAGTATCTGTTGGGCGGGCCGGTCTATCTGGGCAATAATATCTTTTATCTCGCTGTTGACCTTTGGGGAAGCGAGAACCAGCAATCGATTGCCCGCGGCGTCGATTTGGACGTTTTCGCTTATATCGGTCAGTAGTTCTTTAGTTTCGGCCGCGTTGGCATACTGCAAGTTATACACATAAGCCGATAAACCAATTTCCTTTTCGAGGGCTTCCGATTCGGCAACGAGAAATGACCGGCCGATAATTTCATAGGAAAGCCCCGCGGCTCTTACAACGAGATTAATAGCTTCCTCGATTGGGGTTTCCTTGAGATGTACTGATATCCTCTGCTTTTTATTCACTCCGGGGCCGGTTACGATATTAAATCCGCTTTTATCGGCCAGTATCGAGAGAATACTTGGCAGAAAAGCATCATCAGCGTCTACCGATACCAAGGCTTGTAATCTTTGGATATTAACACTATCCTGTGGTTCATTATTAAATGGAAGTTCCTGGGCACTGAGAATATTCGGGGTCGACAACAGTACGCCCGGAATTGCTATTAAGCAAAGCGCAATAATGGCTTTTCTAAAGTTTCCGCACAGTCGCAGCAAGCTTAACTCCTTATTTCAATTATTAAACGTTTTCGCAAATCCTAATATTCCGCCGGGGGGGTTATTTCAGGTTCGCTGGCGGAATATCTCTCACCATCGGTTGACGGGGGGGGTTCCCCGGATGTATTCGCGGGAGCCGTAACCAGCTCAAACTCGCGATTCCCGTCAGACAGCCTCACCCTCTTGCGTTCTATCTCCAGTATCTTATACCTGTCTCCCAACGTGTCGCCTACTTTTACGATATGGCTTTTATCTCTAAATTTTATAACTGCCTTTGGTTCATCATCGTATGTAATAATAGTCGCCGATAACCTGATGAGATGTTCCTCTTCCCGTTCCCTGAACTTATCCGCGAATTCGGGTAGAGTTGTATCACGGATAACTCTCGACAACCTGAGCGGGTCGGCCTTCACATAGAAGACCAGATCCTGTTTTTCCTCAAAGCGTTTTTCCAGTTCATCTATGGTGTTGATAATCGTCGAATCGATACCAGCATTAAGACGGGCAGCGCCCGAATTGTTCGTATCATCATAATTAATCAGGAACGCTCTCACCGCCAGAAATCCGGCAAAAATCAAGGTAACCGTTCCCAGCAGTAATATGAGGTTTTTATATGAATTACTTTGACTCAACTATAGTCCCCTTCCGCAGGAGTGTCAGTAACTCCATTGATAATTGTACATGATGTTGATCGGGCTTAGCCTCTAATCTCGAACTTATTCCACCGCCAAGACTGTTATTAAGGTTCATCGAAATAATATTCACTATACGAGGCGATTTTTCCAGCCGGGTAAGGAATTTACCGAGCTCATTGTATGATGCTAATATCTCTATGTTATAAGGAATCCTTATATACCCAAGATTTTCATTAATCGGTTCCATGGGCTTCAAACTCACCAACTTAATTCCCAGCTTATCCACGGTATCATTAATGAATTCGAGGAATTCCAGGGAAGCGCCCTGGGCAAGGGAGTCAGCGGTGCTTTCAGCTATATTTTCTTTTATCAGGCTGGATACACCCCTGAGGTTCTTGGAAAGTATCTGCGCGCTGAGGAGGCGCTGGTTGCTTTCCTCAATTTTCCGGTCGTAATAGCTGATAAGCTCTGGCTGTTTGGCTATTACCTGCGAATAATAAAGCCATAAACCTCCCAGCAATACCACGAACAACAATACTATCAGTAAATCACGTCTCATTTAAGCCTCGATAAATTCAATTAACCGGACAACCAATTTCAAAATCCAATACTTCCTGATCGTTATAAGAAATCCTGTTTGAGGAGCGGAACTTTAAACCGGCGAACATGTTCTGGGTTTCCTCCCGTGATTGTATATCCCTTATAATTTCCATTACCCTGTCCAGGTCCTTCTGACGGGTTTTAACCTTGGATATACCCTTTATAGTCAAATAATTAGACCTGTAATTCAATTCAGTAATGGCGATATCCTTCGGAAGGCTCCTGGCGAGTAACAACAAACGCTTCGCCCAATCCACACGCATATCAACGAGATCAATAAGGCCGTAAACATCATCCCGCGATATGTAAGTATCCGATGCTTCAAGTTCCTCTATCTGCTTTTCAATACCAGCCAAAATCTCTTTTTTCTGGTCTATTTCTTTTTGGGTGGTATAGGTAAAATAACCGGAAATACCAATTAAGAGGAATACAACAATCACATAAAAGGCAACCATCATGGCGGATTTACGCCTTTTATTCTGTTCATAAATATCAAGCCTGTTAGCCGCTTTGTTAAGGTTTATCCTGAAATGCTTTACCACTTCTATTCCTCCCTTAATGCCAGTCCGCATGCCGTGGCGATCTGCGGAGCATGCTGGGGATTAAATACCTGGGGCAGTTCGAAGTATTCGGTAGGATTGAACAATTCTACCGGAATGTTTATCTTCTCGCCAATAAATCCCGCCAGGCCATTGATACGCGAGGAGCCCCCGGATAGAAGGATTTTTTCGAATTCGCGTATCGATGTTTCCTTTATATAATACCGTAGAGAACGATGGATTTCATCGGCAAGGTTATCTTGAGCCCGTTTTTTCTGCATCCTGATGCCCCCGGCCATATCCTCGCCGGAATCCGAGTTGCCGAAGATGCCATTTTCTATTTTATACGATTCCGCCGCGGGATAATCAAGATCATGGGCATCGCGGATGTCATCGGTGAAGTTAAACCCGGCCCAGGGAATTTCCCTCGCGAAGAACATAGCGCCTTCCCCGTACACTATCAGGTTTGTCATCCTCGCCCCGACATCCAGGAAAATCAAAGGCGATTCTCCTATTGAACCGTGAGTAAGCAGGTAACAATTAACCAGCGCGAGTATATCCGAATCGATAACATTAGGTTTTATCCCGACATCCCGGAGAAGATCAATTCTTCCCTGGAATGCTTTCCGGGTGGTGGCTACAAGCATTATATCCATCTGCTGGGAGTCCATATCGCCATCCAGTATCTGGTAATCTATTATAGGTTCGGAATCATCAAGCGGAAGATGCTTGCGGGCTTCAAAAATCAACGAGGATTCCATCTCCTCCGGCGACAGCGGTATAGATTTAATTTGCTTTGCCGAAGTCAGCCTGCCGCCCATGGAGGAATTAACGTATTTCGCTCGCTTCGGATTAACTTTAATTTCCTTAAAGGCGTCCCGGACGGCATTGAGAAGCAACCGCTTGGGCGGTCCTTCCACATCGTAATCCATATCCGGGGCGTAGACTCCCTGGATAGTATAATTAACCAGCCTCGGGTATTCACCACCCAACTGCATCTGTACCAGCTTCACGCTGTGGGTACCTATATCCAATCCGAATGTCGTTTTAGCCATTTATAGTATTAACCTTTCTTAATCGAAATCGCCGAATAGACTCCAATCCCAAATTTCGCGGATATCAAAAACAACCAACTCGCTGCTTATCTCAATAAAATACGGAGGAGGCCTGAACTGGAAACGGTGGTCGTAACGGTAATCCTTCTCCGCGTAGCCCGTTGGCGGAGGACCGCCTCTATGAACGGCCGCCCTGTTCTTGTGGGCGAGGCATCCATAGAGCTGAATCTGACCTTTTTCAGAAGGCCTGTTATAAGGATTCGCGTCATGTATTCCATGCACCGTAAATGAAGGATTCAGCGCAACCACGCCCGCGTGTATGTAAACGTCATGTTGAATCGGACCATGTTCAGCCAGGCGTATACTATCCTTGATATAAACCCACCTGTCGGCAATAATCCCTGTGGCATGTTCGTAACTCTCCGGTACCGCCGTAACCCGTCCCAATCGGTTATACACTATATCCCCGTTTACCATTATACTGCCGCTACAACCAACGGTTATCCTCTGGTTTACTCCATAGTGTTCATGCTCTATCGGATAAGCCGGGTCCGTGTTAGAACTCAAGTAAACCACCGCGAGGCTTTCGGCACCAACCATTCCTTCTACATATACAGGGGTACCGCCGTATCTTTCATCCTGGTTGACCGCGTTTAACCAGAACCCGAACGAATCTATGTCGGCTATTGTTGTAAAAACCGGCTCCCGGTGGTTAGTAACTCTTTTAAATCTTACTCCAACTTTATTACCGCATATTTTTACACAGGTAACGATATCGGGTGGTACGCCTCTAATGAAATATCCCGGGTCGAGCCTTTCCGGGTTCCAGTTGCCAACTCCTTTTTGCCACGCCGCTTCACGCAATTTCACCGCGGTATAAGGGAAGTAGATGGGGTCGGCTTCGAGCCTTGTTGGAGGGTCGCCATAAAACCGGGGTTGGCCATACTGGGATGAAACATAGGAAGAACATGATGAAACCGTTTTCCAGAAAACCGGGTCATACTGGGTGTAAACTAAACCATTTGAATGCACCAATCCATCGAGCGTATCCCTCCCCCAGAAACTGATGGGCCAGTTGTTAATTGGATCCAACTCGACATCGCTTATATAAAGGTAGTTGGCCATAGTAACGCGCCTGTTCGCTATTTTCATGCGTACAAACGGTCCCTTAGTGCCGTAATAGTGAAAGGGGCTGTAAGTATCCACAACATAATAAAACTGTGCCGCCCGTACCCAATCCTCATCATCTACTCCCGCGCTTTTTACTACAGCGTGGGCAATTGTCAGCCCCGTGTTTTCCTCAAGAAAATCATAAAGGTCACCGGCATCGATATCAACCTCTTGATCCACATTAGTGAACACATCGAATTCATCTTTAGTGCTCGCTCCGGAATGACCGATAAGCATCCTGTTGGTTATACTTCTGGCCTGGTATATAGCCTGCTGTCTTTTTATGCTCAGGTTAGTATCTTCGTGGGTATCGGCCACATACATCATAAAGGCAAATCCGGTAGTAACCAGCGCGAAGGTCAAAACCGCGGCGGTTACCAGGATAACGCCATTCTGGTTACGTATTTTTCCAGTCTTCGCAAATCTTGTTTTCATAATTAATCCCTGTATTATAAAATTTAAATTAAACATCATCGCCGCAAGTTAAATACCCCTCTAAAAAATACCGTTGTTCGTATTTATCTTCCAATAAAAGCTGGTATTTCAATAACCTGTTGCTGAGTTCCCTATCGAATCGCAGGTAGACTACATGAATGCCAAAGATATCAACCGAATATGAGCCCATAAGGGCAATGGGTCTGAGATCCACCCAGTCATATTCCTCCTGTTTCCGCGGGTTGGAAATAATAAAGTAACCGTCTTTGAAAAGTTCCTGTCCGTCTGAATAAAAACGTGTTTCATCTCCGTTAGCGCGTTCCAGGTCCAATAAATTGCTTATGGCGCCGTTATTCCGGATAATGAATGACTGGGAACCCATCATTGCTTCCGACAATTCCTGCTGGAAAAAATGCGCTTCCTGCAACATGGTGCGTTTACTTTCCACCTGTTTCCATATATTAGTGGCGTTTACATAGGTCATAAATAAGCCGGATAATAATATTGAGGAAATTACCGTGCCAACGATAACTTCAATCAGGGTTAAACCCCGGTCATTCGATAATTTGTTGAAGCTGTTCAGCATATCCTGAGTGTGTTTCCAAAATATCATTTTTTTACTTTTCCGTAAAAAACTCCGCGGAAAAACCTTCATGCAACTGGTTTCCATTAGGCTCTTCCCAGGTCATTTGGGCATTGACGAGAACATAATCTCCAGCAAATGACCCTTGGAGTTTTGCCTTTTTCTTTACATCGAAAACCATGGTGCCGATAACCTGTGATTCCTGGTCTAAAACCATGCGCCGGGAACGATTGCCGACCTCGGCAAAGGAAGGGTTCGCCTTACATTCCACTATAATAGAATCAATCACCGAAACAAGGTAAGTTTTAGCCAGTAACCGGTGTTCCTCGGTTTCAATCATTTCCTGTCCGTGCACGAACATGGTATACAATACCAATGAACCTATTATCATCAACGCCGCGCCAATCACCAGTTCTATTAATAGAGCGCCTTCCTGCGACCGCATTTTGCGGGATAATAATAGGGATTTAATATGCATATTATTCCATAAACAGCTTGGGATTATCGGCCCTCTGAGCCGCTACGGTTCTATCTATCAAACCTTCGGAGACCAGGTTCATCAACGATTGGTCCATGGTCTGCATACCGAGTTTAGCCGAGGATTGGATTATCGAAGGTATCTGGTAAATTTTATCTTCACGTATAAGGTTTCGCACGGCGGTATTGGCAATCATAGTTTCAGTAGCCACTACCCGCGAGCGGCCGTCCTTGGTGGGAAGCAGGGCTTGTGTTATAACGGCTTCCAATGACTCGGATAACATCGAACGCACCTGGGTCTTCTGTTCCGAAGGGAAAATATCGATGATACGGTCGATAGTTTTCGCCGCAGAAGATGTATGCAATGTTGACAGTACGAGATGACCGGTTTCCGCGGCGGTCAGCGCCAGCGATATGGTTTCCAGGTCCCGCATTTCGCCCACGAGAATCACATCAGGGTCTTCACGCAGGGCGGCTCTCAGGGCGTTGGCAAAGGATGTCGTGCAATTACCGAGTTCCCGCTGGTTAATCAGGCAATTCCTGCTTTCATGGAAATATTCCACCGGGTCCTCGATAGTAATGACATGGCATTCCTTATGTTCATTTATCCAGTCGGTCATCGTGGCCAGGGTTGTGGTTTTACCTGAACCGGTAGGGCCGGTAAGGATAACAAGTCCCTTCTCTTTGAGCGATAACGGTTTTAGAATCTCCGGCAGGCGCAGTTCTTCGAATGAACGGATCTCATGGGGAATCACACGAAACGCCCCCGAGTAACCGCGCATCTGTTTATATATATTGACCCTGAAACGGGTTTTATCATTCAGCTCATAGGAGAAATCTATTTCGCCGTATTTCTCAAAATGCTCTCTCTGCTGTTTATCCAGAACATCGATCAGCACCCTTCGTACTTCTTCCCTGCTGAAATTGGGCAAATCGAGTTTCTTTAACCGGCCGTGAAGCCTTATCATGGGAATGGTGCCTTCGGCGAGATGAAGGTCGGAGGCGTCGTTATCGACGGTAAACTGGAGCAGGTCGTCAAGCGATAAATCCGCTGTAGTTTTCTGTTCTGTGAGCAAAATTATTCCCTTCTCGGAAGTCAGTCAAAAATTATTGGCCGTAGCTATCGGGCGTGTATTCGCCGGTAATGGCGTTGTATGTAACCTGCTTACCAGCGCCGCCAGGCATTTCACCGGTACTGGTTAATGTAATTACCGCTATCTGTTGCTGACCGTCGACCGATCCAACCTGCCACGCGGGTGTCCACCTGTTCAGCGAAAGGGGATCCAGCCTGAGAATATTGCGGCGTTCCATCTCTTCATAATTCGAAGGAATTTGCCCAAACCTCGACTGGAAAACCTTAGAGGCGGCCAGTATTGAACCTATCATCTCCTGGGCTTCGGCCGCGCGCGCGCTTTCTACATAAGAAAGGTAAATGGGTACCGCAATAGCGGCCAGCACGGCGATAATGATAACCACCACGAGAACTTCGACTAATGTAAAACCTTTCCGGTCGTTTCTGAAATACTTCAGCATAACCAGCTCCTTATTCTTAAAGATAATAACTTGTTTGCATGAACCTCAGGGACAATATTTTGTATAACCTTCTACAACCACTGCACATTAAACAACAAGAGCCAGAACTATGTTCCACCTACCGTGGTCCCGGCCCTCATGTGTAAATATATGTATTACCACAAGGTTTGTCAACATTTTCTACGATTTATATTAATTTCTTTTTATTTACAGAACCTATTGATGTTAAGCGCTGTATAGATTATATTCATGGTTTGTATTTTCAGGAGATAAGATGACATCCAATAAAATTACCATAAAAGGCGCTCGAGAGCATAATTTAAAGAATATAGATATAAATATACCGCGCAATAAGCTCATAGTGGTTACGGGTTTATCCGGTTCGGGAAAATCATCTCTGGCTTTTGACACCATTTATGCCGAAGGCCAGCGTCGATACGTAGAATCGCTTTCGGCATACGCCCGGCAATTCCTCGGCTTGATGGAAAAACCGGATGTTGATTTTATAGACGGCCTTTCTCCGGCAATTTCAATAGAGCAGAGAACGGCATCTAAAAATCCTCGTTCGACGGTTGGGACGGTAACCGAAATCTATGACTATTTAAGGCTTTTATACGCCCGAATCGGTATACCACACTGCTGGAAATGCGGTAAAGAGATTCACCCGCAGTCTTCACAGCAGATAATAGAATCGGCGCTGGAGTTGCCTGAATCGACCCGGGCGATTATCCTGGCCCCGGTAGTTCGTGGAAGGAAGGGTGAACACAAGGATATTTTCGAAAAAGCGCGCAAAGATGGTTTCGTGCGCGTACGGGTCGATGGCACAATAATGGAGCTTGATAATCCCATTAATCTCGACAAGAACAAGAAACATAATATCGAGATAGTCGTTGACAGGCTGATAATGAAACCTTCGGTTAAGGCAAGGTTGGCTGATTCGGTTGAAACCGCTCTTAACATAGGCGAAGGTTCGGTTATCTTTGAAATCCCCGGTAAAAACGACATAGTGTTTTCGGAGCATTTTGCCTGCCCGGATTGCGGTATATCTTTCGAAAAACTGGAACCGCGGATGTTTTCTTTCAACTCTCCTTTGGGAGCCTGTCCGGAGTGCAGCGGGCTGGGGACCAAGATGGATATCGACCCCAAACTGGTTCTCCCTGACCCATCGAAAAGTATCAACCAGGGAGCAATCGCTCCCTGGGGCGAACCGCGGGGCAATTGGTATGAATATCTTTTGCGCGCTATTGCGAATAAGTATGGTTTCACTTTTTCCACCCCGTTTGAAGACCTGCCGGAACGGGTCCGGAATATTCTGTTATTCGGTTCAGGGGACGAGGAATTCAATTTCCGCTGGGAACACCGCAATGGCAAGGGTGTCCATGAGCATACGTCCCGTTTCGAGGGAATAATTCCCCATCTCGCCCGCCGCAACCGGCAAACCCAATCATCGGGGATTCGCGAATGGATAAAGCAGTTCATGTCTATAAGCCCCTGCCTGGAATGTAAAGGGGGCAGGCTTAAAAAGGAATCCCTGGCGGTTAAAATCCATGGCGTTAATATTGCCGAGATTACCGCCATGACCGTTAAAAAGGCATATGGATTCTTCAAAAGCCTTAAATTAAACCCCGCTGATGCCAAAATCGCCAGCCAGGTTTCAAAGGAAATTACCCAGCGTCTTGGATTTCTGCAGGATGTAGGATTGGAATATTTAACCCTCGACAGAACAGCCGGAACCCTTTCGGGCGGCGAAGCACAGCGTATTAGACTTGCTACCCAGATTGGTTCGCGCCTTGTCGGGGTTTTATACATTCTCGATGAACCCTCTATCGGCCTCCATCAACGGGATAACCGGAGATTGCTTAACACCCTGGAGTCTTTGAGGGACTTGGGGAATACAGTGATTGTCGTCGAACATGACAAGGAAACAATAGAAGCGGCCGATTACATAATCGATCTGGGACCGGGCGCCGGAAGATTGGGAGGTAAACTTGTGGCTTCCGGTACGCTTGCTAAAATAAAAAAGTCTAAAAGATCAATTACCGGTCAATACCTTACCGGCAAGAAGAAAATTCCCATACCTGACAATCGTAAGGTCCCCGATTATAAACATATTACAATAAAAGGAGCAAAGGGCAACAACCTGAAAAACGCGGAAGTTGATATCCCCATCGGGCTTTTCACCTGCGTAACCGGGGTTTCAGGCTCGGGCAAATCGACGTTAATCAATGAGACCCTTTACCGGGCGGCGGCCCAGAAGATCTATCATTCGAAAATCCAGCCACTGCCCCATGATGAAATACTGGGCCTCGATTATGTGGACAAGGTAATAGACATCGACCAGTCGCCTATCGGCAGAACGCCGCGCTCCAATCCTGCAACTTACACGGGATTATTCGCTCCCATCAGGGATATTTTTTCGAAGCTTCCCGAATCGAGACTGCGGGGGTATGGTCCGGGACGTTTCTCTTTCAATGTAAAGGGCGGCAGGTGTGAGGATTGTGAGGGCGATGGAATAAAGAAAATCGAGATGCATTTCCTGCCGGACATCTACATCCAGTGCGAAACGTGCAAGGGCAAACGCTACAACCGGGAGACGCTGGAAATCGCATATCGCGGTAAATCTATAGCGGATATCCTCGAGATGACCGTTGATGAGGCGTTGGAATTTTTTGAGAATATTGAGGTCGTTAAACGTAAGCTGGTGACGTTAAAAGAAGTTGGATTGGGTTATATACATCTCGGACAACAGGCTACCACCCTGTCCGGAGGCGAGGCACAGCGGGTAAAACTCTCCACAGAGTTATCCAAAGTTTCCACCGGGAACACTTTATACATCCTCGATGAGCCTACAACAGGATTGCATTTTGAAGATATCAAGATGTTACTGAATGTTCTCAATAAACTCGTCGCACGGGGCAATACGGTAGTTGTTATCGAACATAATCTCGATGTTATCAAAACCGCAGATTGGATAATCGACCTTGGCCCTGAAGGCGGCGATGAAGGCGGGTATGTCGTTGCTTCGGGTACTCCCGAACATATTGCCGCCAATGATAAAAGTTACACCGGGGCGTTTTTGAAAAAAGAACCCGGCCTTAAGCCAAAAGCGGGCAGGAATCGCAAGATAGCCGAACCGCAGGCTGTAGGCGGACGATAATCCACAATTCTGTGTTGATTAATCAAGAAATGTATAGTATGATTCCTGTAAGTATATAAAGGATTTACTCTAAAGACGTTATTTATATGGATATAATAGTATATTTATATGATACCCTGATCATACTAACCGTCGGGGTCGTGGTTGTGGCCCTACTTTACCGGCTGAAGGTCCCCCCTATCGCCGGCTTTATCGTTGCCGGTATGATAGTCGGTCCTAAGGGTCTGGGCATAATTGGCGATGTACACCAGGTCGAGGTACTTGCGGAAATTGGGGTAGCCCTTCTGCTCTTCGGGATAGGGCTGGAGCTTTCGCTGGACAGGTTAAAAAAACTATGGCGTGCTATTCTAATCGGTGGCTCTCTCCAGGTTGGCCTGACAGCCGGATTGGCTTATTTAATTGCCGCCTATTTTAAATTCCCTCCCAACGAAGCTTTTATCCTCGGCTGCATGTTCGCGATATCAAGTACCGCCATAGTGCTTCGAGGCCTTCAGGAGCGAGGTGAAGTTGACGCTCCTCATGGCAAGATAACCCTGGGCATCCTCGTTTTTCAGGATTTATGCGTGGTTCCCATGATGCTCCTTATACCGGTCCTCGCCGGCAAAGGCGCGTCTACATCCGACTTAATCATAAGCCTGTTGAAATCGGCGGCGATTGTAACGGGAATCATCATAGCCGCACGCATCGTTGCTCCGTCATTGCTGAACCTGATAGCCAAAACACGCCAGCGGCAGTTATTCGTGCTTACGGTTATTATAATGAGTCTCGGAACGGCCCTGCTTATTTCAATCGCCGGCGTTTCACTGGCCCTTGGGGCGTTTTTGGCGGGAATCGTGGTAGCGGGTAGCAAATTCCGGCATCAAGCTTTATCCGATGTTATTCCATTCCGGGAGGTCTTCACCAGTATATTCTTCGTGTCAATAGGTATGCTGATGAATATAAGCGCCATCTCTGAAAATGTTCTGCTTATAATCGCATTATTCGCGGCGATACTCATACTCAAACCGGTGATTGTGATACTCGCGGGTATCATAATGCGTATGCCGTTGAGGGCTTCGCTCTTGGCGGGTGTTGCCCTGGCCCAGGTCGGAGAATTTTCATTCGTTCTTTCGAGGTCGGCATTCCAGCAGGGATTGATTTCTGAAACTTTATTAGGCAATTTCCTCACTGTTACGATTTTAACCATGATAGTAACTCCCATACTGCTCGCCTCCGGTCCCTCCCTCGCCGCCGGAGCCGGGAGGATCAACCTTATTGGCAAAAGGCTGGCGTTCGACGGGGATGAAAAATTTGACGAGGAGGTAAAAACCCTCAAAGAACATGTCATCATAGGCGGTTATGGGTTCGCGGGGGAAGAGCTGTCTAAATCTCTTCGGAAATGCGGGATTAAATATATAATTGTAGATTTGAATATAGATAATGTTAATCGCGCCCTCTCCAAAGGCGAGCCGGCGATGTTCGGTGATATAACCAGCGTGGAGGTTCTCGAATCGGTAGGATTGCATGAGGCAAATGAGTTCGTAATCGTAATCAATGATACGGCGGCCGTGGAACAAGCGATTTTGTCAGCCCGCGAATTATCGAAAGAGGTCCACATAATCACCCGGGCGAATTATATCATGGATATCGAAGGATTGAAAAAATTGGGCGCTAACGAGGTTATCTCCGCCGAGAAAGAAGGCGCGGTTCAGACAGTTGCCACACTCTTAAAAAGGCATTGTGTAATACCCCGCAAAATCGATGACAACATCGAGCGAATCCGGGATATAGACCAGGAAAAAGGGTATCCTATTTTCTAAATCTCTCACCGAGGCGTTCGGTCAGCCGCTTGTGGTGAGTCCCTTTCCAGTAAAGCCTTTCGCAACCGGGACACCTGTAGAATTCATCATGCGTTTTGTAAACATAAGGGGGAATCTGCTCTACATAGTCTTTCCTGTTAACCACGCACAGGACATTGTTACACTCAATACACCTGGTTAACCAGCGTTCATATTCGGGATGCAGGTTCATTTGCAGAATAACATACTCGAATTGCTCATCTGGGTTATCACCTTCGATTAACAATACAGCATCCTCCGGCGCACCCCTGCCAATCAGCCCCCGGTCGCGGGTAATGATAAACCTCTTATCCTTAAGCGCACGGGATATCAGCTCACCATCGCGGATGGTCCTGTAAAACAATGTATCATAACCAGCCGCACGTAGAAGTTTCGCCAGCTTGCCAAGATTATCATCACAGAAAAATTTCATCTCTTACCGTTATCCAAATATTTATTGAAACGGGGATCAGCCAGGAATCTCGCGTGTATATTTCCCGCCGATGCCAGCAAGCAATTTTTCACCCGGTCGTTGTCTTTTTCCAGTTCATTTAAAAGCTTTTTAATTATATTTCGTTTCAACTCATCCTTTTCGCTTTCGGGGCACTCGCTTTCTACGAGCGGAAAATTCATCTCGTCGGCATATCGTTTTGTTTCATCTTCGAAAATATAATACAGGGGGCGTATTACCGTAATAGGCTTTCCATCGGCGGCGAGTTTTGGAGGCATTGACCGCAATGCCCCGGCAAACATCTGGTTTATAAGCAGGGTTTCTAAAACATCATCGGCATTATGTCCCAATGCCACCTTGTTGAATCCCTCCTTCAGACAATAATCATATATCACCCCCCGCTTTATCCTTGAACAGAAACTGCACAGCTTTTCATTTTTCTTCAGGAGTTTACCGGAGATCTTCTTTATGGGATAGAAGATCATTTCATGGGGAATTTTGTTCTCATAAAAATACTCTTTTATTGAATCAGTATCATAGCCGCCGAATCCGGCGTCAATATTAACCGCGGTTAAATCAAAACGCCTGTTGCCCCTGATTTTGATGAGCGACAGCATCCTCAAAAGCGTATAGCTGTCCTTCCCCCCGGAGAAAGCTACCGCGATTTTATCCCCGTCTTCGATGAGGTTAAACTCATCGGAAGCCTTAACCACCTTACTTGCCAAATCCTTTTCCAGCTTGCTTTTATAGAAATAAGCCATACTTTAAGTTATAATACATGTTAAAATAGCGCAATAATATTCCTAATCCTGTTGATTTGGTGTGAATGATTTGCTATCCTTGCGGATTGAACTCAGCTGAAGGTTTTATTATGCCAAAATGTTTCTTTGTCTCAGACCTGCACGGACTAACCGATAGATACGAAAAACTATTTTCAGCAATAGTAGATGAAAAACCGGCCGCCGTCTTTATGGGAGGAGATATCCTGCCCTCGGCAATCGCCTTTTCCACGCCGGGAAATGAACAACACGATGATTTCCTCGAGGATTATCTCGTGCCTGAACTGTTGAACATACGTGAAGCAATAGGCAACGATTACCCGAATTTTTTTATCATACTGGGCAATGATGATGGCAGGTATGAGGAACCCCTGATAAAGCAAATCGAAAGCAATGTGGGGCTTTGGCATTATGCCCATAACCGGAGGTTCGAGTTTGGAAGGCACAGCGTCTATGGTTATTCGTTCGTTCCCCCAACCCCTTTCATGCTCAAGGATTGGGAGCGTTACGATGTTTCCCGTTATGTAGATCCCGGTTGCGTTTCCCCGGAAGATGGTTCTCATTCGATGGAAGTCCGCGACAACAGGATTAAATTCGCCACCATAAAAGAGGACCTGGACGAACTCACCGGCAAATCTGATTTAAGCAATGCCATATTTCTATTTCATTCCCCGCCCCATAAAACCAAGCTCGATTACGCGGCACTCGAGGGCAAGATGATAGACCATATTCCCCTCGACCCCAATGTGGGGAGTATTGCCATCAGGCGTTTTATCGAAAAACGTCAACCTCTGGTTACGCTTCATGGCCATATACACGAATCAGCCAGCCTGACCGGTTCATGGAAAGACCGGATAGGCGAAACATATTGTTTTACAGCGGCCCATGACGGCCCTGAACTCGCTCTGGTTGTATTTGATACTGAAAATTTGAATGAAGCCCGAAGGGAGCTAATCTGAGAAGAAATTAATTTCCTTCAATAGCTGTTTTCATGGGAAGCGGCCTGGCGGCATCGGTTACCGCGCCGATCTTCACCGCGTAACTGCTCTTTTTTTCTATATCTTCATCGGTAACGATGTGAATATCCAGCAGTCCCCCGGTTCGATAGCCTGTTTCCAGGTAATTCATCTCATCGAGGCTCAAGCTCCAGCCCTCCAGCCAGGTCATCATATCTTCCCTCTGCTCATCAGTACCCGAGAAATGTATCAGAAGGTCGATATCGCTGGCCGGTCCGGCGGTGGCATTCTTTGTGCTTCCGATTACATAGAAGCCTTTCACGCCAAAACGATTGGGATCGAGGTGCCGGGCAATGTATTCAGCCATTCTTAACCTCCATGCCCAGTAGTTTCCATTGGATTTGATCTCCTCGGAATCCTTGGCAGGCAATGGAGATTTCTGGTCAACCAACGGTTTGTCCAGTATTCCTATCGCCTGCTCCAATTCCGCATTCATGAGCACCCTCAAGATATTCCCGCCGGTTGATTTTGAAACGTCGATGAGGCGGATCACGTCAGCCAGGTCCGCGCATTCGGGCGCGACTTCCGAGAGGATATTCTCGGAGTTCAACAGGAAATCTTCGTTGAACAGTATACCCTCGTCATCGGGGTACAACGGCAAATAGCGTATTTCGGCCTCTACAAGATCCTGGAAAAAATGGGTTCCGAAAGAAAGGTCGGGGACATAGTTCCCCTTCTGGCGGGCAACCTCTATTAACACGGCTGTATTGTTTATTTCCGAATAGGTAACATTGACACCCAGCTTAATGTCCCCCCTGCTCCCCCACCTGCCAGGTCCCATGAGGATAAATTTCCGTTTGGGCAGTACTTTGTTCAGTTTGCCCACAGCCCTTCCCACCGCGAGGAGCTGCTGGCGGTCCTCGATCTCATCATACTTTTGGGGATCGACATAAACAACATGGGTAATATCGGGAGTCTTGCCATTAGAAATATAACGGTTGGCGGTAAATAAAATCCGGTTTTCCGGTATATTCTTGGGAATATTGGCAGGCGCGCCGGTATCGGTGGAACTCTGCGGACGGCATTGTAAAATGTACAAGTCCCTGCCATCGGAAGCGAATTCGATATCCACCGGCGTTTTCAACTCCTTCTCCAGAAGCTTCAGCATCCCCTGTATCTGCTTTACGAATTTATTATCTGATATAAGCCCATCGAAAGTCACTACCAGGTCGTCTTTTTCAAAATCTATGTTAAATCCCATCGGTTTGCGCATCAGGTGGCCATCGTAAATGGAAACCATTTTTTCTATTCCCGGCAGTTCATCGCCGGCGCTCCTTAAAAGTATATCAATCGTAACCGTTTCGAAAGTGTTGTTCTTAAGATTAATTACATCAACCTGCTTTGGAGAATAACGGACCATTTCCTCAAGTGTAACATTTACCCGTAGATTAGTCTGCCCCGGCGCAATCAGAATCGGATAATCGTCGCCGAGCCTGTCCACGGCCCGGGTTCCCAAACCCGGCACGAGCCTGAGCAGGCCATCTTCACGCTTGATGCGCGGCGACCAGCGAAATTCATTTCTGCTGAATGCCACGCCTGCATAGGAGGGTATGAAATAATTCCCGATCTGGGTGCCGACGACTTCCTGGATTATGATACCCATTTCCTCGATGAAATCCAGCAATCCTCTTTCAGCGCGGTATTCGATGGGATCCGGACCGAAAATAGAAGCGTACACTTCGGCTATGGCATCCAACAATGTTTCAAGCCGTTCCTGTTTCGTACCCCGGTTAGCGATAAACAGGCTTTTATACTTACCTGAAAACGCCGAACCCGCTCTATCCTCGAGGAGGCTCGAACTACGCACAATCAAAGGCTGATCTTTGAAATCATCGAGGGCAACCGAAAGCCCCTGGACAATCTCCGGCGGGAAACGGCAATTCTTGAACATCTGCACGATATGCGGATATTCAACACGGACCTGGTTGATATCTTTGTATTTCTGCTCAACCACTTCGCTGAGGTTGTTATACTGCAGAAAATCAAGTAACCCATCTGAAGCAATATACCAGGTTTTAGGTACTTTTATATCCTGCAACTCCGGAAAACTGTCGTCTCCCCTTTTTATGACCTGTTTCGCCAAAAACAATCCCGCGGCTTTACCGCCTAAACGGCCATGGCTGTCCGGAGGATATATTAATTTATCGAGAATCTCCTGGAAATCCCTTATTTCGATAAAATCATTCGCTACATTAATATAGGACATCTGGTCGGACAGCATACGCCGTATCAACGCGATCTGAATACCCCTTTTAGTGTTCCGGGGCAGATCTACTTCATCCGAGGTAAGGTGGATATAGCGACGGACGGCATCCGCGGCTTCGGTCATGGGGAGGTTCTGGCTTAAAACCTTGGTTAGAAAACTAAGCCGGTCTTCCTGTATCCATTTGCGAACAAAACCGAGGATCTGCTCGTCCCAGATATGTTTATCAGCGATAGCAAATATATCCTCGCAGAGTTTATCCGAAAACGCCAGCGGGCTTTTCTGGTGGGGACGGTTATCCTCAGTAGGAAGTCTTTCGGCCTGGTCGGTACTGATCGAAGAAGCGCTTTTTAGAAGGTCATCGGATCCTTCTATTCCGCTCCAGCACAGATGGTTTAGCATCCGGCGGCAGATATTGACATACAGTGTTTTATCGGTCTGTTTAAGAAGGTTCAGTGCGACCCTCCACTCCTTTTCCTGATGGGTAGTCAGAACATCCCGCGCGTCTTCGTAATCCTGGAAAACCTGTTTCATATTATTGTACATAATGAAATGGCCAACCCTGTCAGCGATTGTTCCCAGGAGCTTTTTCTCTTCATTCAGGTATGGTCCTATATCGGCTTTGGGCATCTCTTTTGTGTAATAAACACTTATAATCCCAACCACCTTATCCTGTACTTCGATATGAGAGCTCAAAACCCACTCGGTTTCCCGAAAATTTTCAGATTGATAGACATCGTCACCTACTTCTATTTTCGCCACGCACACATCGGGATACTGCCATCCGGGGGGAATGGCTTCAATTACGATTTTGCATACATCCTCTAAATCCGAATCCGGCTGGTTGAGGACTTCCTCGATTCTATAAAGACATCCGAGCTCTTTAGCTCTTTCCTGTAGATACCATAAAAGGTTATCAGGGCTTTGCGCTCCATCACTCATATTTAATCACCCCACGGCCGGTTTTGCCGTCAACTTTGATTAACAGCGGTTTCTCAAGCGAAATATGGCGTATATGTTTGCTTTCCTTAACCGCCTTCTGATTATCCAACCAACTCCAATTTATATTATACTGGCCCCAATGGTAAACAGAAAAATAACATACTTTAAAACTGGTTACATTATGGAAGAAATGCGAACCCTGCGACAACTGGAAATTCATATCCGGCAATGTCGCTTCGACCATTACCTTAGCCCCGCTAACCTGACCGAAATTAACCGGTATCCCCGCTACCGGGTCAGTAGTACCCCACCTGCCGAAACCGATCAACACGAATCTCCTGTTTTTGGTTACAATATTGTTGTTTATCTCCTCTAATTGAGGAACCATGGAATAGGTCTCCGATGCTTTAAAACTATCCCGCTTCACATATACTATATCCCTGATATCATCAATTACTTCATTTCCCAAAACTTTATCGGAAGATAAAACCAGATTATTCCCATTGAGTTCATTCTCGGTAACCTCCACTCCGCCGTGAGAAACAACCATAGGCCTAACCTGCAGAAATCCGAAATTAGCGGGCGCGCCGTGTTTTTTATCGAGAGTAACGGCAAATTCAATCTCCACCAAACTGCCAAGTTCTTCCTCGCATATTTTTAAAAGTTTTTTCACCAGGGGCGCAAGCGGTATATCATTTAACTGCAGAATTGGCGCGAAATTAAGTACCCGCGGGCCTTTAAACCCTGTGCCGATAACCAGCCTGCCATCATCTGAACGCAGGGTTGAGGCGATGTGTTTCAATGAACCGTCATACTCGGCATCAGAAAGGTTGTACCTGTTCATGTATTCGGTTTCCTTGATCGGATTGAACTCGGGAGGTTTACCCATGTTGATTCCCCAGAATTCGGTTTGGGTATTTTTAAGCATATCGTTCATCGATTTAAATGGCGGATCTGCCTTAGGGCGGGACGGGGAAAAGGGCCAGGCGACACCGTCATCAACGATTATCTTGCCCAGCCCCAAAGCTAAATCAACGATACCATCCTCCGCTTTGGCCCCTCCGGCAGGGTAGAAATTATGAGAACGGGCGACGCCGCAGATATGGGGATAAAAGCGGTCATTAAAACGCGAGCCGACAACCTCCTGAATAACAACCGCCATTTTCTCATCGGTGGTTTTATGTTTCGTGCTTTTAATATAATTGGCGGCATCGGTAAAGAATGTTGATGCCCAGATAAACTTGACCGCTTCCACCAGTTTCCTGAAACGCTGGTCGGGGCTGAACTGGTTATTAGGAATCATCTTGGTAGCATAAACGCTGGCGAATGGCTCGAACATGGCATCCTCGAGCATGCTCGAGGAACGGATTGCCAATGGAGTATGGACCTGTTCGATCAGCGCCCGCAGATCCCCAACAAGTTGAACAGGCAGGTCCGCTTTCTGGAAAGCGTGTGATTTCAGGTCATTGCGCGCATCAGAAAGGGCGATTTCATAAAGGTCGTTCTGCTTCATGAACATATCGAAGAAATCGGTGGCAATAACGGTAAGGGTGGGAATACGGACTTCGATATTCTTGAATTCGAGGAAATTGGCGTTATCCTCGATTATCTCCTTCATCCGCGCCAATCCCTGTGCTTTACCGCCAATCGAACCCCCTCCGATAAATGTAAATTTCTCCTTGCCGGTGAAAAATTGGCGGTCAAAACGGGTAAGTTTGTGCTCGTACGGATTAGATGTCATTTTATAATCCCCATCACTTTCATTCGGGCTCCCCGACGCTAAGGCGCGTGCAAAAAGAAGGCGATACCCGGGTATCGCCTTACGCTGTTTAATTCTTTATACCCAGCCGCGGTCATGGCATGCCTGGGCTACCCTGCCGATAGCGATATGATAAGCCGCGTCGCGCATAAACAGTTTGCGCTTAAGGGATAACTCCATTACCGAATTAAAGGCCGAAGTCATTTTAAGGTCCAATTTACCCAGTACTTCATCTTTTTCCCAGAAATAGTTCATATTGCACTGAACCTGCTCAAAATAACTGCAGGTAACGCCCCCGGCATTTGCCAGGAAATCCGGGATAACGAATATTTTACGCTCTTCCAACACCTTATCCGCGTCAGGGGTGGTAGGCCCGTTAGCGCCTTCGGCAACGATTTTTACATTCCGGTGGATCTTGTCCACGTTACCGGCATTTATCTGGTTTTCAAGAGCGGCCGGAATTAAAATATCCACATCCTGTTCCAACCAGGCGTCTGCGCCCAGTATTTCGTAACCGAGTTCTTTAGCTTTGCCTTTGTCTATTCCTCCGAACCGGTCGGTTATCTCCAGGAGTTTGTCGAACTCAATGCCATCGTCCTTTTTAAAGCTGTATGAAGCCTGGTCTTCCTGATCCCAGCAGGATACGCATTTAACCTTTCCGCCCAATTGTTCATACAAGCGTATTGCGTATTGGGCGACATTGCCGAAGCCCTGTACGCTGGCGGTTGTGTCCTCGGGTCTAATGCCCAATGATTTGAGGGCTTCCCGAACGGTAAAAATGACCCCGTAACCGGTTGCCTCGGTCCTGCCCAGGGAACCTCCCATGCCAACCGGCTTTCCAGTGATAAAACCGGGGAGTTTGCTACCGTGGATAGCCTCGAATTCATCAAGCATCCAGAGCATATGCTGGGCGCTGGTCATAACATCCGGGGCGGGAACATCTGAGATCGGACCGACATTTTTGGCTAATTGCCGTACCCACACCCGGCATATCTGTTCCTGCTCGCGCATACTCAGGTGGTGAGGGTCGCAAACAACTCCGCCTTTACTGCCACCGAGAGGGATATCAACAACCGCGCATTTCCATGTCATCCACATGGATAAAGCTCTCACGGTGTCGATAGTTTCCTGCGGATGGAAACGGATTCCGCCTTTTCCGGGACCACGCGCATCGTTATGTTGAACCCTGAATCCCCTGAATACTTTAACCGTACCGTCATCCATTCTAATGGGAATATTGAAATGATATTCCCTCATAGGATTACGAAGCAGATCCTTAGTGGCGGCGTCCAAACCCAATTCATCGGCAATATTATCGAATTGCGCCTGCGCCATGGCAAATGGGTTAAATCCTTGCTTTTCCATTTCTATATCCTTTCAGCTATCCTGTATCAATTCAAATCATGGTAAGAAAATGCCCAAAAGTGAACATTTTCACAATATTAATGTCGATGAGCCATTATAATCTTTTATCCCAAAATGTCAAGAAAGACTCTAATGTTTTATTAATATTGTGGTTTTTTTCGGGGCGGACAATACTAATATGAAATTAACATAATTATAATAACTACTATTTCGGTAAACATTATAATATCCAGATGAATAATGATAAAAAATTAAGGTTATCGCGGGTCCAATTACATTAATCAAACCAAAACAATGACGATAAATATATATGCAGGATTTAGGTATCATTTTTGCAATAATTTCTAATCTCTCTTGATAGCAATATTATTATTGTGGGTCTTTATAAAGGAACATTTTGCCGGTTTTTATATTATACAAAATTTACAAAACAACATGGGAGTAGACGATGCCGCGATCTTTTGGAAATTTCAGAATTAAAGCAACTCTTCCCGATGAGCTTCAGAAGCTTGATGAAATCGCTTATAATTTCTTCTGGACATGGAATCCCGAAGCTGTAGAACTTTTCCGGCGGATTGACCGGGATCTATGGAATTCCACTTACCATAATCCGGTGAAAATGCTGGGATTGGTCAGCCAGGAGAAGTTAATGCAGTTAGCTCAAGACGAAGGGTTTATGGCCCAACTCGACCGGATATATATCGAGTTGAATGAGCACCTGATGAGTAAAACCTGGTTTGAAAATAAATACGCCCAGTTTGATACGCCAAAAATCGCTTACTTCTCAATGGAATTCGGGTTGAACGAGTGCCTTCCGAATTATTCAGGCGGTTTGGGCATTTTGGCCGGCGACCACTTAAAATCAGCCAGCGAACTCGGTATCCCGTTGGTGGGTGTGGGATTATTATACCAAAGAGGTTATTTCCAGCAATACCTGAATTCCGACGGCTGGCAACAGGAAACGTATCCGGATAATGATTTTTATAATCTGCCAATTCGTCCGGAATTGGATGAACTGGGCAAACCGGTTTTAATCTCGGTTCAATTCCCGGGACGCAATGTATACTGCCGGATATGGAAAGCGGAAGTGGGACGAATTCCTCTCTATTTGCTGGATACAAATACTCCCGAAAATGATACCCGGGACCGGAGGATAACATATCAGCTTTACGGCGGCGACGAGGAAACCCGAATTCAACAGGAAATAATCCTGGGGATAGGCGGAATGGAGGCCCTGCGGAAGCTGGATATCCATACCCATGTTTGCCATATGAACGAGGGTCACGCGGCATTCATGGCTTTTGAGCGCATCCGCCACCGGATGGTAACCGATAAATTGACAACCGAGGAAGCTATAGACGTAGTTAGGGGCGGTACGATATTTACTACACATACGCCCGTGCCTGCCGGTATTGATATATTTCATCCGTCTTTAATCCAGAAATACCTGGGGCATCATCTCGAGTCCTGCGGGATTTCCCTCGATAAGTTCTTAGCGTTGGGCCGCAGAAATCCGAATGACCAGTATGAACCTTTCAACATGGCTGTCTTCGCTTTGAGAACCACGGCATTTGCCAACGGTGTATCAAAACTGCACGGTGAGGTTTCCCGCAAGATGTGGCAGGCGATATATCCGAGGGTTCCCGAGGAAGAAATCCCTATTGACCACATTACCAACGGGATACATACCCGTTCATGGGTATCCTCGGAGATGTCGGAACTATTGACCCGCTATCTCGGGCCCAACTGGATCAAAAAACCAACCGACCATTCTATCTGGGAACGGGTTGAAAAGATACCCGATATTGAATTGTGGAGAATCCACGAGAGACGCAGGGCGCGCCTGGTGGCATTTGCCAGAAAAAAACTGGCGGATCAATTAAGGAGACGCGGAGCGAGCCCGAGGGAAATCTCTCATGCCCGGGAAACACTAAATCCCGACGCCCTGACAGTCGGTTTCGCCCGGAGGTTCGCTACATACAAAAGAGCAACTCTTATTTTAAGGGACACCATACGGCTTAAACGGATGATGAATAACCCGGAAAGGCCGATTCAATTTATTTTCGCCGGAAAAGCACATCCCCGTGATAACGAAGGCAAAGAACTAATCAAGAGATTAATACATTTCGCACGGCAGGAAGATGTACGCCACAGTTTCGTGTTCCTCGAGAATTACGATATAAATGTCGCCCGTTACCTTGTGCAGGGTGTAGATCTCTGGTTAAATAATCCCCAAAGGCCCCAGGAAGCCAGCGGAACCAGTGGGATGAAGGTTCTACCCAATGGAGGGCTAAACCTTAGTGTTCTCGATGGTTGGTGGGATGAGGGCTACCGTTTTGATCGTGGATGGTCTATCGGAAGCGGTGAAAACTATGACGATCCTTCTTACCGGGATGAGATCGAAAGCACGAGTATTTACGATGCCCTCGAAAACGAGGTTGCTCCGCTTTTTTATGACCGTGGAAGCGACAAAGCGCCGCGGGGCTGGATAAGAATGGTCAAAAACTCCATGAAGAACCTGTGCCCGATCTTCAGCACCAATCGTATGGTGCAGGAGTATACCGAAAAGTTCTATACCAGGGCATACACAACCTGGAAAAAGCTATCAGCGGATAACTTCGGTTGTGCAAAAGGTGTTGTTAAATGGAAAAGTTATATCCGTGAAAACTGGAGGGATGTCAGGATAATAGGCGCCGAAATCGAACAGTCTGAAGCGAATGTGGGAGATGACCTGAAAGTTATAGCCAGGATTAATCTCGGAAACCTCAATCCTGACGACCTGATGGTGCAGGTATATTATGGTCCGCAGGATGTGGACTTCAATATCTCCGACAGCACCACCCAGGTACTTAATTACGTAAAAACCCTCAATGACGGGACCTCGCTCTACGAAGGCGCTTTACCCTGCATGGAAAGCGGGATGTTCGGTTATTCCATCCGGATAATGCCCTATCACCGCGATATGGTTGATCAATTTGGGCTGGAAATGATGCGCTGGATAGATGACCCAATCGACCAGTTCAAGGAATTAAAAGAAGGTAAGCTTGTTGAGGTTTAAAATTGGAAAGGCGCCGGATCCGGCGCCTTCTTACTTCGCGGGGTAAAACCTTATCATTAAAATATTCGCGAAAGGACGAATTAAATCCTGATTTTCAAGCCTAAAGCAAGGTGGTTGAATAGTTGGGATTTGAATTCTTCATCGGTATTTTCACCATCTTCCAGCAATCGATATCCCATCCTGAATGAAAAGCGTTCTGATAAATCGTATTGAAGCGCAACGAGTAAATCACTGAACCTGCTCTTAGAAGCGAACATGGCATCTACCTTGTTATACAGGCTTAAGTTGCCAATCAAAATCATTTGGAATGTCATGTTCAACTGCGGAATAAATTCCAACTGCTTTTTATTGGCGTAAATCCCGGCATTATTAGAAACCGTCATTTGCCAATCGACCAACCTCGCTGTTGCCCCGAGAGAAACCATCTTGTTTTCATTGCCGTATATTTCATGGATATATGAAAGCCGATATGAATGGCAATCGTAAGAAATCGATGTTGGGATATCACCAGCGAAATCTTCGCCATCAAAGCTAATATCATCTGAAAAGCCCCCGGTATATCGTACACTTAGAGGTGAATATCCCATTGATAAATAACTTACATCACTCAACTTGTAAATAAGCCCAAGCCTGTAGTAATAATTCTTACGACTGCTGAAACCTTCCTGGAGTGAAAATTTAGTACCCGTCTCCACCGGCGATTGAACTGTGTTGTAGCCGGAATATACCCTTCCTGTCTCTATCTCCACCTGCCAACGACTTTGACATAATCCGTTTCCCACGAAAATGCAAACGACACAAAGAACCATTAAGTTCATTATGCGTTTGAACAATTTTACTCCCCCTGTTTTTTATAATGGTTATGAGAACAACTCCTGTTTGATAAAATGTGGGTTCAGGTTGAAAACCGCTTTTTAACGAGTGGGCACTATGTTGTTTAAAGGACATAATGATTTAGTAACTCCACCATTAAATAGAACGAAAAATTACCGCTACTCACAGTTAGTTTATCGGCAAGCTAAAGTAGTGGATTGAGCATATTCCATCCCTCAACCTAATTACAGTAATTATAAAGCCGCCAACCAATGAAATTTCCAACTTATATGACAGTACCCGCCGAGTGCGGAGGCTCGGCGGCACATCTAGCTGGGGATAGTTATTATACTGATGCCCCCGGATAAAGGGGGCATCTAAATTAAACGACTGCTATTCGATATAAATAAGCATTGAATTCATCACGACCGCCCATTTGTAGCTTCGGGAATCGTATCCGGTAGCATCAATAGTCTCCATGTTGTCATGGAACATGACAAGGGCATATTCGCCAGCCTGATCGTTGAGACCGCTTAAATCAGACTCAGTGAAAGTGTAGCTTCCATCGTTATCGGTAGTTACCGTAGCGTTGGTTGTGTCTCCGGAATACACGAAAACGAAGTCTACAACTCCTTCACCGGGATCATCCCACGTAACATCGAAGCCAGAGAATGATACCGTATCCCCTGCTGATGGACTTAACAGCATAGGTGAATCAGCGGGGAACTTAATAGAATCAATCAAAGCGGGTACTCCGCCGCCCTCGGAAACATCGAAAACATAGTCATGATCAAGCATTATAAATGCGTCAGAATACAGAGCAGGATATTTATAACTGCTTATATCAGCCGACCAAACTAACTGGTACTGGTCGCAGGTTACGCCCGAAGGTTGGAGCGGATGTGAAGGTTCACACGGTGCATACGCACTGTCGAAACGCGCGGTAATCATATCCATCGATACTGTAGTATCAGGAGTGGGAATGATAGTCCTCTGGACAGTGAGTATGGCAAAAACTCCTTCTGCCGGTGGGGGGGCGGATGTTGAATCGGCGAAACCGGCAAAATCCGATAGATGGTTGATACTGGCGGTAACGAAATTGCTGTCTTTGGTTACCGCGGATGTCAATCTGCTCCAGGCCGAACCGTCATGAGTGCAAATCACCACGGAGTCCTCGCTCATTCCGCCTAACCCGTTATCTGTGTAGTGAACCTTGATAGTCGCCGGTACATTGAACTGAGTACCGGAAGGGGTTATTGTATACGCTGAAGTTACCGATACCATCGGTGCGGCCATAGTTTCAGGAGCACTGTTGACTTCTATCCGGAAATCGACCGTGTCGTTCAGCGCGCCTGCCGGGATAGTTAAAGATACATTGTTTGCCATTTCCATAGTGCCGCCTGCCGGGCCAATACTTGCTTCAACCGGCGGATTTGTACCATTTGAGTTCGTCCCGCTGTCGTCATCAGAACATGCTGAAAATAAAAAAAGAAGCGAGAGTAGAGAAAACGTAACACACCTTAGCAAAACCATTTTGCCTCCTTTTTAATGTTAATCTAACAAAATTTTAATGATTTACTAACAATATGTCAATCATTATTTATTATTTTAATATTCTTACAATATTGGAGTCTTCCTTTTCGATTAAGCGCTAACAATAATGAATCAAGTCTTAGCTGATTTCAACCGCCAGATCAACAGGTAAACAATGGGAGTATCCAGGAGGGCGATAAACATTTTTATTATCCACTGACCGAGTATCAGGTCCCATACCGGGAATACCCCATAGAAGGCGATAATCACGAATACAAAAGAATCGATGAACTGGGATACTGCTGTGGAAAGGTTGTTTCTCAACCATAGATGCCGGGTATTGGTTAATTTTCGCCAAAAATGAAAGGCCCAGACATCATGGAACTGGCTTACAAGATAGGCTATGAAGGAAGCAATAATTATCCGGGAAGTACTTCCAAGGATAGAGTTAAAGGCGTTTTCATCCTCCCAGAATGGGGCTTTGGGGAGTATCAAAGCGAATTGAACCAACACCAATACGACTACCAACGCTATAAATCCGCCCATTACACAATCGCGCGCCCGGTCCTTTCCCCATAATTCTCCGACAACATCGGTAATGATGAAAGTTACAGAATACGCGATAATTCCGGCGGGCACGAAAAAGCCGAAAACATCGATAATTTTGCTGGCGAGTACCGAAGCAATAGTAATACTTCCTATAAAAATACTGAGCAAGATGATAAATTTTCTATCCATAGTTAATCCCGGTATTTCAACGGATCCTTAAAGCCCGCTTCCTCAAAGCCTTTCAAACGGAGCATGCAACTATCGCACCTGCCGCATGCCAATCCTTCCGGCGACGGGTCATAACAGCTGTAAGTTAAGCTGAAATCCATCCCCAATTCAACGCCTTTTTTGATAATCTCCGCTTTGGTCATTTCAATCAAGGGAGTATGGATTTTAACACTCATCGTCCCCTCTACAGTTTTTTTCAAGGCGAGGCTGGCCATCTGCTCGAATGCCCGTATGTATTCCGGGCGGCAATCCGGGTAACCGCTGTAATCAACCGAGTTAATACCGATGAATATGTGTTCCGCGCCGCTGACCTCGGCGTAAGCGAGAGCGTAGGACAGGAAAATTGTATTGCGCGCGGGTACGTAAGTTATGGGAATACACCGCTCAATCCCGGCGGCATCCCTGTTTTTGGGAACTTTGATATTATCCGTTAAAGCCGACCCCCCTATTTTGTCCAGTTCTATTTTAAGTGTTAAATGTTTCCCGGCATTTAGATACGCCGCTACCGCTCTCGCGGAGTTCAGCTCATGGGCATGGCGTTGCCCGTAGTCGAATGTCAGGCAGTTAAGCAGGTAACCGGAATCTCGGGCGATGGCCGCGGTTGTCGATGAATCCAATCCGCCGCTGAGTAAAACCACCGCGTTTTTGTCGTTCACCGTCGTATCTCCCCCGAACTGATTTCGTTTTGGGTTTCTCGAATAGCCGCAGGATAAAAATTCACGCTGTGCTTGATAAGCCTTCCTTTGTTATATTCGAATTTGGCCGAAAAGAACCCGTCGTTATCAAGCCATTTAAGGAATATACGGTCGCCGTCCCACAGGTGCAGATCAAGGAGTTGTCCATCGGGAATCCATTTTAACACTCCTTCGTTGGAATCGATCAACTCACCCGAAAATTTATCGGTGGTGAACACAAACACATACCAATCCTCGATATCATCAAACTTGGGAAAGGTTATCACTCCCTTCAACTGAGGTTCGTCTATTTCGAGGCCGGATTCTTCCTTTATTTCCCTGATTACGCACTCCTCCGGTGATTCGCCGGGCTGAACCTTGCCTCCGAGACCGTTCCATTTGCCCTCATGCATATCGTTAGCTTTCTTAACCCGGTGAAGCATCAATGTTTTGCCGTCATCTCTGATATAGCATAGTGTACCCAGTTTCATCAAACCTCCGGTGAACACATAACTCAGGTTATCTTAACACAGGAAGGCAGTATAAAATTATCAATAGCAATTAGCACGCATTTTTTTCGGTAAATTATTTCAGGAGGAACCAAAGAACAATCGCGACAGTTTAATTTTACAAGAATCATGAAAACGAATACTATTGTCATTTTATTGATTATCCTAATTTCTCTGCCTTGTATGGTTTCCGCCCAGGGATTAACACATCTATCCACCACCTATCTGGGTGCGACAGCGGAGGCGATCGCAATATACGGCGGTAGGGCATACATAGCTTTGGGAGAAAGCGGCATTGAGGCTTATGACGTATTATCGCCTCAAAACCCGGAATATCTCGGGGCTTTCGACACTCCCGGCTACGCGGCGGGGCTTTATATCGCTTATCCTTTCGTGCATGTAGCCGACGGCGATTCGGGGGTAACGATAATTGACTATGGTAATGCTGAGAATCCATTATACGTTGGCAGTTATGGCACGCCCGGTTATGCCAATGACCTTATTGTATCCTGCGGTATATCATTTGTCGCCGATGGCGATTCAGGATTGCACGCGACTTTGATAATAAACCCTGAGGAACCTGAATTTCTCGAATCACTGCAAACACCCGGTTACGCGAGTAGAATTACCGGGACCTGCGGCGGTATGTACCTTGCCGACGGCAACGGCGGTTTTCATCACTATATTGCGGACGGTTTGGATTTGATACATTTAAGCAGTCTCGATGATTTTGGTTATATCAATTCGGTTTTCGGAGTTAGCGGTTACGCCTATATCGCCGACAGCGTCAATGGTATTTCTATTGGGGATATGGGGGACCCGGAAAATATAATAATCCTGAGCCATCGGCAAACGCCGGGTAATGCAGTAGATATAGCGATCTGGGATGGTTTTATTTATGTTGCCGACGGCGAGATGGGTATCAGCATTATCGATGTCAGGGATGTATACAACCCGGAGTTGGCAATCAATGATAATAGCATTGGCTATATTAAGTCGCTCGCTGTTTGGAATGAGTATATATATGCCATCAGCGGGGATTCATTTCATATCTTTCGATTCAGCCCAACAGGGTTTTCCGATGAGAATTCTTCCCCGGTGGATTTTGAACTTGAGACTTCAAACTACCCCAATCCTTTCAATGCGTCCACCCGGATTTTATTCTCAAACTTAGAACCGGGAATAGCCGAGATTACCATATATAATAACTCCGGGCAGGTTGTAGATAATATTTTCCATCACGAAAATAAATCCAGCGGCGGTTCGGTAGTATGGGATGCTTCCCGTTTTGCATCCGGCGTATATTTCTACCGTTTAACCTCAGGGGATTTCTCGATTGTTAAACCAATGTCCCTTATAAAATAGTAATTCAATCCATTAGTTCTATATTGACGCCGGTTTCCGGATGGAAAAAGTTGGCGTTTTCAATCAACGGAGTAACCTGTATTGGGTCTCCTGCTTCGCAATTGTAATCCGCCGGGGCGCGGATAACAACCTGAGCGCCTGATATTTCAGTTTGAATCAGTGTTTCGGAACCGAGAGGCTCCACAACTACAGCTTCTTTGGCAAGGGCTTTTTCATTCGCATGTTCACCGATAGAGAAGTGCTCCGGGCGAAGCCCAACGATAATATCCCCGGATTTTTCGAGCGGTTGGGACAGCGGGTACAGCATGTTTTCAATTGCTACTTCACGCCCTTCAGCATCGATTGCCGCCTTAATGAAATTCATCCCCGGGCTTCCTATGAAGCCGCCCACGAATGTATCAGCCGGATTGTTGTAGATTTCCCGCGGGGGCGCCGATTGGTGAAGTTTACCGTCCTTCAGGATAGCGATCTTATCGGCAAGGCTCATTGCTTCGGTCTGATCGTGGGTTACATAGACAAATGTAGTTTTTAACCTTTCATGAAGTTTTTTCAACTCGGCCCGGGTCTGCACCCGAAGTTTGGCGTCAAGATTAGAGAGGGGTTCATCGAGCAGGAATACTTTCGGTTGCCGGATAATCGCCCGGCCAAGGGCGACCCTTTGTCTTTGTCCACCCGAAAGTTCTCTGGGCATTCGCGAAAGCAGGTTTTGCAACCCGAGGAGTTCGGCAACCTCAAGGATCCGTTTATCGATTTCATTCTTCTCCACCCTGGCAATACTAAGCGGAAAGCCGATATTTTCGTAGACCGTTTTGTGCGGGTACAGCGCGTAAGTCTGAAAAACGAAGGCAACGTCGCGTTTACGAGGATTCAGGTTCAGCACCGACTGCCCATCAAAGATTATATCCCCGCCAGATGGAGTTTCCAGCCCGGCTATAAGGTTGAGCAGTGTTGATTTACCACAGCCGGAAGGTCCCACGATAGCCATAAAACTACCGTCATCGATTTTCAGATCGAGGGGGTGAATAGCCACGTTTTTACCGAAACGCTTGCTTAGTCCTTTTAACTGGATGCCTGCCATTAGCCCTTAACCGATCCCGCCGTTAAGCCTGAAATTATTCTTTTTTGGAAAACAAATACCAAAATTACCAATGGAGCGGTAACGATTATCGAAGCCGCCGCCATCTCTCCCCAGGGGACTTCGTGAAGTCCGGGGAACAGCGCTATAGCTACCGGGATAGTGCGGGATTGAACGGTGGTAGTAAAGGTCAGCGCGTAAAGAAATTCGTTCCAGGCGAATATAAAAACAAGTATGGCGCACGTAAACACTCCCGGAGCGGCCAGGGGAAACAGGACCTTCCACAATGCCTGCAAAGGAGTACAGCCATCGACCCGCGCCGCCTTGTAAAGCTCTTTGGGAATTTCAGATATAAAGCTGGACAGTACCCATATCGACAGTGGCAGTGCGAATGTCGCGTATGGGAATATCAGCGCGAGGTATGTATCCCGGATGCCAAGCGCCCTGATGAGCAGGTACAACGGGCTGACAGTAGCTATGGGCGGAAACATCGATATGGAAAGCACAAGCCCCAGGAAAAGCGCTTTTCCCTTAATATCGAAGATGGAAATGGCAAATGCCGACAATACTCCAATTGCCAAACAATAAACCGTTGTCGAAGTAGCTACGATGAAACTGTTCAGGATTATACGGGCAAAAGGACGCTCGGTAAACACGGAGACGTAATGAGTGAATACAACTTTTTCCGGCAATACCGGAGGCAGGGATGTAAGAATGGCATTTGGCTTCAAGGAAGTTATCAACTGCCATATAACCGGTCCTATCAAATAGAAAACCATCAGGAAGAGGGCAAGATAAAACAGGGACCTGTTCAATGCGTTCTTCAGGACAACAGCCCTCCCCTGCGTTTTAAAATAGAGATATAGCCGATGCTGATAAGCATCACCGCGGCAAAAACGGAAACGGCGATAGTGGAACCGTAGCCGAAATCGAGGGTCTGGAACAATATCTTGTACGCGTAAACACTCAGGGTTTCGGTTGAATTCGCGGGGCCGCCGCCGGTCAGGATGTAAATAGCATCGAAAACCCGGAAAGCATCGAGGGTCCGGAACAACAGGACTATCATAATTACCGGTTTTAAATGCGGAATAGTGATATGCCGGAATTTCTGCCACCGGGAAGCGCCGTCCACGCTTGCCGCCTTGTAAAGATCATCGGGGATTACCTGCAAGCCGGCCAAAAGCAATAACGCCGCGAAAGGAGTGGTTTTCCAGACATCAACAGTTATCGCCGCCGCCATTGCATATCCGGTACTCCCCAGCCAATTCAAATCGGCGTCAATCAATCCGAAATTGAGCAAAGCATAGTTCAAAATACCCAGGTCGGTGTTGAATATCCATGCCCATATCTTGGCGGAAACCACAGTAGGAACCGCCCACGGGAGAAGCACCGCCGCCCTAATCAGTCCCTGCAGAGAAAACGGCCTGTTGATAAATAAAGCGACAGCCATCCCCAGTATCAGCTCGAGTGATACCGAGAAGAATGTAAAAACAGCCGTGTTTTTTAACGCGTTCCAGAAACGGGCATCATTGACTAATTTTAGATAATTGTTAAGACCTGTGAACTCGTCAATGCCAAGGGTGAGAAAACGTTCATAGAGGCTGAGGATGAAAACATCGATAATCGGATATATGGCGACTACAGCGATAGTCAGCAATGCGGGGATTATTAACAGGTACCCGAATCGGGATTCCACTATTTCCTCCGGTTAATTATCTCCGTGAGTCTCGTTTGGGCTTCGTTGAGGGCTTGTTCGGCGGAGGATGACCCGGATAGAACCTCGGAAAACTTCGCCTGTAAGACGAGGGATATCTGCGGATAATATGGCGAAACCGGCCGGGGTACCGCTTGCAATAAAGTATTCAGCAACTCAGCCATAAAGGGTTGTTGTTTTACAAGGTCCTCGTCGGAGTAAACGTCCTTGCGGGATGGCTTCAATCCGACATTCAACGCCATTTTTTTCTGGGTCTCATACCGGGACATAAACTCGATGAATTTCCAGGCCCAATCTTTATGTTTCGAAAATTTATTAATACCCAACTGCCAGCCTCCGAGGGTGGACGCGGATTCACATCCCTCGAAATGGGGCATTGTTTTCACCGCGACTTTGTCCTTCACTTTTGAACCTTCGGTGTTGAAGATGTTGTAGGCGTAGGGCCAGTTTCGCATGAATATAACATTGCCATTGCCAAATGAATGACGCGTGGCTTCCTCATCGGTGGTGGTTACATATTCAGGCGCGATACCATCATCGATGAGTTGCTTCATGAATGCCAGCGCTTCGATTGCTCTTTCACTGTTAATAACCGGATTGCCACCATCATCGAGGATACCGGCGCAATTACCCTCGATGAATTCCAACGCGGAACATACCAGGCCTTCGTACTGCTTGCCCTGCCAGATAAAGCCGGCAAGTTTGCTGTTATCTTCACCCTTCATGATTTTGCGGGCGGCCTGCTTGAGTCCGGCGAATGTATCAGGCGGTTTGACATTGTATTTTTGGAGGAGGTCCTCTCGATAATAAAGAACTCCGCCGTCGACATACCAGGGAACGGCATATAACTCCCCATTGTAGGTATCCGCCTTCAAAGGCCCCGGCAGGAAATTGGCCAATTGCTCATCGGTAAATTTCCCCTCCAGGCTCTCCAACCAACCGGCAAGGGCGAATTCCGGAACCCATATTACATCGAGCGCGAAAACATCGAAATCCGAGGAACCTCCCTCAAGGCTTGTGATATAGAACTGATGCTGTTGGTCGGTAATAGAAGGCAATATTTCCAATACAACATCTACACCGGGATTTTCGTTTTCGAATTCTTCAACAATTTGAGCGAGGTACCCGGACTGCCCCGCAACCTTGCCTACTTTAAAAACGAGCTTCGTTTTGCCGCCGTCGCCGTTACCGCCGCAGGAAAAAAGTAATAACGCGCTGATTACAATATATATAAGTTTCCTGAACATATATTCACCTTATCTAAATTGAGTTAAACACCTTCCCCTGTCAGGAAGTTATTATTGCACGAAATGATAAAAATATCAAGGGTTTGTTTGAATTGAACCGCTTATCTTAAAGAATCGATAGCTTTGCGGTAATCAGGAGAACCGAAGATGTAACTGCCGGCGACAAGCACATTGATGCCTTTCTTGATAACCGCGGGGGCGGTTACTTCATTTATACCGCCATCCACGGCAAGGAGGCATCCTTTGCCAAGCTCGTTCAAACCGGATTTTATCGGGCCGACCTTATCTAAAACCGAAGGGATGAAATCCTGTCCACCGAATCCGGGATTGACGGTCATAAAGAGTATCAATTCGATCTCACTCAAAACCGGGAGTATCATTTCCGGCGGGGTTGCCGGATTAAGTGAAACGCCCGGTATCGCGCCGGCATGTTTAATAGCGGTCAGGGTCCGATGCAGGTGGGTGCATGCTTCATAATGGACAGTGAGATAATCGGAACCGGCATCGACGAACTGCTCGATGAAATCATCGGGATTGGATATCATCAGGTGAACATCGAGGGGAACTGAGGCGACCTTTTTTATGGCGCTAACTACAGCCGGCCCTATGGTTAAATTGGGAACGAAATGACCGTCCATAACATCGATATGAAGCCAGTCGGCTCCGGCTTGTTCGACCGCCTTTACTTCTTCGGCAATGCGGGCAAAATCACAGGATAATAAAGACGGGGCTATAATAACATCGGCCATTATGGACCTTTCGATTCGCTCAGGGTGAAACTTATCTCGGTGCCTTCGGCGACTTCCATCCCCGGAACCAGCGATTGGGAGAGGACGGTTTCCGGGAGAACTGAATCATCGCGCTCGCGGGAAACCTCGCCGATTCGCAACCCTATCTGTATTACATCGGTTTCCACATCGGAATAATTCATCCCGAGGTAATCGGGCACCGTAATCAGCCGGGTTCCTTCGCGAAGATTTACAACCAGGTCTACGGTTCCGCCGCGGTTAATCTGCGCTCCCGCCGGAGGATATGTACGCACGATTACGTCCGCTGGAAGTCTATCATGGTAGTCATAGGTTATCATCCCCGGTTTGAAATCATCTTCTTCGAGCATTAATTTCGCCTGCCGCAGGGTTAATCCGCGCAGTTCGGGAACCATACCGGTTTCCCCGCCTTTGCTGATAACCAGGCTGAAGGTCCGCCCGTTCTTGACCTGTAAACCGGGAGCGGGTTGCTGGGTAAGAACAGTAAACCTCGGTTCCACGGGCGAGAATTCCTCGGCGGCTATCTCCCACCTGAATCCGTGCTCTTTGAGAATACGTTTTGCTTCCTCCATATGCACGCCGGATACATCCGGGGCTACCGACTCCTGGCCGTGGCGCACTACCATCGGCATTATTACCGTGTCGGTGAATAAGACCAGAATAAGGAATAGAACGGAGCAAATGAAGATAATCGACAGCCATCTGCGTAAATCCCGCCATGTAATCCGCCGCTTTAAAAAGCTCATTTCATCCTCCTCATAACGCTCACAAAAGCCCCATCGGTATTGTAATGAAACGGCAAAATCAAGAGATCGCCTTCAACCGTTACCGATTCCCGCTTAAGGTTGTAGACGGCCGCGCTGGTGTTAGCCCGGACGAAGTTGGGATTATCGGCAAGAAATGAATTAACCACGCCCCTGTTCTCCGGATCTGATATAGTGCATGTGCTGTAAATCAATCGCCCTCCCGGTTTAACCAGGTTGGAAGCGGCCTGGAGTATTTCTCTTTGCTGTGTAGCATAGCTGCTTATTTCCTGCGGTTCGATTCTCCATCTCAAATCAGCGTTACGGGACAGCGTCCCCAATCCCGAGCAGGGGACATCGACGAGCACTACATCTCCCCTGCGCCTGACATGGAAGTCCTGCACGTCTTTCCCGATAATATTTACAGTCTTTATACCCATCCTGTAAAGGTTTTTTTTCAATCCGGTAAGTTTACCCTGATTAGCTTCGATTGCGGTAATCTTTCCTTTACCCTGAATCGCTTCGTAAAGGTTGATGGTCTTTCCTCCTGGAGCCGCCCCGATATCGAAAATGTAATCCCCTACTTTCGCGCCTGATAGCTTCACCGCCATTCCTGCCGAGGGATCCTGGAAATAAACGAAATTCCGCTTGTAGATGTCCTTATCCCGCGGGTCGCCCTTTCCGGTATAAGTAAAATATCCATCGAAATATTCATGGGGAATAAAACCGGAATCTTCCATTTCTTTAAAGTTGGGTTTGCGGCGGTTCAATGAGAAAAGCCTTAAGGATGGCAGGCTTCGGGAGTTGGCATGTTCCGCCAGAGCAAGGGCGTCTATTTTGCCATAAAAGTTTATCCACGATTTCACCAGCCAATCGGGAAGCGAATGGTATAGGCCAAGATGACCGACCGGATCAATATCAAATCCGGGATACTCAATTTTCTCTGACTCCCGCTGGTACCTCCGCAGGACAGCATTTACCAGGGATGCCGCCCCGGGATTGTCATGTTTCGCGGTCAACTCAACGAATTCATTCACCGCCGCGTAATCAGGCGTACCTCCGCTGAACATCATCTGGTACAAACCGAGTCTAAGGCAAGCCTCTGTCCATGGAGAAAGCTCCTGCTCCACAAATTTGTCCAAAACAAAATCGATTCGACGTTTCATCTTGACCGCTCCAAAGAGCATTTCACTGAGAAATGCTTTGTCGCGGGGCTTGAACTTGTAATTCTTAAACGCTTTATTCAGCGAATCCTGTATGAATACATTTCCGGAACTGATACTGAGATAGCATTTAACTGCCACCTCGCGGGTTTTATTCTTTTTTATCGCGGCTGTGCTCATGTTGAAATCTCGAAAACAGTTCTCATCTCGCCGTCCTCAAAGTTATACTGCTGAACCCGATGAAATTTTGCCGTTTGGGCTTGCTTTTCAGGAACATTCAGAAGATAAACAAGGTATTCAACGGGCCTTCCGACGCCGGGGCGGTTTAAATAATTAACCAGCTCAATCCGGTTATTATCCAATATTTTAATATCATGAAGCCCTGGCCTTATATCTATTTCGAATTCATCATTATCTTTTACACGCCTGGCTATGATTTGTTCAGGCAGTTCATTGATTATTTCCGGTTTCAAATCATAATCTGTTGTTATGATATACTTCTGCAAATTGATCAGCTTGGAAACAGAATTCATAAACGCGTTTCCGGAGACAGCGTCTTTCAGTTCAATTCCATCGGGAAGTGTTTTTTGCAGGTCAACCAGCATTGAATTCTGGAAAGGCTGATTAAGTTTTATATCAATGTACTCATCCTCGGATGTGAAACCCACGGCCAATGGCGGACCGAACGAAAGTTTCGGGCGGGGGGAAAACCCCTGTGAATATTCAACCGGCAGATCAGCCCGCCGTATCGCCCGTTGAAAAAGCCGGATATTGTCCTTATGAGATAAAAATCTCAAACTCTCGTCGCGGGTCCATCGTATCCTGACCACGGATTCGGGAAGTTGAAGTGTGGTTGAGTTTTGAGTCTTTCGCTTTTTACGGCCGAAAGAGCCGCTGTCTGCGGATTTTTCGGATATTTGCTTTTCCGACCCTGTTTTGCCTGAACGCTTTCGAAGCGGTTCATTCCGGTACGCTTTTTCTTTCTCGCTTTTGAAGAATCTCTCTGGTATGCCTTTGGTTACATGCGACCAGGGTAATATATTATCTTCCTCATATCCGCCCAGTATTTTCTGGTAGTCTACTTCGCAGTAACGCAACGCCATCAACCAGCGGTCATAATCAAAATACTCCGACCAGCTTTGAAGCCGAAGCCTGTATTCATGTATCTTTCTTAAAACATCCCCCAGTTCGCGTCCGCCTCTACAGAGAATCCCCTCGATTACGCTGTTTTCCGCGTGATGAAATCGAACATCGATTTTCTTGGATTTCAGTCCGGTTCTAAGCAAGCGGTATTTCTCAAGAATTTCCTCCAGCGTAATCTGCTTTTCCCATTGAAATGGCGTAAGGGGTTTGGGGACAAAAGGCGATATGGTAACATTGACCTTGTTGCGCCCGCCATACTTACGGGCTATAGATTCAATATCGCGAATAAGTTTGATTATACCTTGTATATCTTCAGCGGTTTCGGTAGGAAGGCCGATCATGAAATACAACTTGATATTATTCCAACCGTTGCTGAAAACCATTTCGGCAGTCTCGATTATCTCGTCCTCGGTAATATCTTTATTGACAACATCCCGCAAGCGCTGGGTGCCTGCCTCCGGCGCCATGGTAATCCCCGTCCTCCTGCCGCTGTCCAGTTTTTTCAACGTGTCCACTGACAATGTTCCCGACCTGAATGATGGTAAAGCCAGGGAAACACGCTTCCCGCTAAGTATTGAATTCAAACGGCTCAGCAAACCTTCCAATTGCGAATAGTCGGTGGAGGAAAGCGATTGCAGGGAAACCTCGTCATAACCGGTTTTCGCGAGAACGTCCTTTACCTGCCGGATGATATCCTCCGGAGGACGCTCCCGGCGGGGACGGTACTGATACCCGGCCTGGCAGAAACGGCATCCCCGGGGACAACCGCGCATAAGCTCAACTGTAAGCCGGTCATGAACCGTCTCGATATTGGGAATTATCGGTGAATACGGGTAGTAATCATTTTTCAACTCACTGCAGGCGCGTACCCTGATTTTTTCAGGAATACCGTTCTCCACCGGAATAAGGGAACCGTTATTATCCCATTTGTAAAACCCGGGAATGTAGCATCCGCCTATATCAGAAAGAATCTTCAATTTGCCGTGACGGTCGGCGTCCCGATAGCGGTCGGAATCGGCGCGCTCTATAATATCGCTGACTATTTCCTCTCCATCGCCGATGAAGAACGCATCGATAAAATCCGCGATCGGTTCCGGATTTAGTATTGCCGGACCGCCGGCGATTATAATCGGGTCATTCCCACTCCTTTCGGCGGATTTCAATGGTATCCGCGCCAAATCAAGCATGTCGAGGATATTCGAATATGCGAGTTCATATTCCACTGAAAAACCGACGAAATCGAATTCCCGTAACGGCATGAATGATTCCAGACTGTAAAGTGGTACATTATGCTCTTTTAATTTTTCCTCGAAATCGGGGGCGGCGCTGAATGCCCGTTCGCATAAAGCGTTTTCGAAAGAGTTTATCCGGTGATAGATAATCTGCATACCCAGGTTGGACATGCCTATCTCGTATAAATCCGGAAAACAGAGACAGAATTTCAGCTTCCCGGACGGGTCCTTTTTGATAGAACCAAGCTCTCCGCCGGCGTAACGGGCAGGCTTCTGGACCAGAGGAAGTATATTTTGCGGAACAAAATGCTCTAAATTCATATTTTTTTAATAAAGGGAGTGGATAAAATATTGCAAATGAAATATGGAAAAGACCGATAATGCAAAAGAATTCAGTTTTTGCTTGACATGAACGAAAATAGTATTTTACTATCAAGGCGTTATCCGCAATTTGCGGAAACGGGGGTGTAGCTCAGGCGGTAGAGCATCTGCCTTTTAAGCAGGTGGTCGGAGGTTCGAGCCCTCCCACCCTCATATTGTAAAGCTAAGGGATGTTGCGTATTAGAGCGTTATCCCCTCCAGATTAATAATGCGCCATTAGCTCAGCTGGTAGAGCAACTGACTCTTAATCAGTGGGTCGAAGGTTCGAGCCCTTCATGGCGCATTTATTATGGGTTTGGAAATCGGTACATCAATATGTTAATTTGAAACAAATGTAATTCCGATACGTTTAATACAACGGCTCTTTGAAAAATGGATAATACGGTATAAAATTCCACCGCCGTGTTACCGCGCCTCATGATTTTGGGGGCGACCTGGTTTCGACGGGAATAAGGGTGGCGTTTCAGCATGCCGAGGTAGTCGGCAACCTCGACAAAAGCCGGCAAACACCGTAAGTGCGGACTATAACTACGCACTGGCCGCGTAAAAACAATTAGCGGCTCGCCTGCCGTGGATGCGCCTGCGGGTTCACGGAAGTGGCGTCGATTACTGCGGGATAGCTTTCCGGTTTTCCCCGGACCGGTAGGCGAAACTTGAGGGGATGGCGGTATCGAGAGCCTGCCTGTCGGCGAGCGGTGCCGCGAGAATTAAATGACAGGCTAAGCATGTAGACGGAGCGCAGGAATTATTTTCGGACGCGGGTTCGATTCCCGCCGCCTCCATATTT